>NZ_FNGA01000005.1:0-331194 GCF_900101105.1 Maridesulfovibrio ferrireducens
AATGACGGCAACAATGGTTACACCCGTGAAAACTTTATTTACACGGTCACAGATCCAGACGGCGCAGAAAGCAGTGCATATCTAAGCATGGATATCCGCGGCGAAAACGATAAACCGACAATCGATCTTGATGGCGATGCTCATCTTGAAATGACGTTTGTTAAAGAATCTGCATCATTTATCAATATATTCGGAGTCTATCAGGTTGACGCTGATGGTAACAACCCTTCTGACCCTCAAGTTTTTATAAACGATCAGAATGCGCTGACCACTGGTTCAGACCATGTCCTTGGAACTTTACCCGAAGGACATTCCTATCAGTATTTTCTGATTTCAGACGGAGGTAGAAACTACCCGGACCTTGCAGACAATGAACTTTCTTTCACTTTCGGTGACGATGGGAAAATGCTTCTTAATGTAAATGGAGTACCGTCAACTAAATCTGTTTATTTTTCCCAAACGGAAAACAATCCGGATACTCTTGATGGTCGCACTGAAACGTCAGGTAACGTCGCGAAAGATGGAACTCCGGCTCCCGGTCATTTCATTATTGAAAATGACGGAGACACAACCATCATCCGTATGGAAGATGTAAGAAACGGCGGAGATAAAGATTACTTAGACGTAGTCGTCCGCCTCAGCCCAGCCGAAGCATCAGACGGAACAGGATATCAGGCAACCTTTATTGAAGATGCAGGCCAAGTATATGTAGCGTCGGCAGGACTCACCATTGCCGACGTAGACAGCACAACAATGACCACGGCCGAAATTGTGCTGACCAACGCCATGGACGGAGATCTGTTGCGTGTAGGTAACCTACCGGAAAACATCACATCTTCCACAACAGAAGTTGACGGCAAGATTATAGTTACCCTGTCAGCGGCTGAAGGATATACAGCCTCCCCTGCTGACTTTGAAAACGCTATCCGCTCAGTATCATTTTATAATAACAGCGAAACTCCAGATACGGCTGACCGTATTATCACTGTCACTGTTAACGATGATCATAATGATATCAGCAACACTGCGACATCCACTATCTCGGTTATCGCCAGAAACGATGCTCCGGCACTGCTTAACATACACGACGACACTGCCTCTGAAGCCTACAACGACGACACTGTCGCCCCTTCCACAGGCAACCTGCTTGAACACGCCACTGATGCCGAAGACACGGACTACAGCGACGAAGGCAGCAGTACAACCCAGCTGAACATAGTTAATATTTCATTCACTGATGATGAAGACCACTCCCACAACCAGCAAGTTGCGAATGACGGCAGTGACTCAACTATCGAAGGAAAATACGGAACTCTTACCGTCAGTGCCGATGGAAGTTACTCTTACACCGCAGATAAACAAGCGACCGATGCTCTCTCAGATGACAGCGGCGCAACTGAAACTTTCAAATATACCGTTACCGACAGTGACGGAGCCCGCACAACCGCCAAGCTGACCTTCGACATTGAAGGGATAAACGATGCACCGGAAATAAAATTTTCCGCATTGGACGACTCCGCAGACCTAATCACAAACGGAAGTTTTGAGACCCTTAACAACGGGAACTCCATTCCGGATGAAGATTGGGGCAGAGGAACCGGTCCCGTCGGCTGGGAAATGGATGAGGGTAATCACTGGGAAGTTATGAGCGGAAACCGTCACGGCATCATCGGTGCTACTGACGGAGACAACGTCCTTGATATGGCTGTAGGCAAAGGCGAAGCTATGGTCATTTCACAAAACATAGAAGGACTTAGCACAGGGCAATATATTCTTGAACTGGATATGTTCGACAGAGGACAGAACTTAAAGCAACCGGACAGCGGTAACATAGACGTCCTCTGGAACAATGAAGTTATTGCAACTTTCAATCCCGGCTCCACCGAATTTGAAACGGGACGGGTTCTTATAAATATTCCCGAAGACACAACTTCAGGTAAACTTACTCTGGCATCCCATAATGCAGATGATTACGGAAACGTAATCGACAATATCCGCATGCACGCTGTAAGCGAACTTCCCTCTTCTGACGACCCTGCTGTAAACATAGCGGAAAATTCAAAGGCAGGCAGTTTTGTGGCAAGCGTTGCAGGAATAGATCCTGAAGGTGACGCTCTGACATACAGTATATCAGGAGATGATGCCTCCAATTTTGACATTGATCCTAATACTGGGGAAATCAGTTTATCTGACACAGCTGAAATCAACTATGAAGATGCGGATCATAACAAATTTGAAATCACGGTAACGGTCGATGATGGTAAAACAACTTCATCTGATGATTTGACCATCAACGTAACCAACGTAAACGAAGCGCCTACAGCAAGACATATAGATCTGGGCAGCATAAACGAAGATGCACAAAACGACGACGGCTCGGCAAGTTCCATTCACATAACTCAAGAGACCCTGCTTGCCGGATCAATTGATCCCGAAGGAGACACTCTCAGCATTGAAAATCTGTCTCTGGCGAAAGGCGAAGGTAATCTGGTTGCCAATGATGATGGAACATGGACTTTCACTCCGGCAGAAAACTGGAACGGAGATGTTGAGTTCAGCTATGATGTCAAAGATGCAGATTTCACGGCTACGCAAACAGCAGGCCTCACAGTTGCTGCTGTAAACGACGGCCCTGAACTTAGCTTTACCAGTTCAACTTACGCGGAAATAGATGCTTCCCATAACTTCATCCTCAACGGAAGCTTTGAGACCCTTAACAACGGTAACTCCATTCCGAATGAAGATTGGGGCAGAGGAACCGGACCATCTGAATGGGTCATGGATGAGGGTAACCACTGGGAAGTTATGAGCGGAAACCGTCACGGCATCATCGGTGCCACTGACGGAGACAACGTTCTTGATATGAGCGTCGGTGCCGGTGAAGCTATGGTCATTTCGCAAAATATTGAAGGACTTAGTGAAGGACAATATATTCTTGAACTGGATATGTTCGACAGAGGACAGAATTTAAAGCAACCGGACAGCGGTAATATAGACGTCCTCTGGAACAATGTAGTTATTGCAACTTTCAACCCCGATAATATTGATTTTGAAACCGCAAGTGTAATCCTCGACATTCCTGCCGGAACAACCGAGGGAACATTACAACTGGTATCCCATAATGCAGATGATTACGGAAACGTTATCGACAACATCCGCATGCACGCCATCACTGAAATTGAGACCGTCAACAGCAGCGATGACACAGCTATAACTATAGCGGAAACAGCCGGAACTGCAGATCATGCCAGCATTGTAGCCACAGCAATCGGTTCTGATATAGACAGCACCGATCTTACTTTCAGCATGAAAGATTCATCAAGCAAGCTCTCGATTAATGAAAATACCGGTGAAATATACATCAATGACGGAGAAACCCTCGAAAAGGGTAGCGATTACACATTAGATATCACTGTTACTGACGGCGACGGTGGCTCGACCACAAAAACTCTCAGCATCCATGTCAATGACGCGCCAACCATCGACCTGAGTCAGGCTTACGACATTGACGCAATAGATACCAGTGACTCATGGGGATACAATGCCCTTGGAACTTACTATCTGAATGAAGCTGGAGAGCCCGTTGCAACCAACGTTCTTTACGGCTACGCAGATGAACATGGTTCTGACAGCGAGCATGCTTTAAACGTGCATAAAACCGGAGACCTGCTTGAGCATGTCGAAAGCGGACAAACTCCGCACTTCTTCGTTCTCAACAGTGTAGGCACAGACGGTGACAGAACCGGCCCCGGATTCAACGAAAATTCTGAAATAACTTTCACTAAAGACGATACTGGTCAGTGGTGGGGAACAGGTGTCAACGACAACGGCGACGCCATGAGTTTCAAAGCCTACTTTGATGACGTAAGCCTCAACAATGACGGACAGGAAAGGTTCAAAGTTGACTCTACCGACGACGGAGAGACAAGAGTTTACGACTTTGAAGAATATAACGGTCACGCTAATGACGGCGATGATGTCAGCTTTTCTGTCCATAACACTGTCGACAATGATGATGGATACACAACAACATTCTCAGTGGATGGAGACTCCGTATCGGTTGCCGGTAACATCGCAATCGGCGATTCAGACTCCAGCCAGATGAGCGGAGCTGTTGTAACGCTGCAAGATGCTCAGTCCGGGGATGAGCTCTCAGTTGACACTCTGCCGGACGGAATAACTTATTCAATAAACACCGTAGATGGTAATATCGTCGTTACGTTAACAGGTAACGGCAGTACGGCAGATTACGAAAGCGCGATTAAAGCTATCAGCTTTGATAATGATTCAAGCGACATGAACACAGCTCCGCGCACGGTAACCGTACAAATAACCGATGCAGAAGGCTCAATATCCGAAGGAAGCAATGTCGCAACTTCGACTATCAATGTTGAGGCTGCAACCGATGCTCCGATCATTAACTATGATGTAACCGGACAGGAAGTTATCTTTAACTCCGATCAGGCCAGCTACCGGAATATGCTCGGAGTCTATACGCTTGATGAAAACGGGAATCCTTCCAATCCCAGAATCATCATGGATAACAGTCGCACGGAAATACATGGCAGCACGCTCGAAACTTTTGCTGCGGATGAGAACATCCGATTCTTCTTCATACCGAATATTGCCAACAAAGCGAATCTCATTACCAATGCTGCAGCGCTATCTTTTAAATACAACCACAAAGATATTCCTGAATTGTGTGTCACGGACGATAAAGGACATGATAAAATAGTCGACGTCAAATTTGCACACGAAGGATTCAATCCTGCAAACGAAGAGTCCGGCTACCTATTCGGTAATGACCAAGACGATTCACAGTACAATCACGGTACAAATATTGAACACATGGAATCAGTTCATGTGGATAACGGCGAATCTTTAAATATCAGAATGGACGACCAGTTCAACAATCATCATCAACATAGACCGGTTGGCGGAGATGATGATGACTTTACTGACATCGTTGTAACTGTGAACGGAACCGACAACGGAGTCTTTAACGGCGGAAGCGGTGACGACATTGCGTACGGCGGAAAAGGCGATGACCATCTCAGTGGTCATGCCGGAAACGATCAGTTAGTCGGCGGCATCGGAAACGATGTTCTCGATGGCGGCGCAGGGGCAGATAAACTGTTCGGCGGCGACGGCAACGACCACCTTTCCGGTGGAAGCGGCAACGATATCTTTATTGCCGGAACAGGTGACAATTATATAGTTACCGGAGAAGGCGCAGACAAAATACTCATCGATAAATCCTTTATCGGTGACGACAGCGCAAACCCGACGACCATAACCATCTCTGATTTCAGCGTTGATGACCTCGGCACTGGTATGGATAAGATATCCTTAGGTGATGGACTACACGCGGAATCAGCTAAATACGTCGGTCCATCAGGAAGCGATGCAGGGCACACAGAAATAATCTTCAGCGACGGCATTGATAGCAACGGAACAGAAGACATCGTTGTAAAACTTATGGGAATTGAGTTGACGGATATAGGTTATACTTCAAATGACCATATTCAGTCCGGAAACGACGCAATAGACCATCTCATTCAGAACATAATTGACCATCCAGAAACAAACAGCTAATATTCCTTAAATAAATCAGCTCATCTTCATATGAAGACGGGCTGATTTATTTGCTCAATTTGATATTAACTATTTTTTAAATTGTCATAACATTATTAATAGACACCAAAAGACACTTACTAAATGAAAAAAACTATCCTACTCATACTGATTTTAACTCTGTTCACGTTCAATATCGCCCATGCAGAAATCGACGGAACTGTTTCTTTAAAGGAAAGTGTCATTGAAGCGGTTAAACAACATCCTAAAATTAAATCCCTACTCTTCAATCGTCAGGCCGTAGACGAAACTCTCTCGGCTGCTCTGGGACGTTTTTTCCCTTCACTTGATGCATCATCAAGCGTGGGCCTGCAAAATTACGACAGTGCTGCCACCAGAACTTTAAACCGAAACACTGATTCTAACGGAGCTTCGGACAACTCACTGACATTAACCCAAAACATCTTTGATGGTATGGAACGCATAAGTCAGTATGACCGTGAAAAAGCTCGACTGGAGTCAGCAAAACAACGACTTTTCGATAATGTTGAAACAGTAGCCCTCGATGCTATCCGCACACACATCAATGTTCTGCGGGAACGCAAACTTATGAGTCTGGCTGAAAAAAACATTCAAGACCACCAAGATGTTTTAAGTAATATTTCAGAAAGGGTTACAGCCGGAGCAGGTAATAGAGCTGATGAAATGCAGGCAAAAGGACGTGTAGCAAGAGCGGAAATAACCCTTGTTACATACACCGGTGACTTGCAGACAGTTGAAGCTGAATACCTCCGGGTTGTCGGCAAAAGACCAAAAGCCCTTGCCCCTACGGAATATATGGAAAGTATGGCTCCAACCACTATGGACTCAGTCCTGAGCCAGACTTTGGAGAACAACCCTAAAATCAAAGTCGCTAAAGCTGAAATCTCAGTTGCCGAAGAAAGCAAAGGGGTTATTCAGGCCCGCATGTATCCTGACGTTAATCTCAAACTCAGCTCCCGTTACACAGATCAACTGGACGGATCAAAAACATATTTACAAGACAACCGCGCAATGGTCGGTATTTCCTGGAATCTTTTTAGCGGCGGTACTGATTACAAAGACGCCAAGGCCGCTGACTCACGTGTTAAAGAAGTAGAGGCTGACCTTCAGGATACCAGTGATGACCTCACTCGTCAGGTCGCAACAGCATGGAGCGAATTCCAGACCGCCTCACACCAGATAAGACTTCATGAAGAAGCTCTTCAGTACAGCATTGAATCTCGCGATATGTATCTTATGCAGTTTAATGTAGGACAGCGCAGCCTTCTTGATGTTCTTGACGCAATCAACGAAGTATTCAGTAACAGCGTTTTGCTTGAAACAGCCCGAAGCAATCAGATATTCAGTATTTACAAATTCCTTACACTTCAAGGCACACTTGTGAATACGCTGGAAGTTGCCACGGCCACATACGATACTATTCCTGAATAAGCAGAATAAAGAATAATTCAAAAGGGCGTGATCTTAGGATCACGCCCTTTTTTATTTGCAAGAAACAAGATGAACTTTTCTTATTTAATAAGCTCAAATTGCCAAAGGCTGAACATAAAAAAGCCAAACTCTATTCATAAAAAAGGCTGTGAAGTAAACTTCACAGCCTGAATGTAGTAACCAAAAACCGTCAACTTATTTTAGGGCGGTACACTTTCAACAATCTTTTTAGCTGGCAAGTAACTTTTCAATTTCAGGGGTAGAAACAACCTTACTCAAAACTTCGACAACTTCATGATCAAACTTCGAAGTATCAGAAACTAAAATATCAAGAGCTTGCTCCGTCGATTTTGCTGCGCGATAGACTCTAGGTCTTATCATGGCACAAAAGACGTTCGTAACAGCCAGAATACGGGCCAAGAAGACAATCTCTTCCCCTTTGAGCTGCTTTGGATAACCATGACCATCCAAATGCTCATTCATCTGATAAATTGCCTGAATAACGTCTTCGGCGATATCTATATCCTTAAGAATCTTATAAGCGTGTTCGACATGCTGTTCCATTATCAACTTTTCTTCTTCAGTCAGCTTTCCGGGCTTAACCAATATCTCTTTGGGCACAAAAACTTTACCAATCTGAGAAAGATTCGCCGCAGTCTCAAGCTGCAAAAGATCTGTTTCAGAAAGATTCATAATTCTCCCTATTGCCACGGAGATTCCGGATACAAGCTTTGTATGACCGCCAAGATGAGGATCTGCGGCCTCAATTGTATTGGCAAGAACCATTATAGCTCGTTGAACAAGTCGTTTATTATTTTCTTGAACAGCTACAAAATCCGTAATATCCCGAAAAACAGAAACAACTCCCAGACATGCGCCTGCAGCATTTCTATATGGAGATTTTGCAATATGAAACTGATAACGTTTTGAACGCAAAAAGACTGACTCAGTGAAAGTAATTTTACGATCAGATCCGCAAACAGCTTTATCAGGAGCTGTTAAACGTTTTGCCGTATCAAATCCGAAAATAGCTGCGTCATCCATTCCGATAAGATCTTCTTTCGAACGCCCGGTAGCCTCAGCAAAAGCATCATTAACGTAAGTGTACTTACCGGAAATATCCTTCAAGGTAATAAACTCATCCACAGCCGCGTTGATGCTGTCAATGAACCGCTTCTGACAGTCTATCTGTGAAGCTAGACATTCGAATTTTTTTGCCATGCGCTTGCTGTTGACACTGGCGAGAACCCACCAGACTAATCCGGCCATGAGAATAACTATGAGAATAGCGAAAATTGAAACGATATAAACTGAGCGGGTAAAAGCATCAATGGACTTTCTGGATATCTCATAATCATTTTGCTGAACAATCCACCAATCCAGAGAATCAACTTTGACACCTAAAGAATAAACTTTTCTTTTATAATTATCCAAACCATCCCGTTCACCAAAAGCAAGACCGGAATTTTCAAATTCCATGGAATTCGGAACTTCCGCAAATCCCTCAGAAGTCCAAGGCAAAACATTCAAATACCCTTCGCCCTTCTTCTGAACTAAACAGGTACGCTCCCCCTCTGCGGATAAAGCAGAGTTAGAGAGTAATTCTGTAATTTTGCCTGTTACCTGCTGTGTCATCATCAAAAGCCCAACGACTTTTGAAGCACTGCTATCAGCAAACATCGGCACAAAAACATCCATCTCAAGCCCCTGCGGGGTTTTTCTAAGTGGTGAATATTGAGCATTTTTATTAGTAACTGTGTCACTGGCAAGAGCCATCTGGGCCTCATCAAGAGGAGGAAGATATCCATCCGTAGCAATATAAGCCTGACCATCAGTGCTAAGTATTCTTGCAGTTACAAAGCCCGTATAAGTCGTAAACTCTCTGAGCATATTTTGCATCATAGGCAATTGCGCTGCCAGTTCTGCCTTATCTTCTGTAAGCTCACCATTCTCAAATGAACTCACACTGAAAATTGAAGATAAATCATCTTTGAAGACCTCAACTTCCGAGGCATACAACCTGAAAAGATCTGATTTGATCAGCCTGTCACCTTCTTTGCTAAGATGTTTCAGCCATGTTTCCATTGCTTCGGCTCGCCCTTCGCCGAGTAAAGCTAATCGTTTCTGCTGATTATCTAAAAAGTCTTCGTTGCGATCCGTAATACTTTGGTTCGCTACGAAACAAATCCCTATCGAGACAAGCAGCACCAAAAGAAGAACCACAACGATCTTGCTCGTCGGCTTATCTTCCTGAGGATGATACGTCTCATTGTGCATAATCGGGGATTGTTGTTCTGCCATGATTTAACTCCATCTGAATGGTTACTTTTTATTTATCGGTTTTTTATATGTAGTTTTCTTAGCAGGTGCCACATGGAACCATCTAAAGTTCTCATTCACAGAATACTGCGGCACGTAATGCTTGTACTTCGCGTGCGACAAAACGAGAACTGTCTGATTATCAAGAACATAAACATCATCACTCAAATAAACGACTAAAACGGCATGTCCTATCCCTCTGATGCTGTCCCGGACAGCGACAATACGCATTTTATCCTTGCTGAATCCCAGCTCTTTAAGAGCGTAATACTTGGCGATGGCGTAATCTTCACAATCACCGGATTTGCTCAAAAATTCTATAGGAGTCGCCCAGTAATCCGTCACACCGTAATTTTGCTTATCCAAACGGTAGGGCCACTGGTTAAAATATTTGTTCACAGCCCTCAGCCGGTCCATCTCCGGCTTGGAAGCAATCTGCTTCTTTAAAAGCTTCCAACCCGCCTTGGATGTTTGAGACGCTTTAGATTTAGAGCTGAAATATCCTTTCCATTGTTTCATACCGGCCAAAACTCTAGTCCATTTAGGTAGTTTCGATATCTTACCTTTGAACTCGACAGTTCCGAATATTTTTTGTTTAACAACTTTTTTTGAGCCTGCGAAACCACTTTCTTCAGTCCCGATTACAAAAAAGGCCACAAACAGAACACACAGAACAGTTGCTCTTACAGCGCGTATGCTTTGAAAGAACAACATAAAATATTAACGCTCTCGCAGCGCATTCTGCTTAGCTTTCAAAATAGGCTTTAACAAATAATCCAGAACTGATTTCTTGCCTGTCAGAACATCCACCTGCGCAGTCATACCCGGAATAATAGGAAGTTTTTCTCCGCGATAAAGCATCGCATTTTTCTTTGTTCTTACCTTAACCAGATAAAATTCTTCACCCTTTTCATTCTGGATTGTATCAGCACTGATACGCTCCACAATGCCCTCCAGTCCGCCATAAATAGAAAAATCATACGCTGTAATTTTAACCATCGCCCTCTGGTCGGGATGCAAAAAAGCAATATCCGCAGGACGGACCTCTGCCTCCACTAACAAGGTGTCATCAAGTGGCACTACTTCCATTATGGATTCACCTGAACGTATAACCCCTCCCAAAGTATTCACCATTATGCGTTTAATGATTCCTTTGACAGGTGAACGGACATCAGTTCGTGTAACTCGGTCACTACCGGTGGAAAGTGTTTCCGTAAGGGAGGTAAGTTCAAGACGTCGCTTGTTAATTTCCTGCAGCATTTCATAATTAAGATCAGCCTTAAATTTATCGACCCTTCCGCGAAACTCTTCTACAGCCTTCATCGCTCTGGGAAGTCCCATCGTCAGAGCTCCCACATCACCTTGTAATTCAAGAACCTTCTGCTCCAACGCAAGATAATCCATTTTGGAATGAATCTGCTTCTCCATTAAAGGCTTTGCGATATTCCGCTGCTCCAGTGCAACCTGAAGGTTCTTAAGAAGAAGTCTTTTACGATTTCTCATTTCGGATACTTCTTGAACCTTTTGATCGTATTGATCTTCTAACAGTTCAATTTCTATCTCATTTTTGCGCATCTGAGCATGATAAGTCATTAATTGTTCTTCTACCAGCTGTGGAGCAAAATCGATGACTTCCTTATCGAAAACAGGTTTCCTTCCCTCAACCTGAGCTTTGAGTCTCGCAATGGCTGCATGGTGCTCTATGGAATGAGCGTAAGCATCCCGATAAGAACTGGCTGCCTGCTCATTCTGCAAACGGCAAAGCACCTCCCCTTTCTCTACTTCCTGACCTTCATAAACAAAGATATCACTAAGTATTCCACCTTCAAGATTCTGAATTTCCTGAATTCTCTGAGAGGGAATAACGCGTCCAAATCCGCGGGTAACTTCATCTAAAACAGCATATTCAGCCCATACACCGAAAACAACAATAAACACCATTATGGTCAAATACATTATATAAGTGAACTTTCGCCCTTTGCCGTACAAAGCCTGATCCACTTCCGACACAAAGAGTAGTTCTTCACTGTCTAATTTGTTTTTACCGAACATAAAACAGCCTCATATAGATACCTTTATTTTTCCAGACCTTAAACCGTCCAGCACTGCCTTCTTAGGTCCGTCAACAGCAATTTTTCCTTTATCCATGATCACCAGCCTGTCCACGAGGTCGAGCATAGTATGTCGATGGGCAATAACTATAAGAGTCTTGTCCTTAACATAAGGGCGCAATTTGTCTTTAAGTCGAATCTCAGATTGATTATCCATGTTGCTGGAAGGCTCATCCATAATTAAAACTTCGGGATCAAGAAGTATAGTACGCGCTATGGAAACAGCTTGACGCTGTCCGCCCGAAAGTGACGAGCCTCGTTCACCGACTTTCATACCAAAACCGGCTGGATGGTCTTTTACAAAAGAAGTAACACCCGCAATATCTGCGGCATATCTGATAGATTGATCATCTGCTTCCGGTAATCCAAAAGCAATGTTATCCTTCAACGTTCCGTAGAAAAGCAGGCTGTCCTGAGCAACATACCCTACTCTCCTTCGCAAATCCGCAACATCCATTTGCCTTAAATCGATGTCCCCGAGCTTCACACTGCCTTCAACAGGCTGATAAAGTCCTAAACAAAGTTTACCTAAAGTCGTCTTACCAGCACCGATACAGCCGATTATTCCGACCTTTTCACCGGGTTTAATATGAAGATTAACATTATTGAGCACAGCTTTGTCCGTACCCGGATAGCTAAATGAAACATCCTTAAATGTGATCGAGGGATCACCTCCGGCATAATGAAAAGTTTCCTTATCATCAGGCCTCTCGCTAGGCAGCTTCATTAACATATCCAGTGCCCCCAAAGCCATGCGGGATTGCTGATATCTGGAAAGCAATCCTGCAACAGCGCTCAAAGGAGCCATAGCTCTGCCGGACAGTATGTTACACGCTATTAATCCACCCACCGTTAATTCACCTTTAGAAATCAGAACAACTCCAAGGATAATAATCGCGACACTGACCATTTGAGTAACAAGCACAGAAAACGTAATAGAAATATTAGCCATAACCTTTGCACTACTACTGGAATGGGCACTCATACCCACAACGTTTTCCCAGCGGGATTGCATACGTCCTTCAGCAAGACTGGTTTTAATAGTTTCAAGGCCGTGAACTATTTCAAACAAAAGCGCATTCTTCTGAGTGGATTCTTTATAGTGATTCTCAATTATATGCTGAAAAGGAATCTGAATAAGAATCCCCACAATAATTACAATCGGAACTGCCGCGATTACAGGGAAAACCAGCGGTCCGCCGATCAAATAAATTACCCAGATAAACAAAAGAAGGAACGGCATATCAATAAAGGCCACTAAAGTGCTGGAACTGAAAAATTCCCTTAACGACTCGAATTCACGTATATTATTTGCAACTGCTCCGGCTGATTCCGGCATATGGTCCAATCTGGCGGACATAAGATGCTGCATAAGCCGACTACCAATCAAAACATCAGCATTTCGTCCGGCAACATCAACAAAATAACTACGCAGATTTTTTAGCAAAAAATCAAAGAAATAAGCTATCCCGACACCAATAGCCAACGCCCACAAAGTATCCATAGCGTTATTAGGTATAACTCTATCGTAAACATTCATTGCGAACAAAGGAGCACAAATAGTTATGAGGTTAGTCATAACACTAGCGCCGATAACATGTTTATAAATGGGCCAAAAACTGAATATTGTTCCCCAGAACCAGCGTTTAGCTTTAACTAATTTAAACTCGCTTGCCCGCTTATCAAGCTTACTCGCCCGGTGAGTAAAAATGGCATAACCGGTATATTCGTCCTCAAGTTCAGTTAACGGAATCTCAGATTCATCCATCCCGTTACCCGGGATCATTACACGCGCTGTATCCTCTGTGGTATCAATCAGCACACAAGCATTACCACCCCGCATAAGCAATATACTGGGTAACACCAGCTTTGATATTGATCTTAATTTAGGACGGTGTACGGTCTTTGCTTTTATTCCGATATGTTCTGCGGCCCGGACGATAGAAGCCGCCGTAATGACCCCGCCCTGTTGCGGAATGCCAGCCTTCAAAGTTGCCGAAGAAACAGGCTTACCCATGAGTCTGCTTATGATAGAAAGACAAATCACTAAAGGAGGCTGGAAATCAATATCCTTGGGGGATAATCGTTCATCCGGCTTCAAAGGATTTTCATCAAGTAAAGGCTCACTTTCTTGATCTTGAGCCTGCATTTCTGGAGCCGCGGCAAAAGGCTGTTTCTTATCCGGCATATTGAAAACACTCACATATTCTTATTAGTTATACTCTGGAAGGAGAAATATTACTAAGCCTAACCTAGAGTTTTAATAAGTATTATATATGAACCCACATCATGTCATCCTTTTTGTCAGTTCCGATATTCTATACCTAGCAATGATTTCAGTTTTTAATGAATTGGCAGGTTAAAAAAAGTTAATCCCAGTTTACCTATAAGAGTTCTATCTAAAATCAGAATAACCAATCAATTATATTAAAAAAACACTCATTTCAAAGCATAAATTGATAATATATATTAATTGACACATCGTAATAATATAAATAAACGGATAATTAATATTTGAATTATTTATTAATTACTAAAAAGGAATTATTATGAAGTTAAATGCTATATTTACACTTATTGTAATGGGACTGTTAATAAACATCAGCGGATGCTCAGTATATATGGCCGCGAATCAACCGGACGGAAAAGAAATGTCCATGATAATTGAAGGACAACCAAGGTCTGTAATGCTCGGAGAATTCGGACAACCTATCAGTACTGTTAAACGGGCGGACGGCTCAGTTGAATATGATGTTTTTTCATTCGTTGATGGCTACTCAGGCGGCGCAAAAGCCGGGCGCGCATTATTTCATGGAGTTGCCGATCTTTTTACATGCGGATTGTGGGAAGTCGTCGCGACTCCAGTAGAAGCTGTAGCTGATGGAAGTAGGATGTCCTACAAAATATTATATAGCGAACAAGAAGAAGTAGTAACAATTATCCCTCTTTCAAAAGATGCACAAAAATATGAAAGAAGAAGGACAAATGGCTTAGCAGGTAATTCTCATACAACTAACACATCACATAAAAAAACAGCTGACTCAAAATATAGAGCCCCTAAATAATTATATTACGGCCATAGGCTAAAAATTAAAATATTCTTATTTCGACCAATAAATTTTAAGATCTTACGATTAATCATCGTAGGATCTTTTTTTTATGTCCTCATAATACCTTTAAATTATGACTAAAAAAAGATTTAAATCACATCAATTACACAATTATAAAAATCGTAAAAAAATTAATTCAACAACTCTGCTGGACTCCAACACCCCCTATTTTGATAATAAAAAGCTTTTATAACAGCCACTTAAAATCAGACAATTTTAGTCGGTTATTAACATTAAAAGTGAAGCGTTTTTTACTCCTACCCCCCTTGACGAGACTACAAATATTAACATACCTAACAGGCAGGTAAAAATACCTATCAAACGAGTAGGTATTAATACCAACTTAACAGATAGGGAATGAAGCGCATCGAATCTGTGTGCCCGGGTTTTTAATGCTGGCTGCTCCCGCTGAGGGAATATGAGTCGGCGAATCCGGAAATCACGAGACGGGGCAACAAAGGACGTCTGAGCATACAGCTACATCGTCCAATGCTTTGAGAGAGGGGATCGAAATTATGGCAAACGGGAAAAAATTATTGCGATTGTCCAGCATTCTGATCGTCCTAGCTGGGGTACTCGGCTTCCACTTGGAAGCAATGAGTATGGTAGGAACCCCGCAGGGTGAAGGTAAACAGCGTCCTGATCTTATTATGATCGACGCCATTGCCGCTCAGCAAAAACTGGAATTGCCTGCGGTCGTGTTTCTACACGATGCACACACCAAGGCGGCGGCAGAACAGGGTAAAGACTGTACTGCATGTCACCAGAAAAACAAGGATGTCACCTCGCTTAAATTTATGCGGGTTGAGGACGGCACTCCTGAGAAGTTAAAGGAAATTTACCACAACGGCTGCATAAGCTGTCACGCGAAGGATGCCGCTGCAGGCAAAAAAACCGGCCCTCAGGTCGGAGAATGTCGCAGTTGTCATCAGGCTGACCCTGAGTACAAAGCGGAACGCGCAACAGCGAGCATGGATAAAACCTTGCATTTCCGTCACTGGGACTCAAAAATCATTGAAAATGACAAGGGTCAGGAAACAAACTGTGGAAGCTGTCACCACGAATACGATAAAGCAACACAGAAGCTCGTATACGTGAAAGGACAGGAAGAAAACTGTGGTATCTGTCACACTGCCAAACCAGAAGGCGATGTGAAGAAAGATACTTCAGAAGCTTTCCACAGCCAGTGCGTAACCTGTCATTTGGACCTGGCAGCAGCCAAAGCCAAAAAGTTCGGCCCCGTTCAGTGTGCCGGATGTCATGGCCTCGCCGAAGCAGCAGACATTAAAGCTGATGACGCTCAGTTGCTGAAAAAAATGGGCGGTATATTGCCCCGTCTGCCCAGAAAGCAGCCTGATGCTGTCCTGCTGACTGCACCGGCACCAAAAGATTCCACTGCCAAGACAGAAGTCAAAGGCAAGATGTCTCCGGTCGCTTTCAATCACAAGGCTCACGAAAACGTCACAGAATCATGTGGATCATGCCATCATCAAACTCTTAAGAAATCATGCTCGGAATGTCACACCGATCAAGGTTCTAAAGACGGTGGTTTCATTACTCTCGATCAGGCTATGCACAACCCCGACAGCCCACAAAGCTGTGTAGGTTGTCACGCCATCAAACAGAAAGATCCCAACTGTGCTGGTTGCCATGAGCTGATGCCTAAAAAGGTTATTCAGTCCGAAACAACATGTGTTGTCTGCCACGAAGCTCCTAAAGATGATACCAACCCGGCAGCTCTTGACGCCTCCGCCAAGGCTGAGCTTGCTAAAGACCTTATCATCGAAAGGCCTACTTCTCCGGCAATGCTCGAAACTGCTGACATTCCTGAATTCGTAACCATCAACGCTCTGGAAAACGAATACAAAGAAAGCAAGCTTCCCCACCGTAAGATTATATTCACTTTGGTGGAGAACATGAAGAGCAATTCCCTGGCCAACACGTTCCACAGCACTCCTCTGACTGTCTGTGCAAGCTGTCATCACAACAGCCCAGCATCCAAGACACCTCCGAGCTGTGCAAGCTGTCACGCAAATGCTGCAGCTAAAGAACAGGGCGGACGTCCGGCTCTCAAGGCGGCCTATCACGGCCAGTGTATGACCTGTCACGAAAGCATGGAACTTAAAAAGCCTGCTTCTACAGACTGTTCATCCTGTCACGAACCGAAAAAGAACGGCTAGCCCGAAGGAGAACGGATAAATGTTACGCAGAACATTCCTCGGAATGCTAGGCACAGCCTGTGTGGGAGCCTCTATTCCTAGTGTAGCTTCGGCTAGTAAGGAATTCAATGGCTACCCCGGCAGCAAAGGCGTCCTTTTCGACGCCACTCGCTGCATAGGTTGTCGCAAATGTGAAGAAGCCTGTAATAAGGTCAACGAATTGCCCGCTCCGGACAAAAAGTATGATGACCTGACAGTGCTGGACACAAAACGCAGAACCGATGCCAAGACTCTTACTGTTGTTAATAAATACAAGAGCGCCAAAGGCCCTCTTTTCCGCAAGTCGCAGTGTAATCACTGTCTGGAGCCGGCATGTGCTTCAGCTTGCTTTGTAAAAGCATTCAAAAAGCTGCCTAACGGCGCAGTCGTCTATGACGAATCCGTTTGCGTAGGTTGCCGCTACTGTATGGTAGCATGTCCCTTCGAAATCCCTGCTTACGAATACGACGAACCTCTGACTCCAAGAGTCATGAAGTGCACCATGTGTGCTCCTCGCTTAGCTGAAGGCAAACTGCCCGGCTGTGTTGAAGGTTGTCCTAAAGAAGCTTTGGTTTTCGGTGAAAGAGACGAGCTGCTGAAAATAGCCCGCAAACGCATTGAGCGTAACCCCGACCGTTACATTGATCACATTTACGGTGAGAAAGAAATGGGCGGAACCAGCTGGCTTTATCTCTCCGGAGTTCCTTTCTCTGAGATCGGCATGCGCGAAGATTTGGGAACCAAATCCGCACCCGAACTCACTGCAGGCGCACTCGCATCAGTACCCATGGTTGCAGGCCTCTGGCCCGCACTTCTCGGTGGTATCTATGCTGTAAGCAAACGCAAAGACAAAGTTGCCGAAGAAGAGAAGAAGGAAGCGGTTGCAAACGCTATTGCCCAAGCTAGCGCACAAGCTGAAAAGACCCTTTCCGAGGCCCTTACCAAGGCAGATGTCGCTAACAAGCGTCAGATCGAAGTTGAGGTCAAGAAAGCTGTAGAAGATGCCCTGACTCCCAAAGAAGAGCAGGAAGAAAACAGCGAGGAGGAATCCTAATGTCCAATCCCGGCAACACAGGACCAAAATCTGTAATCAACACATTCAATGTGATTGCAGGTGCCATCATTGTTATGGGTCTGGTCATAACTGTTCTCAGATTCACCAAAGGCCTCGGGGCTGTCACCAATCTTGATGACAACAACCCTTGGGGTATCTGGATCGGATTTGATCTGCTCTGCGGTGTTGCACTCGCAGCCGGTGGATATACCACCTCTGCCGCATGCTACATCTTCGGACTTAAACGCTTTCACTCCGCAGTACGTCCGGCAATTCTGACCGCGTTTCTGGGCTATGCTCTGGTTGTTTTTGCTCTGCAATACGACCTTGGCCGTCCTTGGCGGTTGCCGTACCCCATCTTCTATCAGCAGGGGACAACCTCACTGCTCTTCGAAGTTGGTTTATGCGTTATGTTATATCTGACAGTACTGTTTATCGAGTTCACTCCTGCCATGTTCGAATGGCTGGGCATGAAGAAAATCAGAGCCGTTGTAGTCAAACTGACTCTGGCCATGACCATCTTCGGCGTAGTGCTCTCAACCCTGCATCAGTCCTCCCTCGGAGCACTGTACACAATCGCACCGTCTAAGCTGCACCCTTTGTGGTACTCACCTTATCTGCCGGTGTTCTTCTTTGTGTCCAGTATCGCAGCAGGACTTTCAATGGTAATATTCGAAGGAACCCTTTCCCATAAAAAACTGCACCGCATGATGGATGAGGAATACCTCAAACACCACGACGGAGTAGTTCTCGGATTCGGTAAAGCAGCATCCTTGGTGCTCTTCGCATACTTCGCCATCAAGATGATCGGTCTGGCATACGACAACAACTGGCATTACCTGACTTCAGGCTACGGCTTGTGGTTCATGGTTGAAATTATCGGTTTCGTAGTACTGCCTTGTTTCTTATTCGCCCTCGGTGTTCGTGAAAAGAATATGAGCCTTATCAAGAAAGCGGCTATCATAACTGTTCTTGGTATCATTCTTAACAGATTCAACGTTTCACTGGTCGCGTTTAACTACCACCTTCCTTCTTCTGAAAGGTACTTCCCTACTTTGATGGAGATCGGAATCTCTATCTTCGTGGTTACTCTCGGTGTGGTTATCTTCCGTTTCATTACCACCCGGATGCCGATTTTCTTCGAACATCCTGACTACAAAGGCGAACACTAGCCGCCTAGGAGAAATCAAATGGAAATACACAACCTGCAAGAGTACTACACTTTCACCAAGGGTATCGTATACTTGATCATGGGTGGAGCTCTCATCGGGGTTACTCTGTTCTGGCAGTACCTGATGGGTGGAAACAACAACGACGATTAAATTAGCAATAGTTTGATCGATACTTGAGGAGATTAAAATGTACGATTTTCTAACAGGGCCTATGCTCTGGCTGACGTTCGCCGTCAGCTTCGGTGGCCTGTTGGTGCGCGTCGTGCTCTATATAAAGGGCCTCAGCCAGCAGCTTGACCGAGTAGCTTACCGCGCCCATATGTCCTATGGACTGAAAGGTGCGTTCAACTCAATCATCAGCTTCCTGAACCCTATAGGCGCTCGCGTCTGGAGAATTCGTCCCGGATTCACTTTAATGTTTTTTGCATTCCATATCGGGGTCGTGATCACTCCTATTTTCCTGATCGCCCATAATGTGATGCTACAGGAAAATCTTGGGTTCAGCATGCCCGCTCTTCCAAGCGGTGTAGCTGATTTTCTGACATGGATGGCCGTTGTAGCAGGTCTGTTATTGACTCTGCGCCGCGTTGCTTTCCCCGAAGTCAGAATTATCACCACAGGATATGATTATTTGATGATGGTGATAACTTTAGCACCTTTTGTCACTGGCCTTATCGCCAGATACGCAATCGGTGATTACCAGTTCTGGCTTACCGCCCACATCATCACTGGTGAAATCTGGTTGTTGAGCCTGCCCTTCACGAAGCTCAGCCATGTTGTTCTGTTTTTCATGTCCCGCGCACAGCTCGGAATGGATTACGGTATCAAACGCGGCGGCATGAAGGGTTCCTCCTTATCCTGGTAACAGGAACAGATTCATTCAGACTCATAGAGGAGAAGCACAATGCCTGAAGGAATATTATGTAATAAGACCCCGATTAAAACAGATGAGCAGCTGAAGCTGACTCTTTCTGATAGTCGCGGTACTAAATACTACGCAGAAATGTTAGAGCTGGACGTTGATTCCGATGCTCTATGGGCGCTAGTACAGAAGACCTTGAAATCCAGGACCAAAACCTGGTTGGAAATCTGTGCTCATTGCGGACTCTGCGCAGAAAGTTGTTTTTTATATCAAGTTAATGGCCGGACACCTAAGCAGGTTCCGTCTTATAAGATCCAGTCCACACTCGGACAGATCGTTAAAAAGAAAGGTAAAGTTACTAACGAATTCATGCGTCACTGCATGGATGTAGCATGGTCACAGTGCACATGTTGTAACCGTTGCGGAATGTACTGCCCTCACGGTATCGACATGGGCGTTATGTTCTCATACCTCAGAGGCCTTCTTTATTCTCAGGGATTCGTTCCATGGGAACTTAAAATCGGTTCCGGTATGCACCGCGTTTACCGCGCGCAGATGGACGTTACCACTGAAGACTGGGTTGAAACCTGTGAGTGGATGGCGGAAGAAACCGAAGAAGAATGGCCGGGTCTTGAAATTCCCGTGGACAAGCAGGATGCAGACATCATGTATACCTGTAACGCCCGTGAACCTAAGCATTACCCTGAAGACGTAGCTGAAGCTGCGATTCTCTTCCATGTTGCCGGTGAAAACTGGACCGTGCCTTCTGAAGGCTGGGAACAAACTTCCCTTTCCATGTTTGCCGGGGACTGGGAATGCTGCAAAGACAACGTACAGAACGTATACGATGCTATTGAACGTTTAAATCCTAAACGCGCAATCGGTACCGAATGCGGACATGCCCATCGTGCAACAGTCATCGAAGGACCATACTGGACAGGGCGTCCAGACGGATTACCTCCGCGTCCTTACATTCACTACGTTGAATGGCTGGCTGAAGCTCTTCGTACGGGCAAGCTCAAAATTGATCCTGCAAAGAGAATCAAAGAGCCTGTCACCTTGCAGGACTCCTGCAACTATGTGCGTAATCAGGGCCTCAAAGACATTACTAGAGAAATTATCAGTTACATTGTTGAGCCAGGCTTCTTTGTTGAGATGTCTCCTAACAAAGAACACAACTATTGCTGCGGCGGTGGTGGCGGTTTCAACGGAATAGGCATGTACCGTGAGCAGCGTAACGTTGCTCTGCGTAAAAAAATGGACCAGATCCTCGATACCGGCTGTAAGCTGGTTATAGCCCCCTGCCATAACTGCTGGGATGCTATTCGGGACCTTGAGGAAGAATATGAAATCGGCATCCGCTGGTCATTCCTCAAACCACTGGTCATCGGTATGCTGGATGTGCCCGAGCATATGTTGCCAAAGGACGAAGAGTAACTCCGACCTTTATCGGCAAGAGTGTAGCATCAACAGTCCGCAACGAACGAGGTGTCACATGTTTAAGAAAATTCTTTTGGCCACTACCGGATCTCCGGCAAGCTTCGGAGCTGCCCGCGTAGCATTCGACATGGCCAAACGCTACGGCTCGGAAGTAACGATCTTCCATGTTCTGGGAGTGCCTACCAAGGCTTTCTCTCAGGTTGTAAATGATGTTCGCACAGGCGAAGAAGTTGAAGTGGACGCGGAGTATATCTCCTGGGTTGAAGAAGAACTCAAGACCACTTACGCTAAACAGTTCGCAGGTGCTGAGAATGCCAAAATTGTGATTACGACAGGTGCTCCGCACCGCGAAATACTTCGCGAAGCGCGTAATCAGGATTCTGACCTTATCGTTATGGGCGCAAGCTCAGGCGATAACGTCAAGTACCACAGGGGATATCCCGGCAGCACATTGCAGAAAGTAGCCAAGGCAGCCCGCTGCCCTGTCCTTACTGTGCACCGTGAGTCCGCTTCCTACTGGGGCGGTTTCTCAAGCATCCTGTTCGGAACGGACTTCTCAAAGCAGGCTGCAAGCGCATTTAAATTTGCTCTTAACACAGCCCGCGAGCTTGATTGTGTACTGACCATTTTCCACGCGCTGGATATCAGCGGTAAGGTTCTTGACCAGACTCAGATCGAAGAAAATCTTATTGTTGCCCGCAAACGTATCCGTGAAACATACGTTCCGCTCATGGGTGATTTTAAGAACTACGATATCGAAGTATGGGAAGGAGCTCCTTACGTGGAAATAGTTAAGCTTGCCCGTGAAAAGCAGGTAGACCTGATTGTTATGGCCCATCACACTCGTGAGCTTGATGCTGAAAAAGCAAAGATTGGTTCCACAGTGGAACAGGTCATTGTCCGGGCTAACTGTCCGGTTGTCAGCGTCAGCAAGCCGGATAAAGTCTAACACGACCCAATAACCGCAGCCGGTCAATCCCGGCCGGTTGCGGAAATTATAATTTGCCGGTTAATTCTAGCTTCATCAGGAGGATTGTTATGTCTAAGAAAATTTTAATCGTTGATGACGATCAGGAAATTCGTTCCTACTTGAGCGAACTATTCGGTGATAACGGTTATGAAACTGTGACAGCCGAAGATGGAAAAGTAGCTATCGAAGTTGCTGAAAAAGAAACCCCGGATTTGATCACACTCGATCTGGAAATGCCTAACGAATGGGGCCCTCGCTTCTACCGTAAGCTGACCTTGAACGACGATCTCAAAAGAATTCCAGTCATCGTAATCAGCGGTCTCAATGCTAATCAGTATGCAATTCCTAAAGCAGTTGCCACTCTGACCAAGCCTTTCGATGCTGATCAGTTAATCGCGATTGTTAAAGAGACAATCGGCTAAGTATTATATAGTTCTTGACCCGGCCGGCTTGCGACGAAGTTGCAGGCCGGCCGATTTACATTAAAAGGGCTCACTGGTAAGGTGCCGCTTTTCTCCATAGCGGGAATTAAATCCCGTCAAATAATCCAATAGGTGACAAGCATGCCCAAAAAAATAATGGTTGTTGATGACGATCCGGACATCGTCGACTACCTGATTAACGTATTTGAAGACCACGGTTACCTTACCTGCCGTGCATCTGATGGTCTCACAGCTTTCGATGTAGCCATGGCCGAAAAGCCTGATTTAATAACACTTGATCTTGAAATGCCGCATGAATGGGGTCCGCGCTTCTATCGCAGACTAACTCAGGAAGAACAATTTTCAGATATACCCGTTATTGTTATCAGCGGATTATCCGGCATTCATCTTGCCATCAAACGTGCAGTAGCGACGATTAAAAAGCCTTTTGACCCTACTGATGTTATTGAAATCGTCAGAAAAGCCCTTGGCGACGCTGATGATTAGCCTGTCCGGCGATATTGCTGCAGGCTACGCTACTTTTTTTGGAGGAATGGGATGGGCAACAAAAAATTAATGCTTGTAGATGACGAGGAAGGCATAAGACGCTTTCTCGGACTCACACTTGTCGATCTTGGATATGTTGTCCAAACTGCCGAAAACGGTCAAGCTGCGTTGGAACTGCTTAAAACATTCCGGCCAGCCATCATTCTTACAGATATTAAAATGCCTCAAATGGACGGCATTGAACTTCTTAAGACTGTAAAACGCAAGTTCCCTGAAATTGAAATAATCATGCTCACCGGGCATGGCGATTTAGATCTTGCTATTGAATCTCTTAAATTCGACGCCGCGGATTTCATAACCAAGCCCATAAACGACGAAGTACTTGAAATTTCATTGGAGCGTGTTCTGGAAAAAATCCAGATGAAAAGCAAGCTCCGTGAATACACAGAAAATCTTGAACGGCTGGTTGATGAAAAAACTCAAAGAATTGTTGAATTAGAGCGTCAGACTGCGGCCTGTCAGGTAGTTGAAGGACTTAGCTCAGCACTCTCGAGCGCCTCAAGTGAAGTGGAAACAGGTTCAGGTCTTTTTAATGAACTGCCCTGCCTTGTATCCATCCATAACAGATACCTCGAAATAGTATCCGCAAACAAACTTCTCAAAGATCGCCTCGGTGATGTCGTCGGTAAAAACAGCTTCGACATTTATTCCGACCGCACCTCTGCCGGTAATGCCTGCCCTGTTCAAAAGACTTTCACTACAGGTAAGGGCCAGCGCAGCAAAGAAACTTTCCTGGGTAAAGACGGAGAAGAAATTCCCGTCACAGTCTACACCGCTCCTATTGCTAATAAAGAGGGTGAAATAGAACTTGTTCTCGATATTTCAGTGGATATGACCGAACTGCAACGCCTTAAAGATGAATTGCTGACAACTCAGCACAAATTTGAGCGGTTGTTTGATGAAGCCCCCTGCTATATTTCGGTGCAGAATCCTGACTTCACCATCGCCGAAGTTAATCGCCGCTTCAAAGAAGATTTCGATGACGCATCCGGTACACACTGCTTTAAGACCTACAAGCACAGTCTGGAGCCGTGCAGTGAATGTCCGGTACAGCTCACTTTTCAAGATGGAAATTCTCATCAAATGGAAACGGTTGTGACAACCCGCAACGGTGAACATAAAAATGTACTGGTATGGTCTGCCCCTATACGTGATGCGTATGGAAAAATTATACAAGTAATGGAAATGTCCACCGACATTACAGAAATCCGCCGGTTGCAAGATCATCTGACGTCACTCGGTTTCATGCTCGGTTCCATGTCACATGGAGTTAAGGGGATGCTGACAGCTCTGGACGGCGGTATCTATCGTCTTGAATCCGGCCTGCGCAAAAAAGATCAGGTTCGCGTTGATGCTGCTACCAAGGTGCTCAAAAATACCGTCGGCAGGGTCAAAAAGATGGTGTTGGATATCCTTTACTATGCAAAATCCCGTGAACTTGAAGTTGAAGCAATCGATGCCTCCACCTTCCTGAACGAAACAGCGGAGCTTGTTGTACCGAAGGCTAAAACCGCAGGGCTTGAGCTGACACTTGATATCCCCGAAAATCTTGGAACGATCCAAATAGACTCAAGCGCAATGTCTGCAACACTGGTAAATTTTCTGGAAAACGCAGTTGATGCCTGCGATAATTCTATTGAAGGCCGGAATTACTCCATAGGCTTTTCCGCCTCGCTGAAAGACAGCAATCTTATCATCGTAATATCAGATACCGGTATGGGCATGGACCGGGAGACCAAAGATCAAATTTTCACTCTGTTCTTTTCCTCAAAAGGGAAAAAAGGAACCGGCATCGGACTTTTCATCTCCAATCAGACAATTGAACAACATGGCGGAAAAATCGCTGTTGAATCTGAACTGGGCAAAGGAACCGTTTTTACAATAACTCTGCCTTACACTGTTTAAGCTGAAAGCATCTCCAATAAGCTCTAAAAAACTGCTGTTTTACAAGCTAAAATCAGAATAAAAGGAAATCTTCCCCTCTTTCATTATTTTCGTCCTCCTGTTATTAGCCGGTTATAAACAACGATTTTTACGATAATTCAAATAACAGACCCGAGAAAAATTTCATGAAACTAACTACTCGAAGCCGATACGGAGCACGACTGCTGGTCGATATAGCTCTGCACTCCAAGAATGGACCGGTCCCGAGCAAAGACTCGGCCAGAAGAGAAGGTATTTCTCTTAAATATCTTGAAAAAATATTAAAGATGCTCAAAGAAGGCGGGTATATTAAAGGTAAACGCGGGCCTAACGGCGGCAACATCCTTCTCCGTGAACCGGAAGATATATCCATCGGTGCCATAGCCCAGATTTTAGACGGTCAGGAAAAGATTCTCGACTGTGTCGGAGATGAAACAGTCTGCCCGCGTTCTGCTGTGTGTCTACGTCGTTCTATCTGGGATGATGCAAATCAGGCCATGTATAAAATGCTCGACTCATACTCTCTGGCCGACCTTATGAAAGACGCTTACCTCTGCCCTGCTGAAAGAATGAAATAAAATAAAACTTCTCATAGATCGCGAGACCTTAGGGAGACAGTGCCGTGTTCAAAAGATTGCGCGAAAGTTTAATCATGAAAATGATCCTGTCAGGCGGCATAACTCTCCTGCTGAGCGTTATGCTCTGGACAAGCTTCAACGTGCTCTTTTTCAAAAAGAACATTACTGACAACGTCATGTCCGACATCGCAATGCTGTCCGACACCATTCTGCTGAGCCTTAATTACGCTATGATGCTCGACTCCGAAGAAGACATCAAAGAAGTTATCCAGAACATCAGTAAACAGCGCGAAATCAAAAGTATCCGCATATATAATAAAAAAGGACAAATAGTCTTTTCCAACAAACCTGCTGAAATTAACACTGTCGTTGACCTTAAAACCGTTCCCTGCTGGACCTGTCATCAATACGACCCGATACCCGTCACCATGAGCTTAACCGAACGCAGCCGTATGCAAACGGTTAACGGCGAAAAATCCATAAGCATCATGACCCCTATTGCCAACTCGGAAGGGTGCGCACCCGGGCCTTGTCACATTCACTCAAAAGACGAACGCCTTCTGGGACTTTTAGATATGGAAGTTTCCATGGAAAAGAAAAACTCCATGATTGCAACCTTTGAACAATCGAATATCGCGATTGCTTTGATCGTTTTTATGGCGACATTCGCCGCGCTTATTGTCTATGCTTATAATTTTATTTTCAAACCGATTAGCAAACTGATTACAGCGACTAAAGATATCGGTTCCGACAAAGAATTCGTCGAAGTAGACCTTGAACAATCAGATGAAATCGGCGCCCTCTCCAAAGCTTTCAATATGATGGGCCGACAGGTTATGGAAAAGCATAGAGAACTGATTAAACAGAAAGAAGAATACCGTAACCTGTTCCATAACGTGCCCTGCCTTGTCAGTGTTGTAGATCTTAACTTTCGGGTTATTCGCCAGAATAAGGCTTATGAGGAACATTTCGGCAAGCCTGACGGCAGACACTGCTACCAAATCAACAAGGATCGCGATAAAAAATGTGTAGAGTGTCCGGTTGAAAGAACTTTCTTAGATCTATCACCCCACATGAGTGAAGAATCCGGGCTTTCAAAAACAGGAAAACCTATTCACTGGATTGTGTATACATCTCCTATCATGGATCATTCCGGTAAAATTGTTGCCGCAATGGAAATGATGATAGACATTACTCCACGAAAAGAACTCGAAGAACGTCTGGCGGCCTCTGAACAGCGCTATCACGCAATTTTCGACTCAATCCCCGGCGCAGTCTTCGTGCTTGACGGTGACACTCTGGAAATTCTTAACTGCAACGACCCGGTTGCCAGCATGTACGGTTATTCTTCTGAAGAAATATTGGGCACAAATTTTACAGAATTATTCAGAGAAGAAGAACGCCCGGATTATGACCATCTGCTGAAAATAAAAAAAGAGATCGGGCCATGCACTCAAATAACCAAGTCCAACAAGCACATTTACGTGATCATGCGCATATCTCCCGCTCATTTTCACAATAACAAAACTCTGATTGTGACTTGTAGCGATGTGACTAAAAAGCTCGAAGCAGAGCATCAGCTCATTCAAGCCAGTAAAATGACAACACTTGGAGAAATGGCCTCCGGTGTCGCGCATGAGCTTAATCAACCGTTGGCAATTTTAAAGACAATCAGCAATCTGCTCATGCGTAAAGTTTCCCGCAATCAAACTATTGAGCCTGAAATTCTTCATGAAATGGCAGAAGGGGTTGATACGCATGTGGACCGCGCAAGCAAAATTATTGACCATATGCGTGAATTCGGACGCAAAGCCGACCTGAAAACCATGCCTGTGCAAGTTAATGAAGTATTAACGCGCGGCTTTGAATTTTTCAGTCAGCAACTGCGGGAACGCAATATAGACGTAGTTTGGGAACTTGATAAAGACCTCCCTTTCATCATGGCGGATTCCAACCGTCTGGAACAGGTCGTTATCAACCTGTTGATCAATGCCAGAGACGCTATTGAAGAACATTGGGCAGACAGCTGTCCGCTTTCAGATGACAAGAAAATTTTCATCGCTACATACTTTACAAATACCAAAGTAATTATAGAAATTTGCGACACAGGTCCGGGTATCCCCGAAACAATTCAAGACAGACTGTTCGAGCCGTTCTTCACCACCAAAGACGTCGGCAAAGGAACAGGGCTGGGACTATCCATATCATACGGTATTGTGCAGGATTACAAAGGAACAATTCAAGCAGCATCCCGCGACGGCAAAGGAGCCTGTTTCACCATTGCGTTCCCGCGTGAAGATGTTGATGGAAAGGGGATTAGTTCATAACTTACGAACGTTCCCAGCCATTACAATAGCCCCTCTCTTCCGTCTCTACTCAAATAGATTTAAAAATAACCTCCGCTATTTTTTTGACAGTTCTTGCTTTGCGCTTTCAATACAGATAAACACATAGATCAAATTGAAAAATAGCAAATTTTATATACTGGAGAGGTTATTATGGATGAAGTTTTAGAATTGATTGAGCGGGCGCGGGTTGAGGAATGGGAATTACTAGATCTAAGTAATAAAAATCTAACAGAAATACCACCTTCGCTCTTCACACTTAAAAACCTTAAGATTTTAAATCTATCTCAGAATAAACTTTCAAATATACCTAAAAGAGTTGGTAAATTAAAAGAACTAATACTCCTATCCCTGTTTAAGAATAAAATTTCCAACATTTCACCACAAATAGGAACTCTAGAAAAACTGACCGAACTTATTCTCTTCGAAAATAAACTGACGCAACTCCCCGCATCTATTGTGAACCTCAAAAATTTAAAAAGATTGCTCCTTGCCGGTAATAACCTAAAAAGATTGCCAAAAAATATCCAAAATCTAAAAAACCTAGAAGAGTTAATTCTATATAACAATCCATTGTTATCTGTCCCTATAGAAATAGAAAAATGTACAAATCTTAAAAAAATAGACTTGCAAGGAAACATTACAACAAGCTCACCAATTTTTTTAAAAAAACTAGTAAACTTAGAATACCTTGACTTATCTTACGCTCTATTTACAAATATTCCAGAAAATATAATAGGGTTGTCAAACCTTAAAGAACTAAACCTAAGTGACATTAATCTTAAACAAAAGTTCAAATGGATTGAAAAGCTCACAAAACTAGAAAAAGTAAATTTATCTTTCACCAGATTTACAAAGATTCCTGAAGAAGTCGCCAAACTGAAAAATCTAAAAATATTAACTATTAATAATAATGAAATCATATCATTACCCGAGTGGCTGGACAACTTACCTAAGCTAGAAACTCTAGAATTAAAAAACAACCCTATCCCTATCCCTCCTGAAATACTTGAAACTAACGACGCTCAAGCAATTCTTAATTTTTGGAGAAAATCCCGTACAGACTCAAGACCTTTAAACCAAGGAAAGATGCTACTTGTAGGACAGGGTGGTGTAGGTAAAACTTCTCTTGCAAAAAAACTAATAAGCAATGAGTTTGATGAAAAAGAGCGGATGACGGAAGGAATTAATATAGACGACTGGCAACTCACTGTTGATGATACAGAAATCACAGCAAAAGTGTGGGACTTCGGCGGACAAGAAGTAATGCACGCCACTCACCAGTTTTTTCTAACTGAACGTAGCCTATACCTTCTTGTCTGGGACGCTCGTCAAGAAGATACCTACGGACAAGTAGATTACTGGCTTAAAACTATCCAAAGCTTTGGCGGAAACTCTCCGGTAATCATAGTTTCAAACAAAAATGACGATGGAGGAGCCAAATCTCTCGATGAAAAAGCTCTTTTAAGAAAATACCCCAACATCTTTTCTATCCACAAAGTTTCATGCAAAGAGGATACAGGATTAAAAGAACTTAAAGACGACATATGTAAAGCATACGCTGACATGCCACACATACGAAACCCTTGGCCCGCTTCATGGTTCAACGCAAAAGAAACTCTTGAAACTAAAACAACTGACCATATAACTTTCAAAGATTACAAAGAAATTTGTGGAGCAAACACAGTTGCCGAGGAAGACTACCGTCCTCTTATTGAGTTTTTACACGATCTAGGAGTTGTGCTTTGCTTCCGCGAAGACCCAAGGCTTTGCGAAACTGCCGTTTTAAACCCAGAATGGGTCACAGGCGGAGTATACAAAATTCTTAATTCAGATTTAGCAAAAGAACTACGAGGCAGCCTGTCAGTAAAATCTATCAAAGAAATTTTGAACAACGGAAGCGGCTATAAGGGTAAAGAAATGTTCATCATCGACATGATGAAAAAATTTGAACTTTGCTTTGTGGCCGACGAAGCAGGAACATACCTAATACCGGAACTCCTTGAACCTAACGAACCCAAACTGGGCTGGAATGAAGATGAATGCTTAGTTCTTAGCTACCATTACAACATTCTGCCTCAGAGTATTATATCAAGATTTATTGTTCGCATGCACAACAACATTTACCTTAAAACATACTGGAAAAATGGTGTAGTTCTTATAAACAATGAAGGAACCAACAAAGCCTTAGTACGTGCTGACCCATCAGATAAAACTCTATCAATTTATATAAACGGACCAGTTGAAAACAGGCGCGACTTCATCGCTGAGATTAGAGGCAACCTTGGATATATCCACAAGTCCTTCAAAGAACTTAAAGCCGAAGCCAAAGTTCCCGTACCCAATCAACCCAGTATCTTGGTACCATATGAACATCTTCGCATGTTAGAGAACCGTGGCGAAAAAACATTTTACCCCGAAGGGATGGATGAAAAAGTTGAAGTAAAAACTCTACTGACCGGCGTAAAACCAGACATTGAAAAGTACACCAAAGAATTTGTAACACTACTCCGTCAACTTGAAAAAAATGCACCAGATTATGCGGAATCACTTGCTCAGTTATCTTCTGAGATTGATATCGAGAAGCTTTCGCAAAATAAATATAGTAAAAAGGAAAAAGAAAGTTTTTACGCTCGGGCGCGAAAAGCAATTCAATCAGTACCCAGAGGGCTAGACATGATAGACAGTGCTGTGGCTAACATCGACAGAATAAATCAACTTTTAGATTTAATTCCTAATTTATAGAAAAACATATCACCTTAATCAGTGCATTATTAAAAGACGGCAAAGGTGCCTGTTTCACAATTGCGTTCCCGCGTGAAGATGTTGATGGAAAGGGGATTTCTGAGTAGGTTGCCCCTTCAAACGCCAACCACGCCTTAGACTCAGGAGCTTTCAACATGCTTGATATTGCAATGGAACCGATAAACTTCATCATAACCTTCATTAACTCTATGGGGCTTGGTGAACGTGTATCCATTGCCACAGGGCTGATTTATATAGTGCTGAGTGTCCGGCAGAATGCTTTATGCTGGCCTTTCGGAATTGTGAGCGTGGCGATATGGATGGTTGTTGTCTTTCAAGGCAAACTGTACTCGGACGCATTTCTGCAATTTATATATGTCGTGCTGGGCTTCTACGGCTGGCATCAATGGCTTCGCGGCGGCAAAGATCACGAACCGCTTAAAGTTCGTAAAATTGACCTCAAATTATCCCTCCGCCTTGCCGCGATCGGGCTTATCACATTCATACCGCTCGGATATATCTCAGAAAACTACCTCGGAGCATCTTTTCCATGGTGGGACGCCCTCACGACTGTCATAAGCCTTATTGCTCAATATCTGCTGGCTAAAAAGTACCTCGAAAACTGGATTCTGTGGATTACCGCAGACGCAATGTATATCGTTATATACTACCTCAAAGGATGGACCGGATACAGCGGATTGATGACGGTTTATACTGTCATGGCAATTATCGGATTCGCCGGATGGCTCAAATCTTACAAAGCGGACAGAGTGCAGCAATGCCAACCCGCATAGTAATTCTCGGCTCTGAATGTACAGGCAAAACAACACTCGCCGCAAAAATAGCTGAACATTTTAAAGTAGATTTCGCCCCGGAATACCTGCGGGAATACTTTGAGATGAAAAACGGTCATCTTACGATCAATGACGCCATCCCCATTGCAAAAGGACAACTGGAAAAAGAACGCAAGCTTGAACTGAAGGGTTACTGCCCGCTTCTCTGCGATACCGACATAATAACCTCGATTGTCTACTCTAAGTATTACTTCGGCAAATGCCCGGATTGGATAGAAACGGAAGCTATGAAGCGAGGAAGCACCCACTACTTGCTTTGCGACATAGATGTTCCATGGACTGCCGACGGGCAACGGGACAGACCGGAGGAAAGAGAATACATGCAGAATCTTTTCTTAAACGAACTGCACGAAAGAAACCTGCCATTTGATATTATATCCGGTGACATTGAAAGTAGATTTAATAAATCTGTAACTATCATCAACAACTTACTACACTGCTGACTCTATTCCTTTCTTTTTTTGTACATCACCTTCTATGTATTAACTGAAAGCATTTAACATACACAAAATTACAGTTTTTACTTTTTTACATTCAATTCGAACGTAATAAATTGCAACATCAAATTATTATGCAAAAACACATCAAATTGATTGATTGATCAAAATCCAATCAATACACAACACAAAAGTCAATATTACAAGCCCCACATTACGCATTGCTCAACTCCAAGCCGTATTTTCTTGATTTAACGTTTTTTTTATGTAAGTTATATCCAGATTCACTTGAAGACCAATAAGGAGATTACAATGCGGAAAAAATTATTGCTGACTTTTGCAATCGTAGTATGTTTTGCGCTCGGAGCAACAGTTGCACAAGCCAAAACACTGACTTTGGGCCTCAAGGGAGAACCAACTTCTCTTGACCCTCACTTTCACAACGTTTCAGCCAACAATATGCAGGCTCTGTACATTTTTGACAAACTTATCCGTCAGGACAACAGACAAAAACTCCAGCCGGGTCTTGCCGAGTCCTGGGCCCCTATTTCTGAAACAGTATGGGAATTCAAACTTCGCAAAGGCGTAAAATTTCATGACGGATCTCCGTTCACAGCTGAAGATGTAAAATTCACACTTGAACGCATTCCTAATGTTCCTAACAGCCCGTCTTCTTTCTCCGGATTTGTAAACGAAATCAAAACAATTGATATCGTAGATGCTAACACTATCCGCTTAACTACAGAAAAACCTTCACCTCTTTTGCCCAGACAGCTGGCAGCATTCACCATCATTTCCAAAAAAAATGCTGAAGGCGCATCCACTGCAGACTTCAACTCAGGTAAAGCTGCAATCGGAACCGGTCCTTATGCTTTAGTTAAATGGGAACGTGGAGACAAAATTATATACAAACGCAATGATGCATACTGGGGAGAAAAACTTCCATGGGATGAAATCATCGTCAGACCGATTACTAATGACGGAACCCGCGTTGCAGCACTTAAGTCCGGTGACGTAGACCTCATTAACTTTGTACCGCCTGCCGATATCGATCACCTTGGAAAAGAATCAAAAATTCATCTTTCCGAGTCTCCTTCGACCCGCCTCATCTACCTGCACCTTGACTCTGACCGTGACGACTCTCCTACCGTCACAGGTAACAACGGCGAAAAGATCAAGAATCCTCTGAAAGACCCACGTGTACGTAAAGCTATTTCTAAAGCTATCAACCGCAGAGCTATTGCTGCACGCATCATGGACGGACTTGCTGTTCCTGCAAGCCAGATGGTTCCAGATGGATACGAAGGCACAAGCACAAGACTTAAGCCTGAAGCATACGATCCTAAAGGCGCAAAGAAATTACTTGAGCTTGCAGGTTACCCTGAAGGATTCAAAATCATCATCAACGGACCTAATGACCGTTATGTAAACGATTCTGATATCGCTCAGGCGATTGCTCAGATGCTGACCAAAGTCGGTATCAAAACAGAAGTCAGCACCATGCCTAAGAGTGTTTACTTCGGTAGAGCTTCCAAACTCGAATTCAGTCTCATGCTCGTAGGCTGGGCAACAGATACCGGCGAACAGTCCAACTGCCTCGCATCTTTGCTGCATACTTACGATGCAGATAAAGGTTTCGGCGCATCCAACCGCGGTCGTTACTCCAATCCACAGCTTGACTCCATGCTCGAAGAAGCTCTTGTCACAGTTGATCAGGACAAACATAACGATCTGATTATCAAAGCAACTGAAATTGGTATCAGCGACACCGGAATCGTTCCTATTCACTATCAGGTGAATGTATGGGGAATGAAGAAGGGACTGGATTACAATGGCCGCACCGATGGTTACACCATCCCACGCGAAATCATTTCAGGTAAATAAGATCATTCAAACAACAGAATAAACTTAAGGGGCGTACTTGTACGCCCCTTTTGCAGTGGAGCGTTAACCCTTTATGCTCGCATTTTTGATTCGCAGAATTTCACAAAGCGTCATGGTACTGCTTGTTATGTCCATGCTGGTCTTCGTGGGTGTCTTTTACATAGGCAATCCCATCGATATTCTGATCGCCCCGGATGCTACACCGGCAGAATACGCACGTGCAGTAAAAGAGCTGGGACTTGATAAGCCCATGCTCACCCAATACGGAATATTTTTAAAGGACGCCCTGCACGGTGATTTAGGTAACTCCTTTGTATATAATGAACCGGCATTAAAACTGATCCTGCAAAGGATGCCCGCCACAATGGAACTCGCGGTCACAGCTATGCTTATGGCTGTCTTTATAGGTATCCCGCTGGGGATGCTTGCGGGAATCAAGCACGATACAATGCTTGGCCGAAGTATTATGCGCTTCTCCATTCTGGGATTCAGTCTTCCCACCTTCTGGGTCGGCCTCATGTTCATCATACTTTTTTCCGTTCAACTGGGCTGGCTGCCGTCCGGCGGACGCGGGACCACAGTTGAACTGCTGGGAGTTCCGGTAAGTTTTCTTACATGGGACGGCATACAGCACTTAATCCTTCCGGCCATGAACCTCGCACTTTTCAAGACCTCACTGGCCATCAGACTCAGCAGAGCCGGAGTTCAAGAAAATTTACAGATGGACTATGTAAAATTTGCCAAAGCGAAGGGGCTTTCAAACACCAGAATCATCGGATTGCATGTCATGAAAAACATCATGATTCCGGTCATTACGGTTCTGGGTATGGAATTCGGCGGCCTGATTGCTTTCGCGGTAGTTACTGAAACTATTTTTTCATGGCCCGGCATGGGTAAACTGGTCATCGACTCAATCGGTGTGCTGGACCGTCCTGTAATCGTTGCATACCTGCTGATTACCGTGACAATGTTCATCATTATCAATCTACTCGTTGACATCATCTACTCCATACTGGACCCCAGAGTTCGTCTGGGCGACCAAAATTAGGATCAAAATATGGCAGACATGAACGAATTAATAGAGCCGGATGTAAAAGAAGAATCCCTGCTGTTGCTATCGCTCAAAGAATTTTTTGAAAGTAGAACCGCATCCATCGGACTGGTAATTCTAACGGTGATAGTTGTGGTGGCACTTCTTGCGCCTTATATTTCTCCGCAAAACCCCTACGATTTGATGAGCATCGACATCATGGATTCCAAGCTTGAGCCCGGAAGCAAATCCATGGACGAATCTGTCACCTTTCTTTTGGGAACAGACAGTCAGGGCCGCGATATGCTCAGCTCCATACTCTACGGACTGCGCATCAGTCTCGGAGTCGGGGTACTGAGTACAATAATCGCTCTTATCATCGGGTCAGCTATCGGTCTGTGGGCCTCATTTGTAGGAGGTAAAACAGATTCCTTTATTATGCGGGTAGTTGACCTGCAACTGAGTTTTCCTGCAATTCTGGTTGCACTTATACTGCTGGCGGTACTGGGAAAAGGGATCGATAAGATCATACTTTCACTGGTCATTGTGCAGTGGGCATATTATGCCCGCGCCATACGCAGTAATGTTCTGGTGGAACGCAGAAAAGAATACGTTGAAGCCGCCAAGTGTCTTGCCTTGCCGCAACGACGGGTCATGTTCGGGCACGTGCTGCCTAACTGTACGCCGGAACTGATTGTTATCTCCACCGTAAAAGTTGCCGGAGCTATCGCGCTCGAAGCAACCCTGTCCTTTCTGGGACTGGGAATGCCTATCACAGAACCTTCTTTAGGGTTGTTGATTGCGAACGGGTTTAAATACATGCAGAGCGGATATTACTGGATCAGCTTCTATCCCGGTGTTGCACTGCTCATTTTAATTGTAAGTATTAATATCGTAGGTGACAGACTGCGTGATGTTTTGAATCCGAGGCTTAAAAAATGAGCAATAAATTACTCGATATCAAGAATCTGGAAACTTTTTTTTACACCCGTGCCGGAATTGCCAAGGCCGTTAACGGCATATCTCTAAGCATTGATAAGGGTGAAATCATAGGTATCGTAGGGGAATCAGGGTCAGGTAAATCAGTAACCGGCTTCTCAATTATGGGACTTGTGGACCCTCCCGGAGAAATAGCGGGCGGCAGTATCAAGTTCAAAGGAGAAGAAATTCTCGGACAGAGCGAAGAACAATGGCGCTCTTTCAGAGGCTCAAAAGTTTCCATGATTTTTCAGGACCCGATGATGACTCTGAATCCCGTCCTCCGCATTGACACCCAGATGATTGAAGCCATCCGCGCGCATGAAAAGGTCAGTAAAAGCGAAGCCAGAAAAAGATGCGTCGAAACTCTGGCTATGGTTGGGATTCCTTCACCGGAAGAGCGTATTAAATCTTATCCGCACCAGTTTTCAGGCGGAATGAGACAGCGCGTAGCCATTGCCATCGGACTTTTAAATAAACCGGACCTGATTATTGCAGATGAGCCGACAACAGCTCTTGATGTCACTATTCAAGCACAGATTCTGTCTGAAATGCAGACTCTCTGCCGCAAAACAGGAATGGCGCTGATCTGGATTACTCACGATCTGACTGTCATAGCCGGACTGGCTCATAAAGTAGCCGTCATGTACGCAGGAAAAATCATCGAAGAAGGCAATGTTCAGGAAGTTCTGGATTACCCGCTGCACCCTTATACTCACGGGCTGATCGGTTCTGTTCCGAGCCGGAACAAACGCGGAGAGCCTCTATATCAGATTCCGGGAATGACGCCCTCGCTGATTAATATTCCAGCAGGCTGTTCATTCAGGATGCGCTGTCCCAGAGCTGATGGAATGTGCATGCAGGAACCGGAAGAAGCAAAGCCGACCAACGGGCGCATGGTTCGCTGCCACCACCCTCTCTAAATTAAGCCGGAACAACAGGATTTATATATGAGTGATGCCACCACCCCATTTTTAAGCTGTAAAAACCTCAGCCGGGTCTTTGTTAAAAAGCTCGACTTTGCAGGCAAAATAGCAAGCGCTCTCGGTTCAAAGATTCGCGAGGAAAGAGTTCAGGCTGTCGATAGCGTTGATCTCGACATTATGCCCGGTGAAGTTCTGGGGCTGGTCGGAGAATCGGGCTGCGGAAAATCCACGCTCGGCAGAATGCTTTGCGGAATTCTACCGGATTCAGGCGGCGATATTTTATACAAAGGTCAAAATGTAAAAGACCTGTCTGCAAAGGATGCCCTGCACTACGCCATAAATGTGCAGATGATTTTTCAGGACCCTTACGCGTCACTGAACCCACGGAAAAGAGTGAGCCAGATCATCGGAGAAGCTCCGCTTTATCACGGCCTTACCACTCGCAAAAATTTTGATTCATACTTATCCGAAGTGATGCTTCGCTGCGGACTTGATCCGACCTATAAAGATCGCTACCCGCACCAGTTTTCAGGCGGACAGCGCCAGCGTATCGGTATAGCAAGGGCAATGGCTGTTCAGCCGGAATGTCTTGTTTGTGATGAATCAGTAGCCGCGCTGGATGTATCCATTCAGGCTCAAATTCTGAACCTGTTTATGAATCTGCGCAAAGAGCTGAATCTTACGTGTTTGTTCATCAGTCATGACTTGGGAGTTGTAGAGCATATTTCCGACCGCATTGCGGTTATGTATCTAGGTAGAATCGTTGAGATAGCGTCAGTTGAGACACTGTTCAGCAACCCGTTTCATCCATATTCACAAGCTCTTCTGAACGAAATTCCGAGACTGGAAAAAAGAGATGTAGATTTTGCCCCGTTAAAAGGCGAAATTCCTTCACCGTTAGATCCACCTGAAGGCTGTCATTTTCATCCACGGTGTGCACATGCAATGGATATATGCAGGCTGGCAGTTCCTGAAATACGCGAAATAGCACCGGGACACAAAACCCGCTGCCATCTTTCAAATATCAAAAAATAATTAAGCTTAAAACTTCATTAAAAAAGGGAACCTGATTACAGGTTCCCTTTTTTTATTTAATAATGAATTTCAGGTTCTTTACGATCTTTACAAGTATCAGCAAGAAATTGCGTAACTTTCAAAATCTTCGGAATTTCCATTTTTCTAAAACCTGCAGTACAGACCTTTATACAGGCACAGCACAATATACACTTATCGCCGTCAGTTACTACGTGCGCCCCGACAGCTATTGCTCCCGTAGGACAAACCCTTTCACATGAACCACACAGTTCACAATTATCCAGCGAAATCGGAGAAACAGATGCACTCGCAGATTTTGTCTTATAAGGCTTATTGCCCGGCACTTTAAGTTTTGAATCACTAGCAAAACCGTTGCTTGAAAATTTGCTTGCCAATTCTGCGCCGAAACTCTTTGCTTTATCAATATCTGCAAAATCCGGCCTTCCCACTGAAAGCGGAGTAGCCGAAGTTGAAAAGGAATGTTCCCCGATAAACGCAGCCCCTGCAACAGTTTTAAAACCAGCACCTTCAGCAAGATCTGTAAGCTCAAGCAAGGCATCTTCGTAAGCTCTGTTACCGTAAACCACGACCAAAACAACAGGCACGCCGTTTCCTTTCAAAGTTGCCAGCCTGTCGAGTACAACTGATGGCAAACGTCCTGAATAGACAGGCGCTCCGATTATAACCAGATCATCCTTTGAACAATCAAAATCATCCGGAACTCCATCGTTTCGGGTCACATCAGAAACGGTCAGTTCCTTTGCATCAACACCTTCGGCAATAGCTTTCAGCACGCGCTTTGTTGTTCTTGTAGGAGAAAAACAAATCAACCGAAGCTTAGAACAAGTCATAAATTCTCCAAAAATTATAAATTTTAATCATTAAAAGTACAAAAAACTACTTAGTCAAACTATCCCAATCAGTCTTGAATGCCGCCAATCCCTGATCTGTCAGGGGATGCTTGGCAAGCTCGCTGATAATCTTATACGGAATGGTCGCCACATCTGCGCCGATCAAAGCTGAATCGAGAACATGCAAAGGATTGCGGATACTCGCCACCAGAATTTTAGTGGAAAAGTCATAATTATCGAAAATTGTCCGTATCTGTGAAATCAATTCCATTCCATCGTGAGAAATACCATCAAGTCTGCCAACAAAAGGACTGACATAAGTGGCACCGGCTTTAGCCGCTAAAAGAGCTTGAAGAGGAGAAAACACAAGAGTTACGTTGGTCTTCATTTTCTTTTCAGTAAGAGCCCTAGTTGCAATCAAACCTTCGGAAGTCATAGGTATTTTGATAACAACATTTTTACCGAATTTAGAAAGATCTTCTGCCTCGTTAATCATTTCTTTAGCAGTTTCGCCCATTACCTCTAGACTGACGGGGACAGGAACGGGCCCGTCAACCATACGGCAAATCTCTTTTGCCTGCTCACGCCAGTCTCCGCCTTCACGGGATAAAAGCGTAGGATTTGTTGTAACTCCATCAAGAAGTCCCAAATTCTGTGCGTTCTTGATTTCACTCAAATTTGCTGTATCTAAAAAAAATTCCATTAATATTTCTCCTTGTAATTAATCATGCGTAAACGACAACGCAAACATAAAAAGTCTACCTTTTACACAAATAACCACTAGATATAAGGATATTTTTCAGTCTGTTGCATGAAGCATTTTCATAGCTCAAATGGGACATGAGCAAAAGCACTATCTTTAATCTTAATATAACTCCGAACCAAAACAATTTATAATCCGCATTTGTTGACAACTTTAAAAGATCTGCGTAAACATCAACGCACTATGAACGTAACTTTTTCTAACTTTACCCTTCGCAATTGGTGGTGGCGCATTTTAATGCGTCGCGGGTAGGTTACGTTTAACGAAAAGTAACTAGCAAATATAGCTTTATAAAACCGCGACAGTGAAAACTGGTCGCGGTTTTTTTGTTTTCTGCGACTCACTGTCGAAAAAGAAATTCAGGAGAGAAAAGATGACTGACAATGCAACAATCAATGCAGACGGTTTTTTTGGTGAATACGGCGGACAATATGTTCCCGAACAGCTCATCCCGATCCTTAATGAGCTTGCCGACACGTACAACAAATTTAAAGACGATGAAGAATTCAAACGTGAATTCGAATACTATCTCGCAAAATATTCTGGCCGCCCTACTCCGCTTTATCTCTGTTCAAACCTCACTAATAACCTTGGCGGAGCTAAAATCTATCTAAAAAGAGAAGATTTAAACCATCTCGGCGCTCACAAAGTAAACAATACCCTCGGCCAAATTCTGCTTGCCAAGCGCATGGGCAAAAAGAAAATCGTAGCGGAAACTGGAGCCGGACAACACGGTGTTGCAACAGCGGCAACAGCCGCTCTCATGGGCATGGAATGCACCATTTACATGGGCGCAGTGGATGTTGAAAGACAAAAACTGAATGTTTTCCGTATGCAGATGATGGGCGCAAAAGTTATTTCGGCGGAGTCTGGACAGCGCACTCTCAAAGAAGCTGTTGACGAAGCATTGGGAGCATGGATTCAAGACGCAGACGACACCTTTTATCTGCTCGGCTCAGCTGTCGGACCGCACCCTTATCCGACCATGGTCCGCGACTTCCAGTCCGTTATCGGCAAAGAAGCAAGAGAGCAGTGCCTTGAAGACGAAGGACGCTTGCCTGATTACTGCATTGCCTGCGTAGGCGGAGGATCAAATGCGATCGGCCTTTTCTCTGAATTCGTTAAAGATGAAAATGTTAAGCTCGTTGGAGTAGAACCGGCAGGACGCAGCCTTGAACCCGGCGGACACGCTGCAACGCTTTGCCTCGGTGAACCCGGAATAATGCATGGATTTAATTCTTACATGCTTAAAGATGAAAAAGGCGAACCGGCTCCGGTTTACTCAATTTCTGCCGGACTGGATTACCCAAGCGTCGGCCCCGAACATTCACACCTCAAAGATCTAGGCAGAGCTGAATACGTTCATGCCTCCGATAAAGAAGCTGTGGATGCCTTCTTCACTCTTTCCCAGAAGGAAGGAATCATCCCCGCGCTGGAATCATCACACGCGTTGGCATATGCCATGAAACTTGCTCCGACTCTGCCCAAAGATAATATCATCATCGTCAACTTATCCGGTCGCGGAGATAAAGACGTAGCTGAAATCGAAAATCTGATCAGCAAAGGTGACTTCTGCATGCCTTAAATCCGAAATATTTAAGTCCTGCAAACAGCTTAAAAAAAATCCTGCCAGCCTTAATTTATCAAGGCTGGCAGGATTTTTTATTTCCTTTCCATTTGTCCCCGCAAAGATTCACCTGAAAGCCAACTCGCGTAAGTTCCTTCATAATCGGTTAAAACTTGCTCCATCAAGGGCAGAAAGGATGCAATATGACCGTTAATTCCAAGCTCATCAAGAAAAGCCTGCTGCCCCGCAAAAATAAGGTCTTTCTGAATCATTATTACCGCATTCTGCGGAACGGCAATACAGTCTTTTGACTCATGACTTTTAATACAAGGACCAAGATCATGAGATATCCAGTTGCGGCATGCGATGGGGCGCACTTCATATATTGAACATTTATTATCTTTCAAAAAAGGACACGGACGAAAATATTTCATTGTAAATTCATGCAATCCGGCAGAATCAAATCCCTCTGCCCCTTCCACGCAAACTTCGACAATTTTTTCAAAATCAGAAGCATCAAGTTTCTCAGCCAAATATAATGCTATATTAAATGCTTCCTGCGGCACCAAGGTGATGTGAGAAAAACAGCAGTATGAACACCCTTCTCTACATGCAACCTGAAACGTCGGATCAAGATTACTAATCTGCCCGACTACGGCATTAAAATTAGCCTCAAAACAGCGCATTCCTTTATCAGCAATCATACGGGCAAACAGTTCATTATCAGGTGTAAGCCCCTTCAAGTCAGCACACACGGCAAGAGCCATGTCCTTAAACCATTTCTGCAGTTCAATATGAGCTTCAAACATTGCATAAACATGAGCGAGTTCGTTGTTAATCACGTTTTCAGGGCTGGAATTCATTCTTTCCTCCGTTTTATGAATGCATTTATTTATCTTGCACTCAAAAAACAAGCAACCGAATACATTTATAATCAGCACCCTATTGCCGCGACTGCACATTCATGCTTTACTGTACCAACTAAAATTTATTTATATTTGATTAATTCAGGTCACCCCAAACGTTCAAAGGATTTAACATGAAAAAAACAGCTTTAATCCTGCAAATTCTTATGGTCCTTATATTGGCCTCAGCCTCTTTTGCATACGCAAACGAAGACCAAACCGACGCTCTCATTAAGCAGGTTGTAAAAGTAGTCCCTAAAGGTGCCGAACTTATTGCCCGCGAAGCAAACGACAGCAGCGCATTCGTAGCCTATACACAGGGCGTAAAAAATTATCAGTTCACTCTGTCCGGAGATATGAACCCGCAAATAAAAGATGCAAAGGAATTTAAGTATAAAGGTAAAAAAGCTTTCTATTTCCAGCCCGGAATGGAAGACACCGGCGGGCTTATGATTATTTTAAGCGCAGAAAAAAGCATCGTGATAATTTACTCATCAGGTTTCTCAAATGACGAAGAAGTGAACCAGAAAACCATGACCCAAATGGCTGACCAAATGGACCTCGGCAGTCTTTAATACGATTTTTATGGAAGAACCGTATCCATAACCCATACATCAATGGGAAGTTTCGCATACGAAATTGCTTCATTTAAACGACGCAGATAACGCGCGTCTTTTTTCTTATTCATAATAAGAACAACTCCCGCGCGTTTTCCAGTGCAAGAAGCGTAATATAACGACTGCCCGATAGCTTCTGCCCACTTACGACCGAAATCCATTTCAACAGCATGCGTTTCAGTCAGACAATCCACACGAGTTGCATCGGGAAGTCGATATTCCGTTTTTCCATGATTCTGATCGCACCACAAAACCTGATAATCTCTTTCTGCGCCACCGGCAATGGACGGCATAAATAAAATTAGAACAGATAGTACGAGCGTTTTCATGAAATAGAATATTACATTTATTCAAACCCGAATCAACGCTTATTCTATTTAAAAACATGAAAACATCTATAATTTCGAATTAAAAATATAAATACCTATTAAATACAGGTTCTACAAACCTCTTATATATCCCCTATAAAATATTTATACCCACTCCTGATGATAAAAAACCTGTAAAAACACAGGATTATATACTTAAAAGAGTAAATATAAGAAACTTAGAGCATCAATTTAGAAAGCCCCTGTTCTAAATCTTTTTTAAGGTCATCGACGTCTTCCATACCAATATTAAGCCTGAAAATAGTTTTTCCTTCGTAAGCAAAAGAATTGTTACGCCTAAATCTTCCGCCAGTAATAAGACTTTTATATCCGCCCCAACTGTAACCGAGACCGAAAAGTTCAAGACTGTCGACAAAGGCAGAATGATCCATATCTTCATACTCATCACGAAGCGTAAAACCGAAAAGTCCGCTTGAACCTTTAAAGTCACGCTTCCAGAGTTCGTGCTCAGGATGACTTTCAAGAGCGGGATGAATAACTTTATCCACGGCTTTATGATTAACAAGCCATCTTGCAACATCAAGAGCCGATTGTTCATGATGCTTCAAACGCACATGAAGAGTTCTAAGCCCCCGTAAAGCCTGATAACAATCCTCTTGCGGTGCAAAAATTTCAAAAATATAGCAACACTTTTCAAACTCAGCCCATTTTTCTTCAGTAGTGGAAACTGTGCCAAGCAGAATATCTGAATGACCAGTAATATACTTTGTGGCGGACTGTATGGAAACATCCACACCAAGTTTAAATGGATTAAGATATAAAGGAGTGGCCCACGTGTTATCAATAACACTGATAACTCCCTTCTCGCGGCATACTTTAGTTATGGCTGGAATATCCTGAATCTCAAAAGTATTGGAACCGGGCGATTCCATAAATAGCAACCGGGTATTATTCTTCATAAATTTGCTGATATCAGTCCCTGCATCGGACGGTAGATAGTCAGCGGTAACCCCGTATTTCGACATAAAACCGTCGCAAAAATGCCGCGTCGGACCATACACATTATCACAAATTAGAACATGATCACCCTGTTTAGTGAATGCCAGCAAAACCATAGCAATTGCGTTAATACCGGACTGGAAAGCCTTGCAACCATACGCCCCTTCAAGTTCAGTCATTGCAGCTTCAAAAGCATTCTGAGCCGCAAGTCCGCAGGTTCCGTATGCAATACCTTCAAACTTACCCTGATTGGCTTTCAACATATCTGAATAACTGTCGAACAACACAGTAGAAGCACGGTGCAGCGGTGGATTGATCGTATTTATATTCTGGCGGGCTTCTTTTTTGCCCCCGTTAACTAACTTTGTTGCGATATTTTTCATTTTTTTAGTACCTTTCGTGCAGTTCAGCTTCAATCAACTCAAGCGGAAAATCATCTCTGATAACCGCATGACCAAGTTTATCAAGAGCAACCATTACAACTGCCCCGTCTTTAACTTTCTTGTCACGTTTCATGAGTTCCATAATATCAGCAGGGCGAATATTCAAACAACCAGTTGCAAGGGACAATCTATCCATTACATCCTGATGCAATTCAAGATCTGAATCAGAAAGCATCCCCGCACGATTGCAAGCCCTAGCAACAACTCTCATGCCATGCCCGACACATTCACCGTGCGATAATTTATAACCGGAAAAAGTCTCGATGGCATGCCCCACGGTATGACCGTAATTGAGTATACGCCTGAGGCCGCCTTCCTTTTCATCTCTGGAAACAACATTTGCTTTTATTTCACAACAACGCGCAACCACTGCGGACATCACTTCCCTATCGAGAGAAAGTATTTTATCGGCATTATCCAGCAGATATTCCGCAAACTTTCTATCCGCAATAAAACCGTATTTTACAACTTCGCCCAGTCCGCTCAGAATTTCCTGTTCAGGCAGACTGTCCAGCGCGGATATATCGGAATAAACGCGTTTAGGCTGGTAAAACATTCCGCAATAATTCTTACCGCCGGATATATTAACAGCAACCTTTCCGCCCACAGAGGAATCAACCTGTGAGAGCAATGTGGTCGGAACCTGAACAAAGTTTATTCCGCGCATATAACTTCCGGCAACATAACCGGAAAGATCTCCCACAACTCCACCGCCAAGAGCAACAACAACGTCCTGACGATTGATTCCGGCTTCAAGCATAGCTTCGAGCAGGGATGCGAACACATCCAGACTCTTGCTTTTTTCACCGGCCGGAACTGTAAGCAGAAGAGGATCAATATTTTCAAGTGCAAGCTTATCAGCTAATTTAAGCCCGAAAAGCTCACGTGTATTTTCATCACATATAACAACCGGAGTACGACCGAACTTTTGCGAACACAGATCCGGGATAAGACTATCCATTGCCCCGTCTTCGACTAGAATATCATAGGAGTTATCAAATTCTCCTTTCAGCGTAACATCAACCCTCGGCATTATTTATCTCCGGCAAATGTAGATTCCTGCTGACGCAAAGATTCTTCATGAATGTACTGGAAAATACGAAGCATGAAGTGCTCATCCATACCGCGGGCAACACCTTCACGAGTGCGCTTCTCAACAGTTTTTTTCCACTGTGCAGGCTGGAGGAGAGCAATTCCTTTTTCCTTTTTAAGTGTACCAATTGTACGTCCGATAGCCATGCGTTCAGCAAGAAATTCAACGATGGATTCATCTATTTCATCAAGTCTGATACGTTTCTTTTCAACAGCATGAATAAAATCTTCATCTTCAACGGCAGGATGACGGACCTGAAGTCCGGCAATAACTTTACCAAGATCTTCAGGAGTGAACTGCTGTTTGCTGTCGCTTAAAGCTTTATCAGGATCAATGTGAGATTCGATCATCAAACCGTCAAAAAGGAGATCAAGTGCTTTCTGTGCCACTGCGGGAATAAGCGCACGCTTTCCGCACAGATGACTGGGATCACAAATAATAGGCAACCCTTCGCAACGACGGCGAAGTTCAATAAAAATTCTCCAGTTAGGTGCATTACGAAGCTCTGTAACCTTTGCAGAAGAGAATCCGCGATGAATAGCACCGAGTTTTCTAACTCCGGCTTTATTAAGACGTTCCAACGCTCCAATCCAAAGCTCAACATCAGGGTTGATGGGATTCTTGACCAGTACTGGAATATCGGTACCTTTAAGAGAATCCGCAAGAGCTTGAACGGCAAAAGGATTAACTGTGGTTCTTGCGCCGACCCAGATAAGATCAACATTATATTTAAGGCAGAGTTCTACATGCTCAGGAGTTGCAGTCTCTGTGGATATAGGCATTCCGGTTTCTTCACGGGCTTCAACCAGCCACTTTAATCCTTCTTCCCCCATGCCTTCAAAACAATTAGGACGTGTGCGCGGTTTCCAGATACCGGCCCGCAGCATATGTGCTCCGGTCTTCGCAACACCGCGAGCGGTTTCAAGCACCTGTTCACGTGTTTCAGCACTGCATGGCCCTGCGATAATAAAAGGCCCTTCATGTTTGAAACCCCAGGAATCAATACCGTCGATATCAAGTTGAACACTCATAGTTAAGACCTCCTTAACTTGTTGATAGTTTTTAAGGGTAGGCCAAGCCGGAATTATGATGAAGGCGAGTAGAAGAAGTAACCGACTGGACAGAAAGAAAAATATATAAAACTGGAGATCAAATTATCTCCGACAAGACATCAGTCTTCAGACTCTTCGAATTCTTCGGGCTCTTCGGCCAAGGCTCGTTTCAAGGAAACTTCGAGCATCATTTTTTGCAGCCGGATACTCTTTGAATCACTCTCCATAATATTCTCTGCCAGGCCGCGAAGTTTATCCACAGCCTCAAGGCTGGCTGTTATCATCAATTCAGTTGGAACAAGATCAGTGGATCGTATCAATTCTAACATATTTTCAAGAGTATGAGACAATTCTTCAATATTACGAAGCTTCAGGAGATTAGAACCGGCTTTAACAGAATGCGCGTCACGAAAAATAGAGTTTATCAGTTCGTGAGATCCATTTTCAGTATTTTTTTCTAAAGTAAGCAGTCCTGATTCCAAGCTGTCGAGACGTTCCAAGGTCTCTTCTTGAAATATATCTAATAGTCTGTCGCCTGTACTCATTTAATATAATGCCTTTATTTTATTTAATCTGCATCGCTCGCTAAATACGGGTGATTTTTTTTGCAAAAACTGAATTTAAATTATATATGTTATCTGCCCTACTGCATTAATTTCGTCAATCTCCGAGATAAGGCAAAACCACTATAAAATTTCTGAGCCACTGTAAGTCCTTTCCTTTTCCGGTGCAACCATCTACACTGCTGCCCTCGTGAAGATTAATACTTTTTACGCATTTTATCAGATTTCATCATATATAATTTTTTCAGAACATAACGCGGAGTTTAAAATATGGCCTTAATGAGTGTAAATAGTGTCTCAATGTCGTTCGGCGGACCACTGCTTTTAGACAAGGCATCCTTTCAGGTTCAGCCCGGACAGCGCATCTGTATCGTCGGCAGAAATGGAGAAGGAAAGTCCACTCTGCTGAGACTCATGAGCGGGGATTTAGTTCCTGACAGCGGAGTTATTTCCACCCAGAAAGGAGTAACAGTAGCAAGGCTTTCTCAAAAAGTACCGGAAGTCCTGAATGGAACCGTCTTTGATGTAGTCTCCGAAGGTCTCGGAGAACTGGGTAACGCTTTGGCAAAATATCATCGCGTCAGCACAGAAGTGGCTAACGGAGGCGATGTTTCAAAGCTTTCTGAAATCGAAGACATCATGGAACAGCACGGTGGCTGGAATGCCATGACCACAATCGAAATGGTCATATCCCGCCTTTCTCTGAATCCTGAGACTCGTTTCGAATCCCTTTCAGGTGGACTCAAAAGACGCGTACTGCTTGCCCGCGCACTAGCCAGCACCCCTGACATATTACTCCTTGATGAGCCTACTAACCATCTGGATATCGATTCCATTGCATGGCTCGAAGAATTTATTTTAAAACATATCAAAACTCTCATATTCATTACTCATGACCGGATGTTCCTGCGCCGCATCGCTACCCGTATCATTGAAATGGACCGCGGCAAACTTGCCGACTGGACCTGCGATTATGATACTTTTTTAAAGCGTAAAGAAGAACTTCTTGATGCCGAAGAAAAGAACTGGTCCGAGTTCGACAAAAAACTCGCCAGAGAAGAAGTCTGGATCAGACAGGGTGTTAAAGCCCGAAGAACCAGAAACGAAGGCAGAGTTCGTGAACTCGAAAAACTGCGAAGCGAAAGAAGTCAGCGCCGCGAAAAAACCGGAACCGCCGCTATCCAGATTCAGGAAGCATCCCGTTCCGGTAAAATTGTAGCCGAAACAGAAAATGCCAACTTTTCATGGGACGACAAGCCTGTATTTAAAGACCTTAACGTTACCATCATGCGCGGCGACAGAATCGGGATTATCGGGCCTAACGGAACTGGTAAAACAACCCTTATTCAAGTTCTGCTGGGCAATCTGAGACTTAACTCAGGTAAAATCAAGTTAGGAACCAAGCTTGAAATTTCATATTTTGATCAGCACAGAGAACAGCTTGACCCTGATAAAACAGTGCGTGACAGCGTTGCGGACGGCAACGATGTCGTCACAATCAACGAGCGTACTAAGCATGTTATGGGTTATCTCAAAGACTTTCTATTCCCTGCTGACCGCGCCAACAGTAAGGTAAGAGTTCTTTCCGGCGGAGAAAGAAACCGCCTTCTGCTCGCCAGATTATTCACCCGTCCATCCAACCTGCTGATAATGGATGAACCTACAAATGATCTTGATGCAGAAACCTTGGAACTTCTCGAAGATAAGCTGATGGAGTACCCAGGTACTGTCATTATTGTAAGCCATGACCGTGCATTTTTGAATAACGTAGTAACAAGCACAATCGTATTTGAAGGCGACGCAACTGTTAAAGAATTCGTCGGCGGTTATGATGACTGGCTCAGACAAAAACCTAAAGCAGAAAAAGAGAATAAGCCTAAAACTCTGAAAGCGGCAAAAGAAGAACAGCCCAGCCTTGCTGTTCGTCCTAAAAAAATGAGCTATAAAGAACAGCGTGAACTGGATCTTCTTAAAGAAGAAATGAAAAATCTTCCGGCCCAGATCGAAACACTTGAAAAAGAAATCGGAACTATACAAGAACTCATGCTCGATTCAGAATTTTATAGAAAATCAGCACAGGAAATGGCTAAAACCAAAACCAGACTGGCTGAACTTGAAAGTGAACATGAAAAAACTTTTGAGCGCTGGGAAGAAGTTGAATCCAAGCTTGCTAAATATCGTTCATAATCAAAATAAAAGCTGACGAATATATATAACTTCTAAGTTAAAATCACCCCGGGCGGCGGAAAAGGTAAAACTGTTGCCATATCCTCCGCTCGGGCGTAAATTCAGCCAATGAAATCAAAAGCATCTTCCCCTTTCTGGGTGCCTATATATGCCTTCCTGACCACAATCATTGCAGGTGGTTTGTTACTGAAACTGGACGTTTGCCATCCGGGCAAACCGCTTTCATTCCTTGATGCGATATTCACAGCAACATCCGCAGTATGTGTAACCGGGCTTGCTGTAGTTGATACTGGTTCCTTTTTCAGCCGCACAGGTCAAACCGTGATTCTGACGCTGATACAGCTCGGAGGCCTAGGAATCATGACCTATGCCAGCCTTGTAATATATCTTCTAGGTAAAAAGGTCAGCGCGGCAGACCGCATCGCAGTAAGCCAGACACTTATTCACGACCCCTCATTTAATATCGGCAAATTTATTGTCGGAGTAGTAACCGCAGTTCTTTCAATTGAACTGATCGGAGCCGTTCTCCTGAACAGAATGGACCCTCAAGGATTCGCGCCCTACTCTGCAATATTCCACTCCGTATCAGCATTCTGCAATGCGGGATTCTCATTGTATCCAGACAGCCTTTCCACTTGGAAAGATCACGCTGGCATCAACTTTGTGTTCATTGCTCTCATCGTAATGGGCGGCCTTGGATTCTATGTTTTGACTGAGCTGTGGCAGAAATTATGTGATTACATCCGCAGGAAAAAACGCCCTATAACGGCGCATCCCATTTCATGGCAAACACACATAGTGCTTGAAACAACTTTCTTTTTAATCATTGCAGGCGCTGTGGCTCTTTTGCTGGCGGAAAGTTTAAGGGCTCATGCAATACCTAACTTTGAAAGCAATGAACTAAGTGCCTTATTCCAATCAGTCACTTGCCGAACAGCCGGATTCAACACTCTGGATATTTCCAGCATGACCAACGTTTCACTTATTTTCATGATATTTCTTATGCTTATCGGAGGTTCTCCGGGATCGTGCGCCGGCGGTTTGAAAACAACGACCTTCCGCGCCCTTTTCGGATTTGTTCTCGCCAAAATAAGAGGGAGAAGTCAGGTCCGTGTCGGCTGGTACGCTCTGACTGAAGACAGCATAAATAAATCCCTGACCATAATGGCTCTTGCCGGAGTAATCCTCGGAACGGCAGTAATCCTGCTCAGCATAACTGAAGGTGGCAACATTCCCCACACTCAGGCCAGAGGACATTTTATCGAGATTCTGTTTGAAACTGTTTCAGCGTTTGCTACAGTGGGTCTTTCCACCGGAATCACCCCGAAACTGACTTCCGCCGGTAAGGTAATTATCATTTCGCTGATGTTCGTGGGGAGACTCGGTCCGGTATGGCTGTTGACAGCGATTAACAATTGGCAAAGCGAACCTCGCTATAAAGTACCTGAAGACGATCTTTCATTGGGATAATATTTCTATACATTTAAGCGCACATATATTTGGAGAACTAAATGGCAGATAAAATAGAAGTAGGAGTTATCGGACTCGGTAAATTCGGGCTCGAACTGGCCCGCAACTTACGGGAACTCGGTCACGGAGTAACCGGAGTTGACTCCAGTCAGGAAAGAGTAAAAACAGCAAAACCCTATCTGACTCAAGTATTTGAAGCCGATGGAACAGACCAGCAGACGCTTGAACAACTCAGCTTTCAGGACTTTAACTATGTTGTAGTTTCCACCGGAGATTCCATGGAAGCAAGCATTCTGGTTGTTCTCAACTTGCAGGAAATCGGTGTTAAAAAAATCTGGGTCAAAGCCATGAGCGCCGCCCACAAAAAAGTTTTGAGCAAGCTTGGAGTAGATTTCGTTGTCTTTCCAGAACACTTTGCCGCAAAACAATTGGCATATAAGCTCGCAACCCCCGGAATGCTGGATTATCTTTCTATGGGACAGGATGTTCTTATAAAAGAAAAAGAAGTGGGGGAATGGAAAGGAAAAACTTTGAAAGATTTGAATTTAACAAACAATTTTCAAGTTCAGGTGATTGCAATCAGAAAAAACGGAGCGACCGAGCTTAATTTTGTACCCAAAGCCAATGACCCATTACAGGAACATGACATACTCGTCCTGATAGGCGCACACGAAAACCTCTTGAAAATATCTTAGCGCCGGGGATATTACTTGTTGTTTTCGTCTAGATTATAAAGATCTTTTTCAATTTCGCGAAGATGTCTTTCTTCCTCTTCAATTGCGATCATACGATCACGTATCTGATGGGTTTTTTCAATAGCTTCATCAAGCTCAACTCCGGCTGCAACCTGCATTTTGCGTAATAAGGACAAGATATCACTGCGAAGCTTGGTACCAACCTCAGCTGATCCGAATTCCCGGAGCATATCATCATCACTTGTACTCTTTTTAATAATATAAAAAGAGAATTTGCGAGCTTCTTCCACTCCTCTGTTTTTCTCAAGACACATGGTCAGATAACGAAAACAGTTTTCCCAGTCTCCCGCTTCAAAATGAGTTCTGGCTATATTAAAATAAAGATTTTCGTCTTCGCTGTCTAAATCTACCCCTCGATTATAATACTGCAACGCTTCTTTATACATTCCGCTTTTCCGCATAGAAATGCCGAAATCATTAAACATATGCTTATGTTCTACTTTAAAAGCAGATTTAAGCTGCAATACCTTGGAGAATACTTCCTGAGCTTTTTCTATATCCCCTTTATCAAGATAAGTAAGACCAAGCCCGAAAGTAGCGCGAACATTACCCTCGTCCACCTCCAGTGCTCCGGCATACTCCATCTCGGCACTGTACAGTTCACCTTGAGCTCTATGACTTTCCCCTCTTTGTACCGTTTTATCCAAAGTATCCATACCGGGGCGGACTTCCTGATGCCAATAATCCAATTCCAAACTATAGTCTGAAGAAAATTCTTCGCTGGATACTAATTTAATAGGACCAGTGGGAACATGGCTAGAGTTAATCTCTTGCAATTCAAACATTTCTCCGGGGGTTTCACGCACCAGCCAGTACTTTTTTTTATTTCCCCGGGCTTCAGCTTCTGACTTAAGGGAAACTACTGTAACTAATTCAGGAGTAGTTTTTTCCTCCTTCTTTGACGGAGGCTGATACTTAAAAAATGTAGTATTTGATCCCATTTTATTTACCTCTTAAGAGGCCTTTAAAAAATTTATAGAAAGTTAATGATATAAATAAAAAACAGCCTGTTCAATTCTGGAACTTCTCAAGAAAATCGGCTAGGTTTCCGAGCAATGCATAAATATCATATAATTATCGGATTAGTAGCGCTTGTCCTTATCTTGCCCATTTTTGCGGCAAAAAGCCATGCTAGAAATTTTCTACATAAAGCACCCATAATCAACTGTAAAATTCTAAACTCATTTCCACACGACGAATCCGCCTATACTCAAGGTTTTTTATATCACGATAATTTTTTCTACGAAAGCACAGGAAAGCACGGGCACTCTTCCATCCGCAAAATTGAACCGGAAAGCGGCAGGCTGTGCACTGAATATAAAATTGATCAGAACCTTTTCGGCGAGGGGCTATGCCTCTGGAATAAAAAAATATTTCAGCTCACATGGAAATCTGGAAAGTGCTTCGTATATGATTCAAAGTCCCTTGCACGCACAGGTTCATTCAAATACAAAGGCCAAGGCTGGGGACTCACCTCTGACGGACAATTTTTAATTCAAAGTAATGGTTCAGATTCGCTGACATTCCGGGACCCGCATGATTTCAAGAAAATAAACACTCTTAAAATCACTGACGGCAACACAAAAATATCCCGCTTAAATGAACTTGAGTATGCAGACGGAGTCATCCTTTGTAATGTATGGTACAAGGATAAAATCGGTGCTATTGACCCTGTAAGCGGGAAAATAAAATTCTGGCTGGACATTTCCAACCTTCGTCCTCTTGCGGGAAAAAAAGCGGAAGTTGCCAACGGGATTGCATGGGACAATAAAAATAAACGACTTTTCGTCACTGGTAAATTCTGGAATAAAATCTTTGAAATTAAATTACATCAACCGAAGCAAATTACATCTGACTTATAATATATGAACAAATCACTAGGCATTTGCGCCGGAGCCTCGACCATAGGCATGGTCCTAATTTCTTTAGAGAACGGAAAAACAACCGTTCTTAAAACCGCCTCGGTTTCTCACGAAGGAAACCCCGCTGCGACAATTCTTTCCACTTTGAAAAAATTCGGCAACCTCGAAAACATACGCATTGCAACCACGGGCAGAAAATTCAGACACCTCTTAAATCTGCCATCCATATCCGAACCGCAAGCCCTTGAGTCCGCCCTGTCCTTTATTGATCTTGCAAAAGAGGGTTACCGCACACTTCTCAGTGCGGGCGGCGAAACGTTTATGGCATATCTTCTAAGCCCGGAAGGTAAGGTCGAAACGGTTCATACCGGGAATAAATGTGCATCCGGTACAGGTGAATTTCTTGTGCAGCAACTCAGTCGTATGGGCCTTGATCTTAAATCAATGGCTGATATGGATGAAAACCTGCCTCCGCACAAAGTTTCAGGCAGATGCTCGGTATTTTGTAAAAGTGATTGTACTCACGCCCTGAACAAGGGAATCGAAAAAGACGCAGTTGTTGCCGGACTGGCCCGCATGATGGCCGGAAAATGTTTAGAGCTGCTCAGGAAACTTCCTTCTGATAAAGTAGCTCTCATCGGAAGCTGTACCCTGAACAAGTTCATGGTCAGAGAACTGAAAAAAGAATTACCGGACCTTGTCATTCCAGAGCATGCCAACTGTATGGAAGCTCTCGGAGCCGCTTTGTGGGCTGCTGAGAACGGAAAAGTTCACTCCGATAATTTCAGTGAACTGATTATTAAAGGAAACACCAGTTTTACCTTTTTACCCCCTCTTAAGGATTACATAAATTTCGTAGAATTCCATGAAGAAGAACAAGCTGAATTTACTTCCGGCAACAAGCTTGCGTTAGGTCTTGATGTAGGTTCGACAACAACGAAAGGCGTTCTGGTCGATCTCTCAACTCTTAAAATCATCGCATCCTGCTACCTGCGCACTGACGGAGACCCAATCGGAGCCTCGCGCAACGTATACTCCGAACTGGCAAAACAGATTCCCACGGGAACTACAGCCGAAATTATGGGTGTCACAGGATCAGGACGCAACATTGCAGGCCTTCATGCCGGAACCGAAGGCATCATTAATGAAATTACCGCACACGCCGCAGCGGCAGTTCATTACAATCCAGAAGTTGATACAATTTTTGAAATCGGTGGACAGGATGCCAAATATACTTGGCTGAAAAATTCAGTCCCATGCGATTATGCCATGAATGAGGCATGCAGCGCCGGAACCGGATCATTTCTGGAAGAAAGCGCCAAAGAAACGCTTGGAATTGAAGTAACCGATATCGCAGACGTGGCTTTCAAAGGACAGAATCCACCCAATTTCAACGATCAATGCGCGGCCTTTATCGGATCAGATTTAAAGCTGGCAAGTCAAGAAGGAGTGCCGCTTGATGATATGATCGCAGGTCTGGTTTATTCTATATGTATCAACTATTCCAATCGGGTTAAGGGCAACCGCACACTTGGAAACAAAATTTTCATGCAGGGCGGAGTCTGCTATAACAAAGCCGTTCCTGTTGCCATGGCGGCCCTTACCGGCTGTAAAATAATCGTGCCTCCACATCCCGGTTTGACAGGAGCTTTCGGAGTAGCCCTCGAGGCTGCAAAACGTACACAGCAGGGAATACTCTCCGAAGGAATATTTGATCCAGAACTACTCTCGAAAAGAAAAGTTCACTACAAATCTCCCTTTATCTGCAACGGTGCAGGCAGAGACTGCGACTTAGGATGTTCCATCGCCCGCATTGAAATAAATAATAAAATTTTCCCATTCGGCGGCATCTGTAACAGATTTGATAATTCTAAAATTTCCGCTCATAAAATCGAAGGGGAAGACCTCATTACATGGCGCGAAAAAAGAGTTTACCGCGACCTGAAAGAGCCTGAAAAAGGTCAACCCGTTATCGGTATGAACCGCTCACTACTGATGAATACGTGGTTTCCGTTCTACAATACTTTTTTCCGCACGCTCGGATTCGGAGTCAGGCTCCCTTCCTCGGTCGATGCCGAAAGTATTGAACAAAAAGGCGCTCCCTTCTGCCATCCCGTTGAGCTTGCTCACGGCAGCATGGGCGAACTGTTAAAGCTGAATACAGACCATATTTTCCTGCCTCATGTACGATCACTGCCACTTAAAAGCGGCGACCGTTCTTCCGCGTGCGTACTTGTGCAGGGAGAACCTTACTATTTGCGTTCAGCCTTTCCCGAACTTGAAAACAGATCAGTGCTGACTCCTGTAATTCATATGCAGGAAGGAATAGATCAAGTCCGCAAAGTTCTCGTTAAAACAGCAAAAAATCTCGGTATAAAATCAGGTAAAGCCACACAAGCTTTTGACGAAGCTGTTACAGCGCAGAACCTATTTTTTGATGACCTTCTCAAAAAAGGTGAGCAGTTCTTAATAGGCCTCAAAAATAATCCGGAAAAGAATGCTGTAGCCCTCTTCGGTAGGCCGTATAATGCCTTCAATTCATGGGCTAATAAATCAATCCCTGCCAAATTTTCCACACGTTCTATCGATATTATTCCTTGCGATATGCTGCCCAGAACGGAAAATGGAGAAACCGAAGGATGTAATAAAGACCGCAACATGTACTGGGCAACGGGTGAACAGATTTTAGATTCAGCGGATTATGCGGCAAAACATCCGCAGCTTTTCGGTACATTCATCACAAATTTTTCATGCGGACCGGACTCGTTTCTGCTCAGCCATTTCAGACGCGCCATGGGCAAAAAACCATCACTTACACTTGAGCTGGACAGCCACACCGCGGATGCCGGAATAGAAACCCGCATTGAAGCCTTTCTTGATATTGTAAACGGTTTCAAACGGCAGAATATTAATCCAGACTCAAACAAAAAAGATTTTATTCCCGCACGCAGTGAAACCCGCAATAAAATTTCAGGGATCACTGATTCCAAAGGAAAATGGCGTCCTATAAACGATCCCGAGGTAATTCTCCTTATTCCTAGCCTCGGAGAAATAAGCACAGATTTTCTAGCAGCCTCAATGAGCAGAGACAATATCCGCTACAAGGTGCTGCCCCACGCTGACGAAAAAGCACTTAAACTGGGACGAAATAATTCATCATGCAAAGAATGCCTCCCGTTGCAATTAACAGCCGGAGCTTTGCTTGCTCATCTTGAAGAAAGAAAAGAATCCGAAGTTTCACTCTTCCTTATGCCCACAGCAAAGGGACCGTGCCGTTTCGGTCAGTACTCTGTCTTTATGAATGATCTTGTCAGCAGACTGGAAATACCGGACCTTGCTATTTTTTCTCCGAGCTCTACGAAAGGTTACGGAGGATTAAGCACAAAAGTAACTCTCGGCATATGGCAGGGAATAGTTGCCGGATCTATTCTTGAAGACATCCACGCAACTATTGTGACAGCAGCAAAGGACAAGGAAAACGCACTCAAGCGGTTCTGGAAAGTACGACAAAATCTGCTTGATGCCATGAAAACGGATTGGAAAGAATTTTCAACAGCACTTCACAAGGGAGCTAAAGATCTTTCCGTCATTGAGCTTGAAAAACCTATTAATGAATATCCCGTAATTTCACTTCTCGGTGAAATATATGTCCGGCACGATCCACTTGCACGGCGCAATCTGCCCGAGCGGCTTTCAGCGGAAGGATTTATTGTACGGGTTGCCCCTGTGCTGGAATGGATGAAATATACGGATTGGCTGAATCGCAAAGGACTTGAAGGTAAAGCCGGACTGGGGTCCATCATCAAACAAGGGATAAAAGGATATTTTGAAAAACGGATTCGCTCTATCCTGTCAGCAAGCGGACTTGTAAACTTCGCCGGGCCGGATATTCAGGAAATAATAAAAACAGCCGCGCCTCATATTTCAAAACAACTCACAGGCGAAGCTGTGCTTACAGTCGGAGCCTCGCTGCATGAAATTATAACTCCATCCTGCGGAGTTATTTCTATCGGTCCTTTCGGCTGTATGCCCTCTCGAGTAGCAGAATCAATACTCAGCGAAAATTTCAAAGCCATATCCGCAGGTAAAAAAGCTTCGTCTGTTCTTGAGGATGACACAAGACTCCCCTTTCTCGCCATAGAAACAGACGGAAACCCTTTTCCTCAGCTAATCGAGGCCCGCCTCGAAGCGTTCTGCTTACAAGCCTCAAGACTACATATCCGCCAGCTCACACCGAAAAACAAGTAAATCTATTCTAAAAAATTATTACAAGACATTAAGATTACATTCTTTAAATCTTAATTTCTGCCAAGACCTTCCTTGATATCGACACCTTGATTATGATACCGAGTTTCTACTTTAATGGTGTCGTTGTTATTTTGTATTCATACTGGAGGGAATTGTGAGGCTTAAGTTTTTAGGATTATTGCTATTAGTAATGATGATCTCTGTATCTGGCTGTAAAACTGCTGGAACAGGTAAAGGCGGAGAGACTAACTATTCAATGTTCTTTACACCTGCTGACCACATCACGCAGTTGGTACAGCAAAAAGACCTGCTTAAAGCAGAACAAGTCTGGGTGCAGAATAAAGCTTTTTTCAATGAAAATCCTGAAAACCACCCACAGTTAGAAGCACTTGCTTCATCCATAAAGCTTATGTTTCAGCCTAAACTGACAGCCTCAAAAGCTCGTGTAGATTCTATTACATGGCCTGCTACGGTTGAGCAGTGGCCCATAATTGAAGATAAACTTACAGATGCCAGCGAAATGATTGCAACCGCAACATCTCAATCAATACTTACTGCATTTAATCAGGTTCCGGCTGAGCTTGCTCAGTTGCAGTCTTCCAAAGCAGAAAAAACAAAAATCATCACTGACGGCACAGCAGCAGCATTTCAAAAATACCCGCTTTTAACAGAAAAAAGTTTTTTTGAAGTCTATCCGGTAAAACTTAACAATGCAGATTTTCTGGATTCGCAAACAGATTTCTTCACGAAGACCATCCTTGCCGCAAAAGGAACAGGCGTTCCTCATTTGATGAACACTTACGGCCCTGATCTTTCAGAAAACTTCAAAAACAATCTTGGAGCACAGTACTACAAAAATGCTCTCCGCCGCGTTGCAGGGAAAAGCACACCCTCCTTACGCGCTATAATCAAAGCTTTCCAGAGCACTACAAAAGCCGGATTCGACGTCGCTGAAATTCCGGATTGTAAAATTGCCTTCGTCAGAGTTACCAGTAAAACAATGATGAAACAGCACGGCATTGAATTCGGGCTCGGCATTGACGTAGATATGCCCATTCAGGCTGAACAGGCTGAAGCACACGGAATGTTCAATTCGCAAACCGCAAAAGATGCGGATATCGTAATCCTGATCAATGAAGCTGTTTCAAAAATAAACCGCAAAACAACCGGCTACAAAGCAGAAAAAAGTAAGCTAATCACTGGGTATCGCGAAACTTACAATAATAAATACGATAAAGCTCAGATGATTTACCAGAACGCTCAAATGGCTAACAACGGCCTCCAATACAGAATCAACCAATTTAAAGCTCAGGGACTTGGCGGAGCTCTTGCATTAATGACAATGCAGTCAGAGATTGATCTGAATGAAAAACATTTTTTATCAGCTCAGGCCAATGCCACAAATACTCCGCGCATGCTGAATCTGCCAGTCTATCAAAAATACAACTACAAAATTGTAACTGTAAAAGACGCAAAACAGGCTTCAGTTCAATACTACATCATCGACCGCCGCAATAAATCCTACTATGAAAATCATTTTGATATAACACAGCAGCGTACTTTTAAAGTTGCTTACGGTGTTCAGGATGAAGACCCGGAAGCGAATTCTATCCTGTCCAAGTTCAAAACAGAGCAGGACCTTGAAAACTATGAAAAACAGCCTGTCAGCGTCAATTTGTCCGACATTTTAGGACATTATGCTTCGCAGAGAGGCAAAGACAAAAAATATAAAAATATAGCTAAAATTCAAAAATCTATTCTCAATGACCGGAACAAGGCTTTGGCTGAATTCTACTCAAATAAATATGATTCCGACACCGGAAACGATCCACGCTTTGATTCTGTTGTCGTCGTTTTCAACCCGCAAGGCGGAATGGGAAGCGGATTCTTTGTCACAGACGATGTCATTCTGACAAACTTTCACGTGGTTGAAGGAAGTCAGTTTGCTGAAATGAAACTCCATAATAATATGGAAACATTCGGTAAGGTGATGGTTTATGACATGCACCGCGACCTTGCTCTGATAAAAATACAGACACGCGGAAAACCAGTCACATTCTACTCGGAAAGAACCTTGCCCGCAGGTGTTACTCTCGAAGCGATAGGTCATCCCGAAGCATATCCTTACACCATTACCCGCGGTGTTTTCAGCGCGTACAGAAACCTTCAAGGCATGGGCCCGGCTCCTTCAGGCCGCAAGGTTCGCTACATTCAAACTGATGCCCCCATTAACCATGGTAACTCCGGCGGACCTTTGTTCTATAAAGATAAGTTGGTCGGTGTGAACACATGGGGACTCTCCAAACAAGCAACCGAAGGCCTTAACTTCTCAGTACATTACGCCGAAGTCATCGACTTTCTTAAACAAAACGGCATCAATTATCGCAAATAGGTATTTTAAATGACAAATAAAACAAGAATATTCAGCACTCTTCTGGCAATTATAGCTTTGACAATGATCCTCTCCGGTTGTCAGTCCAGACAGCGTATGGGAATGGTCAGAGAAAAAGGCACAGGTTTGATGTATGGTTCCTACATGAACGGCAACCTGTTCATGGACCCGTCACAGTTTTCAAACCCGACAATTAAATTATCTATCCGCAACACATCCGGTGACCCTGCGGTCGACCTGAAAGCTCTTCGCAATGATATTGAAAAAGCATACATCGAAAAAGGGTACAAGATTACCAAAGGCAAAAAATACGGTATTCATATTGATATCAACATGCGTTATTCCGGCCAGATATCCACAAACATGGCTATTGAATACGGCCTGCTTGGCGCGGCAACCGGCGGTTATGTCGGAAGTAAAAGTCCGAGCAGCATGGACGGCGCAGTACTCGGCACAGCCGGAGGTGCTACAGTCGGAGCAGTTCTCGGCAGCTATTCTACCGAAGACACGTACATAATGGTCGCTGACATTGCGATAGGACTTGTTGATTCCCTTGCCAAAAGAAAAAAATACGTGATCAACTTCGGTGACACTCAGATCAAAAAATATAATGAAGAAACCGGATTCACCGCATATCGAGCCCGTGAAAAATCACAGGTTGCTGTTTATGCGGGCGGTGACAACACTCACCAGTCTGAAATAGTTAGCGGCGTCACCTCACGATTCAAAAGAATACTCGAAGACGCAATCTAACCGCCTTCAATTTAGAACGACATCAATAAAAAAGTCTCCCCATTTACAATGTGGAGACTTTTTTTAAGAAACAAGAAAAATAACAGGCACATAAAACATATATTTTATTATAGGACTAAAAAAACAGTGTTATGCAAAATAATATGGTTATTTAACTGTTGAACACTGCTCAACTTGGTGGTAGGGCGGTTTTAGTTTTTTAAATATCACATTTCAGGAAGTATAAAATATGAGCGATAAACACCACAAAGCCGGACATTCAGTAAGAGATGCCTTTACATCAAATCTTGGAATGCTTGCCGCAACTTTAGGTTCTGCTGTTGGCCTCGGAAACATCTGGAAATTTCCGTCCATGACCGGAACAAACGGCGGGGCCAGTTTCCTTTTCGTATATCTAGCCTGCACAGTTGTTGTCGGCCTTCCCGTTATGATCTCAGAAATTATGCTGGGCCGTACAGTCAAAGCAAATGCCATCACCACTCTGCGCAAACTCTCTCCCAAAGGTCAGCCTTGGGGAATTGTCGGAATATCCGGCGTTGTTGCTGCTTTTTTAATTCTCTGTTTCTACACCGAAGTAGCTGGATGGGTTTTTGCTTATATATTCAAAGGAATTTCAGGCTCAATCCTTACAACCGACCCTACAATAGCCTCAGCGGCATTTGCAGATCTTATCTCTGATCCAGTTCAATCAATAGGCTGGCAATGGTTTGTAATCATATTTGTTTCAATAATCATCACTTTCGGTATTTCCAAAGGCATTGAAAAAGTCACCATTAAATTGATGCCTATTCTCTTTTTACTGCTGCTCGTCATCTGCGGCAGAAGCCTGACTCTGCCCGGAGCAGAAAAAGGACTTGAATTTCTTTTTGCGCCCGACTTCTCCAAAATTTCCGGCTCTGTCATTTTGATGGCAATGGGGCTTGCCTTCTTCAAACTTTCCATCGGAATGGGAACCATGATGACTTATGGTTCATACTTTAAAAATTCCCAGAACATTCCTTTAACAGCAACCCGCGTAGTACTGGCAGATCTTCTGATCTCCCTGCTGGCAGGTATCGCCATTTTCCCGGCTGTATTCGCATACGGTTTTGATGTGTCAGCAGGACCTTCTCTGCTTTTCATCACAATCCCTGCGGTGTTCGCATCCATGCCTATGGGCCATCTGTTCGCAGTTCTCTTCTTTGTATTAACAGCTGTGGCGGCAACAGGAGCAATGCTGTCTCTATTTGAAGTGCCGGTTGCCTACCTTTGTGAAGCACGCCAAATGTCGCGCAAGGCAGCCACTCTCACAACAGCACTGCTGATAATGCTCCTAGGTGCTCCGGCGGCACTTTCAAGCAGTCTGACCAAAGATGTAAAAGTTTTCGGTATGAACTTCTTTGACCTTTTCGACTTTCTTTCCTCCAATCTCTGCATGCCCGCAGGAGGATTGCTCATCTGCATTTTCACCGGCTGGGTATTTGGTAAAGACAGATTCAAAGCAGAGCTTAGCAATCATGGACTCATCAAAAACGAAAAAGTTGTCGATGTGTTATTCTTCCTCATCAAGTATGTGAGCCCGTTACTTGTTGCAATTGTCATGATGAATATGCTCAAAGTTTTTTAAATAAACAAAGCTGACTCGTTATATAAAACCGAAAAAGGTCGCCTCAGATTATCTGAAGCGACCTTTTTTATTAGAAAATCGAATTAAAACTATTCAGTATCATGAAAAGTTTCACGCACTTCGGCTAGTCCTTTGCGATATCCTTCAGCATCACCATACTGGAAAAAATGACGATAACGGCTATGCACAGACTTAACCGGACGGGCATGACGAATAGGACACCAGTACTGCTCTGTTCTTGCCCCGACCTCACGCACAAACCCGATAAGTCCGTTAAAATAGCTGCAATAAAAGCAATTAGCTTTTTCGATTAAATTTAAATACTTTAGAGTATGGCGATCAAGCACAACATAATCTCTGCGTTTCACCCTCGGAATTCCGTAAACAGGGAAGCACATAAGCTGATACAGCCAGACCGTAACATCCAAAATTAAGGCCGGAACAATAGGCATCCAGATAAACGGCAGAGTTAGAATAACCCAGATCCCTGAATCGTATACATAATCAACCCATCTAGCGGCAAACTCCCGATGAGCAGCCTTTACATCTGCGCTGAAACGCACCTTTCTTTCCTGTACCGTATAAAAAAACTTATTTTGCACATTCCGCAATTCACCACGAAGATCTCTTTCAAGGTCATCAATTTTACCGAGGATTACATCTATTTTATTCATTTGCTACCTTGTCTGTGACTTTCGTTTCAGATTCTATTGTGACCTGCTTCAAGTATCAATTTCCGTTTAGCCTGACATAGTAACCATTAAAAAAATAGTGCTTTTTCTTCAAGTGCCACAAGTCGTATAGAAGTAAAAAGGCCGCTTCGCAAAAAACGAAGCGGCCTTATAAATAGAATTAAGACTCAGAGATTAAAACAAAACAATATCACTTTGAACGACATCGTCACCTTCAACCGTGGCAATAAGCTCTCCTGGTCCGACAACGGTAACATCTAAATCATAAAACAATTTATCATTAGTCGGATCATAGATAAAATAAGCTCCAGTACCAGTTGCTCCAGTACCGGTATCAGCATAATCAGCAACAGTCTGGAACAGACCGGAACTGTAACTGACAGAGCTGAACTTAAAAGTATCGTTAGCTGAAATGAAATTTGTCACAGTATCTCCTCCCTGTCCGGAAGAAGTGTAACGGATCTCATTATTACCAGAACCTACGATCAGCAGGTCAGCCCCCACTAAACCAGTAAGGGTATCATTACCGGCGCCTGCGGTGATAGTGTTAGCATTTCCATTACCAATAAGAATATCTGCATAGCCGGAGCCTATCACGTTATTTACACCATGAAGAGTATCTATCCCGATTCCTGAATAATTAGTGCCAGTTCCAATAGCCTCACCGGAACTTAAGTCTAAATCAACAGAAACTCCTCCGATTGCATCTTCGTAAGAGGTTGTGTCGGTGCCATTCATACTTTCTATAAAATCATTTCCATTGCCACCGATAAATGTAGCAGCATTAGTTCCACCGAAAAAAGAATCGCCATACATTGAGCCGATTACACCTTCAAAACTTGTCAGTGAATCAATATCATCCCCATGTGTTGCTGTCCCGGAATCCATACACACAGTAACAAGAGTCGAAGAACTGGCATATGATACATAGTCAAGTCCGTCGCCACCATTCAGGGTATTAGATCCGCTGTCACCGCCAATTGTATCATCGCCGGCTCCACCAAGAATATAATCATTCCCGTGATCGCCGAAAATATGATCGTTTCCAGTATCACCATAAAGAGTATCATTTGAACCCGCCCCATGAATTGTATCGTTTCCGCCTAGACCGTTAATATAGTCAGTATTCGCTGTTCCTATCAAAGTATCATCACCGGAAGTTCCGTAAACCCAAGTAATCCCGTCATCAGAGGTATGCGTATGCCCTTCCCCATCATCAGGAATATCACCTGTCCCGGTATTTTCGATCAACTCTAGAATATCATCGTCGGTCGGAATATCTTCCAGCTTTTGAAGTAATTCCTGCGCTGTGACTAAATCTCCCTGAGCAAGGGCTTCCAGAGCATCTTGAGCAAGTCCGAGCATAAAGGCATCAACTGATTCGCCTAAACCTAATTCACCGGCCAATTCACCACCCAGCATAACGCCGACGCCTGCCTCAAGCTCGCCTCCTTCGCCTCCTTCGGCTCCTTCAGCTCCTTCTTCGCCTTGCTGTTCGCCATCGTCCTGTTGATCCTGCTCTTCCTGATCACGCTGTTCCTGAATCTCCTGCTCAGCCTGAACAGCGGCCGGAGCGATAGACTGGAACTGTTCAAATTCCTGAATCGTCATTGGACGAACCGTACTCATAAGACCGGATGCAGCAATATCGACCAACGCACGAGGTGTTGAAATCTGACGAATCTGACCGTCGATACTTTGAATCAACAAAGCCTTACCACTGTGAATTTCTTCAACCCCGTGCTTTTCGCCATCCGGGCCGATTTCATGAACAGTAATAGTTCCTCGAATTCCGATAGTCGCAAGAGGAGAACCGACCTTGAACCTTTCTGGATTCTGCTCGGCAATCTTACCCGTCACCATACGGAAAGTTCCTTGACTCATTTTAAAGAGAAGTTCGGACGCTGTGTCATCCGTGTTATCATATATATAGTCGTCAAGGGAGATTGAAGAATCCGCCCCTTGAGAAAGAAGAGTATCGTCAACAAACCGGATTTCCGCAGTACTTCCAGGTCCGGTAATCAATTCCTCGCCCGCATAAACAGGAGCACCGGATTGAACCGTCCTCATACCGGAATCAGACTGAAGGAAAACCTCACCATTAGCGGCAAGAACAACACCGATAGAACTTAAGTCAGCATTTTGTGCAGGTGACATAATACACCTCGAGTTTTAAATTACCCCATAATATATAGTAACCCCGTTTTAAAACTTATCAAGATAGTAATAACATTTTTTTTAGAGCCTAAATGTAGTACTTAATATTTGGGTTAGATATCAAATGCTTCTTTAAAAACATTTTTTACACAATTTAATATAACATATTTAGACAAAAACTAATAACAATTAGTTAAAAAACACCAAAAGAGCATTTTTGCAAACAAAAAACCCGCATTTCCCATAAAAACAGAGGAAAATGCGGGTAATTATTTCAAAATGAGAATAATTTGTGTAAAAATATTTACCTTAATCTAAGCCTTCGCTGCCGGAGGAACAGGGCCCTTCTTAATTCCCCAGACAAAAAGTAGAAGCCCGACCAGAATCATTGGTACACAAAGCAATTGTCCCATAGTAAGCCAGCCGAAGGCAAGGAATCCCAACTGCGGATCAGGTTGTCTGAAAAATTCTACAAACGCCCTGAACATTCCATATCCAATTAAAAATAGACCGGTGGTCGTTCCTCTCGGACGCGGTTTTGCAGACCAGAACCACAAAATTAAAAATAACAAAAGACCCTCGAGAGCACCTTCATAAAGCTGAGACGGATGACGCGGCAGATCACCGGCCCGCTGACTTGGAAAAACCATTCCCCAAGGAACGTCCGTGGTCCTCCCCCACAGCTCACCATTAATAAAGTTACCTATTCTACCGCAAAGCAACCCTAGCGGCGCAAGCGGGGTCATAAAATCACCGACATCAAGAGTTGCCCTGTCAGTGGATTTAGCAAATCTCCATGCCACAATAGCAACACCTGCCGCCCCTCCGTGAAAAGACATTCCGCCTTTCCACACAGCGAAAATATCAACAGGATGCGCAATAAAATAGGCAGGTTCATATATGAGACAATAACCGACTCGTGCTCCCACAACCAAACCGACAACAAGCCATGTGATAAGGTCATCAACCTGTATAGGAGTCCAATTATTCGTCGGCTTTGAAGCGCGATAGCGACCAAGCCCCCACGCAAAGGCAAACCCTATCATATACATAAGGCCGTACCAGTTGGCTTTAAGCGGTCCAATTTGAAAAGCGGTGGTATCAAATTCCGGTAATACAATCATATTTAATTCCCTGCTATTTGAAAAAATTCAATATCAAAATCTATAACAAGTGGACTTTGTTTCCCGAACAAATTCAGTTACAATCAGACAATAGGAAATACAAGGAAATCCCATGAAAGAACAAAAAGATTTTGACATTTTAGAAATGCCTGCCGAAGGGTTGGCTGCCTATTGGCTTTCAATTAAAAAACTTATCGACGTCAAGCGCAGCAAAAAAGTACTTGATGAAGAAATTAAATACACTCGCGAACCGTTTATCAAACATCTGCTTGAAACCGCATTTTCAGAACTGGATGAGCCAATCATCCGCCGTCTGGCTGAAGCAAAATCTGAAACAATTTCTGACGAATACTCACGCAAACTGTCATCCATGTGTATTGCCCTGCTTGCAATGTCTTCACAGGAAAATCCCCGCATATCTTTCGTACGCATGGCCTCGCAATACCCGACATCGCTTATCTCTGAAAAAAAAGCATTCACTCTGGCTCACGGATTATTGGACGGATTGAATGACAAAGAATCCGACCAGAATGTTCTTCTGGAATTCGACCATAAACTTCAAGGGGACAGACTGCTCGTGAAGATGCTTTTCCACATCATACTGAGTCGCAAAGAAGGAAAACAGCAACTTGAACAATTCATACCGCACATCAAAACCCCGTTTTATGCGAACGGCCTTACTCAGGTAATTGACGGATTTGAACACAGAGTTCTCAGATTAAATTTAACAGCACAAAGTAAGGAAATATTGAAATATTCTAGCCGTAAAATGCAGATGGCTACTGAAATGTGTATTGGAATAAGAAACAAGCTTAATTATGACGACATTTTCAAAATTGCCAGAGCTTATATGCCCTGATTACTTTCTTTCCTTTTTAAATTGCAGAGCAGCCTTCACAAAATTTCCAGCCCAACATGGCGCACCGAGAGCGTGAATATGGTTGTAACCGGCATAAACATTATTTTTAATCATCCCGTCAAACCCATCAGCCATGCCTTTCCCGCGACTAAGCTTTAAAGCATAAGAGGGATTTGAATCGGTTCTGCTGATACAAAGAGAATAATGAAATTCATGACCGACAATCTCGGTTCCGACTGGAAAAAAAATATTTTCCTGAATAATTTTTCCTGCGGTATAACCAAGCCCTTGAGGTTTGGCGCATAAACAGGTTGATAGAGGCAAAACTCCTGCCATCGGATATTTCGTCCCTTCATACTCTACGTCATCGCCAAGATACATAAACCCGCCGCACTCAGCATAAATTGGAAGTCCTGAATCAGCTAATCTACTGACGTGCTCTCTTCTATCTTTATTCGCAGAAAGTTCAGGTGCAAGTGTTTCAGGAAATCCTCCACCAAGATAAAGACCATCTATTTCAGGCCAAGGATCATCCGATATAAGTGAAACTTCCTCGATTTTAGCACCGGCCTTTGTCAAAGATTCGAGATTTTCTTCATAGTAAAACCACAAAGCCTCATCACGAACCACACCGATTACAGGATGTTCTTCACTTACGAGTTCTATACCAGACCAGAGAGGTTCCTCATTTTGAGGAATATTGCCTGAATTTGAAGCAATCTCAAAAATTTTATCAAGATCAATGCAATCCTGCGCCATTTTCCCAAGGATTTCTAAGGATTCATCTTGTGGGCCGTATTCTGTATTGGAAACCAGACCCATGTGGCGTTCAGGGATAGGATTTTTGCTGAGTTTAGGAAGCATTCCAAGAACAGGAACGTCTGTATAGGTTTCGATAGATTTTTGCAGAATATTACGATGCCGATCACCGCCTGTACGATTAAGGATAACTCCTGCGAGATTAAAACCGTCTTCAAAGGCTTTGCAACCGGCTACTATGGCGGCAACAGTGCGAGTCATTTTAGTACAATCAATCGCTAAGATCACGGGTGCATTTATTATTCTGGCAAGTTCAGCGGTGGAACAGGTTCCCTCCACATCTTTACCATCAAAAAGACCTCTGTTCCCTTCTACTATTGATATATCTGCCCCTTGCCCCTTCTCAAGAAATAAGGCTTTCAGCTTATCAACAGACATTAAAAAAGGATCCAGATTTGTCGCAGATTGCCCGGAAGCCAGTCCCAGCCATTTTGCATCAATATAATCCGGCCCCTTTTTAAAGGGTTTCACACTCTTGCCGAGATTTTTAAAAGCTCTGCAAAGCCCCAGAGTGACAATGGTTTTACCAGTGCCGCCGCTAAGTCCGGCGAGAACGAGACGAGGAAAATTCATAAAACATTTACCCGCTAAGTCAACGATAGGAATTCAAAACTAAAAATGCCCTGTCCAAAAAAATTGGACAAGGCATTCAAGACTCTAGGCCTAAAAAGGTCTATTCGCCCTCAGCTCCGCCCTGTTTACCAGCGCCGGACATGCCGTACATGGTAGTGCTACCACTTGACCAATATACAACTTTTTCTTCCTTAACGAGTGCAGTCAGGACTTTTTTAACGTCACGACCCTTTTCATCAGGGAAAAGTTTGGTAAAATCATTGAAGTAAAATTTGCTTTTCGCCCCGGTCTTTGAAACTAGGAAGTCCATAATTACTACTTTTGCAGATTCTAGCTCGATCGCCATAATTAGCCCCTTTTTTTAAACAGGGCACGGCAAAGTGCCGTGCCCCTATATTCTCAATTCCTAGAACTTGAACTGAGTGGACTGACGCCAAGTGTAATAAGCTGGATCACGGAAATCATCGATAAGATGGGGAGTAAACTCGATACCAGTCTTTTCGAAGAAACGTTCCCAACCAATACGCTCTGCCCAGTCGCCCAGACGTTCGTACTTGTTAGCATCTGCTTTGTAGACATCCACGATTTTGCGGACAGTCTTAGTAAGTGTAGGCCAACGAGGAGGTTCGTTAGGAATAAATGCAACAACAACTTTAGAGAACTTAGGCATGCTGATACGGTTAGAAACCTTACCACCAACCATCAGAGCGATACCGTCGCCTTCCTTATCGGAAAGAGGCAGTGAAGGACACATAGTGTAGCAGTTACCACAGTACATGCAGCGCTCTTCTTTAATAGCAACAGTCTTGAATTGTTTACCGTCGATTTCGATCTTAGTAGGACGAACAGCACCGGTAGGACAAGCTGAAACTGCCAAAGGAATTTCGCAAAGGTTGTCGAGGTATTCATGGTCAATGATTGGAGGCTTGCGGTGAATACCGACAACAGCAATGTCGGAACAATGACAAGCACCACACATGTTAAGACAACAAGCAACTGCGATACGAACCATAGCAGGCATGTTATGGCCGGTGAACTCTTCGAAGAGATCATCCATGATGGCTTTAACAGTACCGGAAGCATCGGTTGCAGGTGTATGACAATGAACCCAACCCTGAGTATGAACGATGTTAGAAACACCAGCGCCTGTTCCACCTATTGGGAACTTGAAGCTGCCACCGTCAAACTTACGGGACTGAAGGTCTTTCTTAAGTGCGTCACATTTGTCCTTGGAATCAACCATGAACTCAACGTTATTACGTGTTGTGAAGCGCAAGTGACCATCACAATGAGCATCAGCGATGTCACACATTTCGCGGATAAGAGTAATACTCATAAGACGAGCAGTACCGCAACGAATTGTGTAAACTTCATCGCCTGATTCTGCTACGTGAAGCAGAATGCCTGGCTCGAGGATATCGTGGTATTTCCACTGTCCATAGTTATTTTTAAGAACCGGAGGAAGGAACTCATTAAAATCACGAGGTCCAATATCCGAGATTCTGTTTTCCATCGGCTTATCTGGATTATAGCCAGAAGATACGAACGCCATATCTGTCCTCCCGAGTTATCTCTGGTGTCTTTTTCTGTATTCGTTAACGTCACGTTCCCAAGGACCAGCAACCTCATCCGCTTTCCAGAAGATGTAAGGGTTGTGTCTAGGTTCTTGTACGTGTCTTGGATCAGCCTTGGTATTGGTAACTTCAAGAAGTTTCTGGAAGCCCATGCGACGCATGGTTTCACCAAGACGCTCACGGTTTTTACCTTCTTCCATCCACCAGTCCCAGATATTTTCAACAACATCTTTAACTTCGGTGAAAGGTTCTTCAACCTTGATGAAAGGAATCAAAAGAGAGCTGAGCTGAGGACCGTCAAGAATCGGAGCTTTAGCACCACAAAGGATGGATGCACCACGATCATTACCAATCATCAATGCACGAGGCATGGTGTTGATACAATGCATACAATGTACACATTCTTTGTCGTTGATTTCAAGCTTACCGTCAGTGTATTTAATACACTTACTTGGGCAATTATCAATAACTTCAGACTGGATATCAAACTTACCCCAGTTTCCACCGGAATGAGCGCCAGCATTAGGAGCGAATTCTCCGCCGATGTAAGCTGCAACAGCTTCCTGATCGATGCGGATTTCATCACGCCAGATACCTACAACTGAGAAGTCAGAACGAGCAAGTGCGCAAACACAGCTGTTAGGACAACCATCAAATTTAAATTTGAATTTGTAAGGGAAAGCTGGACGATGAAGTTCATCCTGGAATTCCATAGTCATGTCATAGCAAATTGCCTGTGTGTCGTAACAAGCGTACTCACAACGGGATTTACCAAGACATGCTGCAGGGGTACGCAGGTTAGAACCGGAACCACCAAGGTCAACATCAGCTTCATGAGTCAATTCGTAGAAAATTTCTTCAAGCTGAGGAGTTGTTGTTCCAAGCAGAACGATGTCACCAGTAGAACCATGCATGTTGGTCAAACCGGATCCACGCATGTCCCAAATGTCAGTGATCTGACGTAGGAAAGCAGTGGTGTAGTATTTACCTGTAGGCTGTGCCACACGGACTGTGTGGAAATGAGCTACGCCAGGAAATGCTTCAGGCTGATCACAGTAACGACCAATAACGCCGCCGCCGTAACCGAATACGCCTACGATTCCGCCATGCTTCCAATGTGTTTCACCGTCGTTGTAAGACAGTTCTAGTACGCCAAGAAGGTCTTCACAGACTTCACCGGGAATCTGATAATTCACGCCCTTCGCGTTTTTGGATCTAGAGCTGGCTTCCAGCTTCAAGTCAGACACAAAGCTAGGCCAGGGCCCGCTTTCTAGCTGGTCCAACAAGGGAGTTTTGTGTTTCGCCATTCCCTTAAACCTCCATAAAGTTTAATAGATATACCTACCAATACAATTAGGCATCCGGTTCAAACAACCGAAAATTCGGTCTAAACCCGGCTGCTTCCTCATCTTAATTCGAGACCCCTTAAATCATAACGATGCAAGGGAGGGCACGATACCCTTAAGTGAAAAAAAAAACAACCTAGCAGATGAGATAAGGAACTATTATGCCCTTTGTCAACTCAGGCAAGGTTTTAGAGTAGATAAACCTAGGCTTGCCAAGCATACCTTTATAAGCGTATTTACTCTTCTCGACGCCAGATGCGTCAGTAGCAATATTACCTACAAAAAAATTCAATAACCAGCAACATAAACTTGAAAAAGTGACCTTAAAGTTATGAAAGAATGCAAACAATGCGGCACATGTTGTCGCAAAGGCGGCCCGGCTCTTCACTCGCAGGACCTCCACCTTCTCAGTATCGAAGGCGGAATAGACCTGACTGACATAGTGACTCTAAGAATAGGCGAACTAGCTTATGATCAGCCTGAGGGCGCAGTTGTCCCATTAGCGAGTGAAATTCTAAAAATCAAAGGAGTCGGACAGGAATGGACATGCAAATTCCTGGCTCCCTCAACTCAGGCTTGTCGTATTTACAAAGATAGACCTATTGAGTGCAAGACTCTTTTTTGCGGAGATCCTGAGCCTCTTCGAAAAATGTATGACAAAGACAGAATCACCAGAAAAGATGTGCTTCCTGAAGGACATCCGGTCTTTGAAATTATCGAAGAACACGAACTTAAATGCGCTCCTCTACAATTAGCGGAACTCGCTAAAAAAATCCTTGAAAACTGGGAAAACAGCGCTGAATTACAGGTAGATCTTCTTGAAATGCTGGTTTATGACAAATCAATAAGAGATTTACTTGTTGAAAAATCAGGATTACCTGCGGATTCAATGGAATTCTTTTTCGGCAGATCACTAAACAGAGTCCTTTCAGGATTTGGAATTATCGCAACACCTAACGGTAGTTCTTTTTCACTTCGCAAAACAAAAGGGAGTGCCTAAATATGAAAGATGAACGCGGATTATATTACTATCCATCCCTCCAGACCCGAGAAACCCGCATGTATGTCAGGGAAAGCCAAAACGGTGCTGACATTGAATTCAGACTGTGGAGCAACGAAAATTCTACCATTTGGGATAAACACGAATGGCTTCCATATGATGTTATCCTTGAAGCAGCCGAAGAATATAAAGAGCGCGGTTCAGACCGCAACCCGCTGGGTCTCTACGATTTGAATGTTGCCAAGCAATTGATTAAAGAAAATAAAATTATTCACTAAACTTGCTTAGCTGTTTCGTTTTCTAAAGCAATTAAAATCCCCGGAATCATTCTATTTGCGATGATCCCGGGGATTTTGTATTAAACAGATTCGACAGTTATTCCATTCTCTTTAAGCATCGCGGCGAAAAGTCCGTCGCCAGCAATCAACTTACCACTGAAAGTTCCATCATATATCTTACCGTATCCACACGATGGAGAGCGGGATTTAAGGATTGCTTTTTTTGCACCGACCAGCTTTGCTAACCGCAAACCTTCTTCAGCGCCTTTTAAAAACTGCTCACTTACATCTATACCTAAAGTTGTAAGCACTCTGTCCCCGACAAATTCGCAACAGGGACGAGGCGTTGGCAGCCCTCCTAACTGTTCAGGGCATACGGGAATAGCCTTGCCTTGTTTCACCAGCTCAACAACAGTTTCATCAGTGCTTTCTGTACCATTATATTTACATTTAATCCCTGCAAGACAGCCGGATACAACTATCATTTCCATCACTCCATAAGCTAAAACTTGTTTGTTCAAAATCATCCAATATGCTAATAGCAATTTCATAATCATATTCCATGGTCAAGGAGGGTTCTATGACCGCTATCACTACTTCTGTTTTTGAACTTTTTAAGATCGGCCCGGGACCTTCAAGCTCACACACTATCGGCCCCATGAAAGCAGGCTTCAACTTCAATGAATCAGTTAAAGATATTCAATTAAAAAAAGATCCTACTTCAATAGAAGTGAGGCTTTACGGGAGCTTAAGTGCGACAGGTAAAGGACATGGAACTGATAGAGCCGTAATTGCGGGATTACTTGGAAACTCCCCGGACGCAGTTGATTGCGACTTTCTGGACAGCCTTGCCGACGGCACTGAACATCAATTTAAAAGCGGAAAAATTTCTCTGCCGCTCTCTATAAAAAATATTATCTTTGCCGAAGTTAAAAACGACTTTCCCTATAGTAATACTCTGTTAATACGTCTTAAAAACGGAGAAGAAATTCTTTTTGAACAAGAATATTATTCTATCGGTGGCGGTTTTATTAAATGGAAAGGTCAAAAACCTGCTCTTACACGGGCCCCCATTTATAAATACGGCAATATGGAAGAACTGAAAAAAATTCTTACAGATACGGAAAAACGTCTCCATGAAGTGATCCTTGAGAATGAAAAAGCCATTACCGAAACTTCTGAAGAAGACGTACTGGCAAAGATCGATAACCTTTTGGATATTATGAAAAAGGCCGTAGACAAAGGGCTGGCCGCAACAGGTGTTCTTCCCGGGACATTAGGACTGCACAGAAAGGCGAAAACGCTCATCACCTCCACCCCCAAAGGGTATGAAGATCCATCTAAATTTTTGATCAGGTTGAACGCTTATGCCTTTGCTGCATCCGAAGAAAATGCGGCAGGACATATTGTCGTAACAGCACCGACCTCTGGTTCAGCAGGGGTTATCCCAGCTGTAGTCTACGCCCTTGAAGAAGACGCAGGGGTAAGCCGCAACATGGTTCGCAGAGGAATGCTCGCCGCGGCAGCTGTGGGTTTTATTGCCAAACATAACGCGAGCATCGCCGGAGCTGAGGTTGGATGTCAGGGCGAAATCGGAGTTGCATCTTCAATGGCGGCAGCTCTTATCACCTACGCTGCAGGATTCAAGTTCTGGCGCACTGAGAATGCCGCTGAAACAGCTTTGGAGCACCACCTTGGAATGACGTGTGATCCTGTAGGCGGATACGTGCAAATCCCATGTATTGAAAGAAATGCCATGGGAGCAGTGAAAGCTTATAACGCATTCCTGATCGCGACCGTTGAAAACAGAAAATTCCACAAAGTAACTCTGGATGAAACAATTGCCGCCATGGCCCAAACCGGCAAAGATATGAGCAGTAAATACAAAGAAACTTCAGAAGCAGGTTTAGCTGTATCCGTCCCGAATTGCTAAAAAAAACCCCGCCATTTCTTAAGGGCGGGGTTTTTAATTACTTGTCTGAGACCTTTCGGTTTCTATTCGCCAGATAAACCCCTGAAATATTATGCCACAAGCTGAAAAGAGCTCCGGGTAAAGCACTGGCAGCGCCAAAATATTTCGTAGCCAAAGCAACCCCGAGGCCGGAATTCTGCATCCCCACTTCGATGGCAAGAGTAAGACTGTCTTGATGTGACAAGCCCGTAATCCTGCCTCCCCAGTAACCAGCAGCAAGCCCCCCGAGATTATGAAGCACAACGGCAACAAAAACCAACACAGGGAAAGTTGCCAGCATGTCATGATTAAGCCCGATAATACAAGCAATCAGCAAAGCTATAACCAAAATAGAAAGACTCGGGAATATATGTATAATCGGGTCAATTTTTTTGCGGAAAAGTTTTCTGAATACAAGCCCGTCAACAAGCGGAAAAACCACAATCCAGAATACTGATTCAACCATCGGTAAGAACGGAATTTCAATCTGTTGATTCAGCACGAGATAAATAATCGCGGGAGTGAGAATTGGTGACAGACAGGTTGAAATCAAAGTCATGGTTACGGAAAGAGCTACATTGGCTTTAGCTAGATGTGCTATAACATTAGAAGCCGTTCCGCCGGGACAAGCCCCCACCACGACCATTCCGATCACCGCCTCTTGCGGCAACCCTAACAGCGACGACAAAGTAACTGCCAGTATCGGCATAACTGCATACTGCAAGGCAACTCCAAGCCCCACAGCCTTATAATTCCTGATGGCGGAAGCAAAGTCTTTAACTTCCAGAGTAAGTCCCATGCCGAACATAATGATGCCGAGACATAAAGCTATATGCGGCTTCAACCATGTAAACAATGTTGGTTCGATATATGCGGCAGCACTGAGAGCCATCGCTAATAACAAAAAATGACGCTCAATAAGTCTGCAAATGGAATTAATCATTTTTCTCCCATACAAAACATTTATTTTTTACCCGTGCTCTATTTTAAAAAAAGCGACTGCGCAAGCTCGATTTTTTGTAATTAAATTTGGAATATTTTATAAATATGAGTTAGATTTAAGTGAGCACATGTAACCCCAAAAAATATGAATACAAACAAACTTCCAAAATTTAAATTTATTCCGGGCACGGATATAAATATTGAAAAAGATCTTTCGAAAAAATAACATTGATTCGGATTAATGAGGTTCTTGTAGGACAGGAGAAGAAACCCTTTGTCAAAAGTGACTAAAGGGAAGAAGCGGAAAGAAATATCATTGATTATTACCACAATTTAGGCCCTGACAGAGCTTGCTGCGGTAATGCTTCCTAGACTTAATTCTGCATAGATTTCAGCTCTTCAAGATACAAACGATATCTGGCAAGCAACGGAGCAAGAGCGTCGTTCATTCCCATTTTAGCAACATCCTGAATAGCCACCCCAAGTTTACGAAGAGGCTCCAGATTGAAATTTGCGGCAGCTCCTTTTAAGCTATGTCCTAACCGGCTGACTTCTTCCATGTTGCCATTTTCCAGATTTTTTTCCATCAGTTGCAATTCAGCGTATTGATGAATTACAAAATGAGGAATCAAAGATCTCACACTTTCATCAATTGTGAATATTTTTTTCTGCACATTATCTCCAAGCTTCGACTACTCTAAAACTTTAACTTCTTTCGGGAATTTTCCACCTTCTGCAACAGCCATCACCACAGAACGGATAGTCTCCCCCTTTATCGGCTTAGAAATAAACCCATCACACCCGGCATTAAAACTCTCAGACTGTGAATTACCCAAAACATGTGCCCCCAGAGCTATAATTTCAGCCCGAACTCTACCTTCTGCGTCCTCGATTTCGCGTATCTTTAATGCGGCTTTAAGACCGCTCAACACGGGAAGATCCACATCCATAAAAACAAGATCATATTGATTAGCCGCAAACAGCTGTACTGCTCTAAGTCCATCTGTAGCAGAAGCAACTTCCATTCCCGTGTCTTTTATGAAACGTTCCAGAATATTTCGATGAGCTTCGTTATCTTCTACCAAAAGAACTTTTAAAACGGGACTGATCTTACCCTGCTCCTTCCTTTCAGGGAAAATAATTCCAGAAAGACAACGGACAAGATCAACATCAAAAACAGGCTTAATCAAAACAAAATTAGCACCTTTTTCTTTTGCTTCACGACGTTCTTGTTTTGTGCAACCTGCGGAAAACATTATCGCAACGAGACCTTGAAGCCACCCTTCTTGCTGAGCCTCGAAAAGAAAATCAACTCCTGACATGTCTGGCATTTCACTATCGATAAGAATTAGATTATATAATTCATTACGATCCTTAGCTCCCTTCAGATAATCCAGCCCTTCTGCAGCATTTACTGAAACGGTTGCTGAAACACCCAGAGCCTGTAGCCTGCGAGCAAGAACTTCCCGAACCGTATTATTATCATCAATCAGTAAAGCCTTAGTTCCTGAAAAATCAACCACGCCTATATCAGGTTCATAAACAGACTTCCTGAACGGAATTGAAAAATAAAAAACGCTTCCTTTCCCCCGCTCGCTTTCAAACCAGATTTTGCCATCCATCAGTCCCGCCAGACGGGAAGCAATAGCAAGTCCAAGCCCGGTTCCACCGTACTCACGACGGGTTGAACCGTCCACCTGAACGAAACTATCAAAAATATTACTGAGTTTACCTTCAGAAATACCTATTCCTGTATCCCGGATTGTAAATAAAAGCTGATCATGATCTTCACTTGACTCTTGAAGACTGAGCCGAACTTCAACTTCCCCGCTGGAAGTAAATTTAACGGCATTAGATACAATATTCATCAGAATCTGCCGCACCCTCACGGGATCTCCGATCACCTGAGCAGGAACATTCATATCAACGTCACAAATAATCTCAATATCACGAGCATGAGCGGAATGAGCAACGCTTTTGCACACGCTCTGAACATCACGCGAAGGATTGAAAGGGACAGGAACAAGATCTATCTGACCGGACTCAATTTGAACAAAATCTAAAATATCATTGATAATTTTAAGTAAAAGTTCCCCTGAACCTCTGAAAATTTCCACATATCCCATCTGCTCAGAATCAAGACCTGTCTCAATAAGCAAGTCCCCCATTCCGAGAATAGCATTCATCGGGGTTCTTATTTCATGACTGATCATGGCAAGAAATTCACTTTTAAAGCGACTGGCCGTTTCAGCTTTTTCTTTTGCCTTCTCAAGCTCCTGAACTGCAAAAGAAAGTTCATCAAGAACTGAGGTTAAATTATTCTGAACCCGTACACGTTCTTTATTCTCCTCACTTAGCTTAATATTTGCATCACGAAGCTCTCTCGTTCGCTCAACTACCATCTCTTCCAATTCAAAATTAAGCTGAGAAAACTTATCACTCGCAGTATTAAGGGCTAAAGCAAGAGAACCAATTTCATCTGTCCGGTTCATACCGTCAAGTTTTTCAAACCTGTTCTGGCCGATGTTGACAGCCTGTTTGGACAACTTGATTATCGGAGAAATAAAAAATCTACCCAAAAAGAAATTTATACTCACTCCCGCAACAATAAGGACAGCCAAAAAAATTAAAACTAGATTACGTATGGCTACGCTAAAGCTTTTATCTACTGAATCTGTAAGCATTCCAACACGAACAAATCCGAGCAATTCTCCATCTTTTAAAATGCGTTTTTCAACATTCAAAATATTGTCGACAGATACGGAAGAAATATTTCCGTACTCACTATATATAGAGCCGTCAGGTTGATAAATAGCGCAATAATCAACTTCCGGAGCGATACAAACCCCTCGCGCCAGCTCATCCAATCGGTAAAATTTAAACTTAAAAATGGCTTCACTGCTTGCAAAAGCCACAAAGGAAACTATCCCCTCACCTCTTGAATAAAGAGCCTGAACGGAAGATTCATGATGTCGAGTTGCTGCGAAATAGCCTAAAGGGACTAAAACCACAGTCATTATCAACAACACGCCGAGGGTTATCCCATATCTTATTTTAGACAATTTAAACATTCAGATCAATGCCGCCAACTTATATCCCCGAGCAGTCAAAAACGATCTTTCCAGATACTAAATCCTGCTCCATGATTTTAAGCTCATCTCTAATCTTTTTTGAGATCAGATGCCTACTGAACTTCATATCTGTAAGTGCTACGCCACCGTTCAACAGATCATATTCCTTCACACCGGGAGTAAATTTTCTCTTCAAAACAGATACAACTTCTTGATAAACAGCTACATCAAGAAGCTTCATCATACTTGTAAGAACATTACCTTTCGCCATGTAGTCTTGATTGGAATCAACACCAACCACATAGTTTCCAGATTCCTGTGCAGCATAAATAATTCCGTTACCCGAAAGCCCGGCTACCGAATAAATAATGTCCACACCTGAAGCGTACATAGCTTTAGCCAATTCATTTCCGTGATGGGGGTCTTCAAAACCCGTTACCGAAAGACCTTTTCTAACAAATTTGACATCCACATCAACTTTTTCACCGGCAAGCTTCACGCCCTGCTTAAAGCCACACAAAAATTCCAATATAACAGGACTCTCGTTACCACCTATAAAACCAATTTTTCCAGTTTTGCTTTGCCACGCACAGAGGGCGCCAACCAGACACGACCCCATTCTCTGCCCAAAATGAAGAGAAGAAACATTGGGATAACCGGTAACAGCCACCCCATTCAAAATAAAAATAACATCTGAATGAGTCTTCACCGCTGCAACAATAAGATCACGATGAGTTGAAGCATTAATAACGATTATTTTTATTTCTTTATCAAGTAATGAATTAAGCCCCTTTGCAAAGGATTGCGCAGTAAATCCTCCGCAGCGAACTTGAACTTTAACATCATAATCACTTTGCAAACGTCTTAAACCAACAACAGTCATACAGTTAAAAGAATCATCGTCCAAGGCTGATCCGTCCGTAATAAAACCAATTACAACGGAATCGGCAAAACACGTCTCTGATACGGAGCTAAAAATAACTATCGCCCCAAATGCAACAAGAAGAAAACAAAATTTTCTAGCCCCATTCATGATATCACAGCCTTTAATAATTCTTTTATCTAAGAATGTTGCAACAACATATCTCTATCTGGAGCTATCCTCATCAGGTTCAAGCATCCCCCCAAGATCAGGTCCCAACACCCTTCCAGGCCACTTATAGAAACAATACCCATGCTTTTCAACAAACTTACGAATCTTCTGCTGTCCACCACGTGCAAAGGGAAGAGATGAAAATCCAATATGCTTTTTGGTTACATCAATATCACCGAAAAGATACATTAAATTAAAAGGTACAGCTTTTTCAGGATAAATTTCAGCAGGGACCACCAAATGCATTGCCCGTGAATTACTTCCTCTGAAAACATTAATTTTCCCGCTTATGACATCCTTCTCTTCAGCTTCATCTTTAAAGAAAGGCTCAACCAATCTTTTCAACGTGCCGTCAACCTTCGCAGCAGCCAGACCGTAATTAGTGATAGGCACCTGCTGTCTTTCACAATCACGTATACGCCTAAGCATATCAACCCGTTCTGTCATACAGGCACCACAATGAACAACCAGTTGATAACTAGAAAGATCAAGCGGAAGACCGCACCCTGTTTTTAATTCAAAAGTTACTTTCTTACCGGAATATCCTGCAATACGATCAGGAATCATCTCTTTGCTAAAATCTTCAGCCTTTGGATGATGCGGACAGGCTTCAACGATTAAAATCCTGTCACCATCTTTAAGTTGGTCAATAGCATTTGCGCCCTGAACAAGTTGCTCAAGGTTCCCCTTATGGCGGGCAAATAAAATAGGGAAAGTGGTTAAAAGAACATCCGCAGGAATAATATCCATAACCTTTTTCACTGCTTGCGAATCAGCAATAACCAATGCAGGTCGTCTTTTCTGTCCGGAAATAGTTTGAAAAAGCTCTCCTTCCTTAACAAGAACAGCAATTCCCCCGACATCAAGGATTTCACGCAAGACCTGCGATTTTGGCAGTCCGAGCCTTCCCTTAGGCGAAACCGGGTCATCTGAAATAGCACAAATTACGTAATCGCCCTTGCCTATCAGGTCACGGGCAAGAACCGGGTCCAATAAATTTTCTTCAGGAGCCAAAGCCATTATCGACTTTTTAAGCCGCTCAATCCCCCGCCCGTCAACTGTTGACGTGGCAACGAACCTGATCCCTCTTGATCCGCAAAACTCCATATCAGCAAGGCTGGGCCGCCTTATGTCAGCCTTATTAAAAACCATGACACAAGGAATTCTTCTTTCAAGCAGAAGGGTCGTAAGTTCCCGCTCTTCATCAGCAATGCCGGATTCATCCGTAACGACTACGGCGACATCTACACTGTATAAAGCCTTTTTAATCAATATTGTTTTGTCATCGCCAGGAACATGAGCATCGGTATCATAAATCGTTACCGGTCCTAACGGAGAAATCTCAGTTCTGGTCAGAGGATACATTTCATCCTCTTGAGCAACGGGGAGGACTTCATCCCCTTCAACCCCCGAAAGGGCCCGGATAATTGAAGACTTGCCTGCATTACTCCGTCCGGCAATTGCAATAGCAAGTCTGGAACCGTTATCAATTTCAGGACTCATCCTCCGACCTCCATTTCATGAAAAAAAACATTTATCACCTTTTTAAATAATAAATTTATCAACTCATTTAATATGTACTGAATAACATTTTTAAAAAAATGTTTCACCCTTCAAACAGCAGTAAAAAAATATTTTATAAACAAAATAAGTATTCTCTAAAAACAAAACTGCCCGGAAATCAAAAAAGATTTCCGGGCAGAACGAATTACATTAATCGCCTGAGTGCAATTATATTTATTTGCCGCCCTGCTTTTTTTCTATTTTTTTCCAAGTATCTCTGAGAGTTGAAGTCCTGTTAAAAACAGGCTTTTCAGGAGTGGAATCTTTATCTACACAAAAATAACCAACCCTTTCGAACTGACATCTGAATCCGGGCTCAACCTCGCCCAAAATTGGTTCAACATAACATTTAGGCAAAACTTTAAGAGAATCTGGATTAATATGATCTTTGAAATCAGATCCATCTTTGTTATCCATCGGATTTTCTCTGGTAAACAGATGTTCATATAAACGCACTTCAACTTCTTTTGCATGAGCTACAGAAACCCAGTGCAAAGTTCCTTTTACTTTTCTTCCGTCTTTGGACCAGCCGCCCCGAGTGTCAGGATCATAAGTACAGCGCAGTTCTACCACTTCGCCGTTTTCGTCCTTAATAACATCAGTGCACTTTACATAGTAGGCATAGCGGAGACGAACTTCACGCCCCGGAGCAAGCCTGAAAAACTTTTTCGGAGCATCTTCCATGAAATCATCGCGTTCAATATAAAGAACCTTCGAGAAAGGAACCATGCGTGTTCCGGCTTCCGGATCTTCGGGATTGTTCTGAAATTCAAACTCTTCGGTTTTATCTTCAGGATAATTCTCAATAACCACTTTAAGAGGGTTGATAACTCCCATATAACGCGAAGAATGAGCATTGAGATCTTCACGGACAGAAAACTCAAGAAGAGCAAAATCAACCATATTGGTTGCCTTTGCTACACCGATACGCTCGCAGAAATTACGAATAGCAACTGGAGAATATCCGCGCCTTCTCATACCGGAAATAGTAGACATTCTCGGATCATCCCAGCCGGAAACGTATCCTTCTTCAACAAGCTGAATCAGACGGCGCTTACTCATTACAGTATAACTGAGGTTCAGCCTTGCAAACTCAATCTGCTGAGGTCTGTATATGCCGAGATTCTCAAGAACCCAATTATATAAAGGACGGTTATTTTCAAATTCCAGTGTACAAACAGAATGAGTAATCTTCTCAATTGAATCAGAAATACAATGCGTAAAATCATACATGGGATAGATGCACCACTTATCGCCGGTGCGATGATGATCCACCTTTCTGATTCTGTATAAAGCTGGATCACGCATTATCATATTAGGTGAAGCCATATCGATTTTTGCGCGAAGCAAATGTTCACCATTTGCAAACTCACCATTTTTCATCCGCTCAAAAAGATCCAAATTTTCGTCGATCGAACGTGTACGGTATGGACTGTCTTTGCCCGGTTCGGTCAGAGTACCGCGATATTCACGGGTTTCTTCCGCACTGAGACTATCTACATATGCCTTGCCGTCTTTAATCAGCTGCACTGCAAAATCATACAACTGCCCGAAATAATCTGACGAATAATAAAGCCGCTCTTCCCAATCAAAACCCAGCCAGCGGACATCATCTTTAATTGACTCTACATACTCGACTTCTTCTTTTGCCGGGTTAGTGTCGTCGAACCGGAGATTGCATGTTCCGCCAAAATTCTTGGCCAGTCCGAAATTCAGACAGATAGATTTAGCATGCCCGATATGAAGATATCCATTCGGCTCAGGAGGAAAACGAGTCGCAACTCTTCCGTCATACTTTCCAGTTTCATTATCCTTCTCAATAATAGCTGCAATGAAGTTTTTCGGACCTGTGGACTCGGTAATATTATCTGACATCGATTTATATCCTTAAATGAACATTATTTATTTTTTACATATAAATTTTGAACCATGCGCAAAAACGCTCAGTCCCATCATATTCTGAAATATTCAACTACTTAAATTTGAGCAGACGGTCAAACCTGCTCCACATGAAAGAAACCATTAAAATTTCAGCATTAATTGACAAAATACTCATCAACGGCATAGAAAAAAGATTCACTTAAACTAATTTTCAGTTTAGATTCAAACCCCTTTGAACAGCAAAGAGTTACTCAGTTTACAAAAAATAACCTCGTAAGAGGTTTATCCGCAAAAATATAATTTATGGACATAGCTAAAATAAAGCACTCATTTTTTATTGCCAAAAGGGTAAAAATACTTTTACTTCTTGAGTTATAATTATATTAAAACAAAAAGCAAACATTGCCTTCCGTTAATTGCGAGGCAATTTCATAGTAATTCAATATCACTATTTATTTTTTTTAAATAAGAACTTTTTTAAGGAGTCTTGTAATGAACGTTGAACTGGCAAAGCCATTCATAAAAGCAACCATAGATATTCTCTCTATGATGGCTATGGTCACCCCAAAGGCCGGAAAGCCCTTTGTAAAAAAAGGAAACATTGCTTCTGGAGACGTGACTGGAGTTGTTGGATTTACAGGGAATGTAAACGGAAGCATCTCTATCTCATTCGAAAAAAAATGTGCAGTTCAGATAGTAAAAAACATGCTTGGAGACGATATTCAAGATCTCATGCAGGATGTCAAAGACGCTGTGGGTGAAATAACCAACATGGTTTCAGGGCAGGCAAGAGCGGGTTTAACCGAACAAGGCTACAAACTTCAGGGCTCAACCCCGACCGTTATCATAGGTGACAATCATACTATCACACATGTAACATCCTCGGCTGTTATGGCTATCCCCTTCACAACCGATAACGGCAAGTTCACAATTGAATTCTGCTTTGAATAGAAAAGTGAAAAAGCCCGGATTTCTTTTCGGGCTTTATAAAACATATCTGCCCTATTAAGATCATATCAATCCATCAGGAGCGAGCTGCACCTTCACCAGATTACGCCCGGCATCCTTTGCGGCATAAAGACCAAGGTCAGCCGCCTTTAGCAGATGCTCCAAGGTACATATTTGTTCATTCACAGTAGCGACACCAATACTCACAGTTATGGTAAGGGCTCCAGAACGTGTCTGCATTTTAGCTTGTTCAATCTCATTTCTGATTCTTTCAGCAACCAGAACAGCTCCGTCAATATCTGTATCCGGCAAAAGTATGGAGAATTCTTCTCCGCCAATTCTACCGAACACATCTACATTTCGCAAAACTTTAAGCCCGACGACAGACAAAGCTTTCAAAACATCATCCCCGGCATCATGCCCATAGGTGTCATTAACTTTTTTAAAGAAATCAATATCCAGCATCAACAACGATAAACTTCTGTTGTATCTTCGAGCTTTTTCAAGTTCTTCCTCGGATCTTTCCATAAAAAACCGACGATTGCTTAACCCTGTCAAAGGATCAGTTGTGGCAAGCTTGCGCAACGCATCTTCGGCTTCTTTACGCTCCGTAACATCTCTGATTGTCCCGACAACCCACCAACTGTTATCTCTTCGCAAAGGTGATAATAGAACTTCCGCAGGAAAAACATTCCCATCTTTTCGCCGTACATTTACAGTAAAAGAACCATACGAAGAAAATAACCTGCTTTGACCTTCTTTTTCCTCATAAGAAACGTTTAAATCATCAACGTTGTCTTCAAGCCACACGCAAGCCCGCAAGTCTTTGCCCATCATTTCAGCAGATGAAAAACCGAAAATCTTTTCAGCAGCCGGATTCCAAAAATGAACAAGGCCTTTATCATCCATAAGTATAAGAGCATCCTGAACGGAATCACTTATGCTCTGAAGCATATCTTCTCTATCCTGTAAATCCTGCAAAGCTTTTCTCTGAGCTGTTATATCAGAAGTCGCTCCTCGAAATCCGGTAACATTTCCAGCTTCATCAAGAACAGGAACACCGTTAAACTCCAGCCACAGCTTATGACCATCACGATTAACAAATTTAGACACCAAAGAATTAAAATTTCTGCCTTCCTGAGCTGCATCAAGAAACTCTTTTCTAACTTCCCACGAAGACTCTTCGTCAACAAAATCAAACGGGGATTTGCCGACCAGCTCTTCAGCGCTATATCCCAAAATATTCTCTGCCCGGCCGGTTACAAAAATAAAACTTCCATCCGGTCCGGTTTCCCATATAAATTCACCGGCAGCATCGGTAATATCCAGAAATCTTTTTTCACTTTCTTTCAAGGCATTGCTTATACTATCTTTTTCAATGGAAAAAAGAGTTCTGCGCCAAAACAGAAAGCCGCTCCAAAGAAATAAAATTATAATCAAAAAAACAGTAATTTTGTTCTGCGGAACAAATAGTTTTTCAGACGGAACATAAGTAATAATTTTCCAGTGTTCATTGAAACTTACATCTGAATCACGCAACGCTGGTGGTGCTCCCTCGTATACTGATTTATATGTATAAAGACCATTGGAACCAAAAAATTGCCCTGCTGAAGCTGACGAAATTATTTCCCATTCAGCAGGAAACTGATCTTTCAACAAAGCCCCCTGCTTTCCAAAAACAAATCTCCAATTATAATCTTCGTCTGGACCTATAATCCATTGCCCTGAACTATTAATAAGGAAAATTTCCCCGAAAGACTCCGCTGCAGGCGCTTCAAGCATCCTGATCAAAAACTTCCCGGAATAGTTAATCGCAACAACCCCGAGTTCGGCACCATCCGGCCCAAATACTTTTTTCAGAAACCTTATAACAGGGATATGCGGAACCTCAATTTCCCCATGCTCTGTATTAAGATCAAAACTTGAAATATATACGCCTTTTTCCAAATTCAAAGCGTCTTTAACATATTCACGATCGCTTTTATTCTGCAAAAAATCGCCATAAAGACGTTCCGCAACATTGTTTTTAATATTAACGCGGACTAACTCTCTCCCTTCCTTAGAAATGTATCGTAACTGAAGGCAAATATCCCTTTGCTCTCCAAAAGCAGCGAACATATCCGCAACATCGTCAAGTTTTGCAGCCGAATCGCCGCCTTGATTCAAACGTCTTTCCAATAAACTGCAAACAATACCAACATCCTCAACACCAGCTTCAAGCCAAAAACTAAACTCTTTGCAACTATTCTTAACTAGATTTGTTTCATGTTCTTTAATATGATCAACATACTGTTTTTTCTGAGTAAACATCACCCCAATTGCCACAGCTAAAATAATAACCGCAACAAGAATATATCTTTTAAAAAATAGTTTTAATGCGTTACGGCTATTTTTTGAACTCATAATAATCAGACTCTCTCAGCAATTGGTACACCAGGCAAACATATAGCTTCAAACACAGGTCCATACTGACTATCAATCGATTTGGAATAATTGGGCAAGTTACATATATTTCACACTCAATTACTATTATATCATTTTCGAATCATCCTCAACACAAGCTGAAGGTGTTCGCATTCTTTGCGCTGTTCTGACCGAAACACCAAATCGTTCGGCAACTTGAGAAGGAGTTGCCCCCCGTTCAAAAGCCTGCTTTACCCGCTCGCGAACCCTGATTTTCTGTAATTCTTCAATATTAGGAACCGAAACCCTTGTTCCACCCCAGTAATATATTATTCTCTCAGCTCCTTCATGTCCTAAAACTCTTATAAGTCCTTCTACAGACATAACCCTCTTATCATTTAAATCCGGAAAATCTAAACTATTCGAACCGAACCCCAATATCATAAGACCTCCCCAGGAATCACGAACATCAAAAAACAGTTTACAAAAGAGACTTCAACAACAGCAACAAGAGTGTAGATATTAACAACTTGATTTTTTAGCAAGCCATTTTGTAAATAATATTTACCAGTTGGTAAATATTATTTACAAAAATCCAACAAACAAGCTTTAAGTAATAATTTAAAAGAGGACATTTTTAGATAAATAACATACATAATACCAATAAGGAGAGAATATGAGTTTTTATTTTGATCTTGTTGAAGGGATGAAAAACATGATTGGTCATAACAAAAAATATGCAAACCCAACTCAGATGGCTAAAGCCTGCGGAGTCGCTCCTAATCAAATCATTCGCTACATCAATCAAGAAAGAGGAAAATATATACAAGTTCTTGCAAAAGTTCTGGATACAATTGGCGCAAAAATAATATTCCCGACAGATGACGCAAATAATGACATGGATAAATTTCACCATGTGCCTAAAGTTCTTGCACGTCCGAGCGGTGGAGGCGGAAGTTTACAGACCGACGATACCGTGGAAGACACCTATGCTTTCAAACTTGACTGGTTAAACAAAAAAGGAAGGCCTGAATGCATGAAATTAATGGCAGTAACAGGTGAATCAATGGCCCCCCGAATAGAAGACGGTGACCATATATTAGTCGATGAATCTCAAAAAGACTTATACGAAGGACGTATTTACGTTGTTCGTATTGATCAGGAAATTGTTGTAAAAAGAATTGCTAAAGAACCGGGCAAAATACTTCTCATGTCAGACAATCCTGATGCTCAGCCCAAAAGGATTGAGATTGATTTAAAAGACCAGTCTCTCAGTTGGGAACCAATCGGAAGAGTCCTATATGTATCCAAAGATTTAAGATAAAAAAAAGAGACAGGATTTTCAAAAAAAACACCGCTCTGCTGTTGACAGTTTTCAATAATGTCTTACTTAGATTCAATCCGTTTAGACCTTATTTTATTCAGATAACATTTTATCTTTGTCGAAACGGATTAAGGGCTTTCGCCCGAACTACAAACATAATGTAAAATAATATCTTATTGGAGGATGAAAAATGAAACTGAAGCCGCTAGGTGACCGTCTTTTGGTTAAACGCCTTGAAGTGGAAGAAAGAACCATTGGTGGAATCATTATCCCTGACTCTGCTAAAGAAAAACCTCTTAAAGGCGAAGTCGTCGCTGTCGGTCCCGGCAAACTTGACGATTCCGGTGCAAGAATAGCTATCGGTGTAAAAGAAGGCGAAATCGTTCTTTTCGCTAAATATGCCGGAACAGAAATTTCCATCGACGGTGTTGATCATCTCGTAATGCGTGAAGACGACATCCTCGCAGTAGTCGCAGCCTAGTAACTATAATTATATAATTCATTTTTCTAAGGAGATAAAAACAATGGCTAAACAGATTCTTTTTGATGCCAAAGCACGCGAAAAACTTAAAATCGGCGTAGACAAACTTGCCAACGCAGTAAAAGTTACCCTCGGACCTAAAGGTCGTAATGTCGTAATCGACAAATCTTTCGGCTCCCCAGTTATTACAAAAGACGGTGTTTCCGTAGCTAAAGAAATCGAACTTAAAGATAAGTTCGAAAACATGGGCGCTCAGATGGTTAAAGAAGTTGCTTCCAAGACTTCTGACATCGCCGGTGACGGAACAACTACTGCGACTATTCTTGCTCAGGCTGTTTTCACCGAAGGTGTAAAACTCGTTGCAGCTGGTCGTAATCCAATGTCTATCAAACGCGGAATCGATAAAGCTGTTGAAGCTATCATTGATCACCTCGAGACTCTTGCCAAACCTACACGCGACCAGAAAGAAATCGCACAGGTCGGTACTATCTCTGCAAATAATGACGTAACCATCGGTAACATCATTGCAGAAGCTATGAATAAAGTCGGAAAAGAAGGTGTTATCACCGTTGAAGAAGCTAAAGGTCTCGACACAACTCTCGACGTTGTTGAAGGCATGCAGTTTGACCGCGGTTACCTTTCCCCTTACTTCGTAAGCAATGCTGAAAAGATGATCTGCGAAATGGATGAGCCTCTCATCCTCATCAGCGAAAAGAAAGTTTCCAACATGAAAGAACTGCTTCCAGTTCTCGAGCAGGTTGCTAAAATGAGCAAACCTCTCATCATCATCGCTGAAGACATCGAAGGCGAAGCTCTCGCAACTCTCGTTGTTAACAAATTGCGCGGAACACTGAACGTTGTTGCTGTTAAGGCTCCAGGTTTCGGCGAACGCCGCAAAGCAATGCTGAACGACATCGCTACCCTCACCGGTGGATCTGTTGTTTCTGATGATCTCGGCCTCCAGCTTGAAGGCGTTACCCTTGAAGACCTTGGCTCCGCAAAACGTGTTGTTATCGACAAAGATAACACCATCATCGTTGACGGCGCAGGTAACGGCGACACTATCAAAGCTCGTGTAAGCCAGATTCGTTCAGAAATCGAAGGAACTACTTCTGATTATGATCGCGAAAAGCTTCAGGAACGTCTTGCCAAGATCGTTGGCGGAGTTGCAGTAATCAACGTTGGGGCTGCTACTGAAACTGAAATGAAAGAAAAGAAAGCTCGCGTAGAAGATGCTCTTAACGCAACTCGCGCAGCCGTTGAAGAGGGCATCGTCCCCGGCGGCGGAACAGCACTTATTCGCTGTCTCCCAGCTCTCGAAAACGTAACCGCTTCTGACGATGACGAAGTTGCAGGTGTCAACATCATCCGCCGCGCTATCGAAGAACCTCTTCGCCAGATCGCTGCGAATGCAGGCCTCGAAGGCTCTGTTGTTGTTGAAAAGGTTAAAGTATCCAAAGACGGAAACGGCTTCAACGCTGCTATCGGCGAATACGAAGACCTCATCAAAGCAGGCGTAATCGATCCTAAAAAGGTTACCCGTATTGCTCTCCAGAATGCAGCTTCCGTAGCTGGCCTTCTTCTTACTACTGAATGCGCAATCGCTGAAAAACCTGCGAAGGCTGCTGACGCCGGAATGCCTGCTGGCATGGGTGGAATGGGCGGCATGGGTGGAATGGGCGGCATGGGTGGTATGGGCGGAATGGGTGGCATGGGCGGAATGTACTAAACATTTCCCCCGAACCATTCATCGGCTCAAAAACCGAAATAAAACCCCCGACAGGCAAATGCTTGTCGGGGGTTCTTTTTTTGAAAACGTAGAAATTATAAATTAGAAATCAAGCTTAATAACTTTGGATGCATTAGGCTTCTTCGCCGGCTCCTTACGGGCAGACTTCTTGGAAGTCGAACTGCCTCCACCGAGATCAAAATTTATTGACCCTTTAGTTGTGGAAGTCGAAGATCCTGCACTTTTAGCTTTAGCAGACTTCATATCGGTAGAAGTTGCCCCGGGTTTGTAGCCTCTTCCATAAATTTTAGGTCCTAAACGATCAGATATCTTCTTTCCTTCACGACTGAGCGGATTAAGTTTCAAAGCTGCGGCAGCTGCGTCATAAGCTTCAGCATACATTCTCTTTGCGAGAAAAAGTTTAGACTGACGAACAAAAATACTTTCATTCGCACCGAAACGCCGGACTATATCTTTTATGACCGCAAGCGCCTTATCCTGTTCGGTAAGCATCTCCCAAGCGAGGAGCAATGAGATGTAGGGACGACTGTCAGTAGGATTTTGCGCTATAGCTCTCTCAAGATACTCAACTCCATCTTGAGCAAATCCCGCTTTAACAAATCTCCCGCCAACATCCTGCAAAAGCCCGCGTTCTTCCGGGAAAGCCTCTGTAATTTTACGGAAATACTTTTTAGCTTCCTTGGCATCTTTACTTTCAAGACACTTCTGACCGCTCAAAGTATACTTATCTATCTGATTTTTCTGCTTTCTAACTTTATCGACAGCAGCTTTTTCAATGGCATTTTTGATAGTGTCATGAATCTTACGAAGGACTGCCGATAATTTTTTTTCGTGCCCACGAGTATATTTTAATCCGCGTGGAAGAATACTTTTAAGCTCATCCATAGCCAGAAGCTGCCGAAATACTTCATCAACAAGGATTCCAATTTCAAATTTTTCGCGACCAAAAACCTGACTGTCAGCCAGTTCCTCAAGGGAAATACTTAACGCATAAAGACAACGCATATAGTCCTTACGCTGACCATACGCTTTAGCGCGTGCAACATTTTCCTTGATACTTTTAGGTGAACTCATACAGCCTTTCTCCCTCAAAATTCTTTCTAAAAACAATATAACACTATACTTAAATTATCCAGTAGCACACGGTAATGACTTTTCAATACGAACGAATTGTTTTTGCAACCAGTTTGAAACATTATAATTGTTTCTTCTCTGTCACATCTTGTCAAGTACCTCAACTCACGAAAGCTATAAAGCCCTTATTTTTAATTAAAAAGAACTACACGCACAATATCTATTTAGCAGATTGACGCCCCACTGCCTACAAGGTAGTTTTACGCCCTTGATATAAAATCTAAACCCTAAAAAAAAAACAAAAAAAAATGAACATATACTTTTTTATCATAATATTCTCTTTGACTGCGGCCTGCCTTTTAGGCCTGATTTCCAGAAAGCTGAATCGTAGCGCCCTTTCTCCCGAACTTCCGGAGGAATTTAAAGGAACATTCGACGCTGATAAATATCGTAAATCTCAAGACTATACTAAAGCGGGTATAGGTTTCGAAAACATATCCAGCACTTTTATGACTCTGGTAACTTTATTATTCATGATTTGCGGAGGATTTAACATCCTCGATATATGGGCAACCAATTTCGGATATAATGAAATTATCACAGGGCTGATTTTTTTTGCAGGACTGGCAATCCTCAGCGATTTGATATCATTGCCATTTTCACTATACCAAACCTTTGTGATCGAAGAGAAATTCGGGTTCAACAAAACCAATTTGAAAACATTCTTCATGGATAAAATAAAAGGATACCTTCTCGGAGGAATTATCGGAGGAATCCTTTTAAGCGGAATCCTACTCTTTTTCAGCCTTGCCGGACAATTTGCATGGGCTTGGTGCTGGCTGTTCATTGTCGTTGTGACTCTTGCAATTCAATATATAGCCCCCACATGGATTCTCCCTCTGTTCAACAAATTCACCCCTCTTGAAGAAGGTGAACTTAAAGATAAAATAGGGCAATTTGCAAAAAATAACGGCTTTGAAATTTCCGGCATTTTCATGATTGACGGTTCTAAACGTTCCACAAAAGCCAACGCATACTTCACAGGATTCGGTAAGAAGAAACGGATTGCCCTTTTCGACACACTTATCAAAGAACTTTCAACAGATGAAATTGTTGCGGTACTTGCTCACGAAATAGGTCACAGCAAACTGGGCCATATCCGCAAAATGATCCTCATGAGCATAATAAATACCGGTATAGTTTTTCTGCTTATGTCTTTTTTTCTTGGCAATAAGGATTTATTTGCGGCCTTCGGCATGCAGAACATTTCCATTCATGCTGGCTTGATATTCTTTGCGCTTCTATACACCCCCGTATCAGTGGTACTCTCTGTTTTCAGCAATGCTAAATCTCGCAAACATGAATTTGAAGCGGATAATTTCGCAGCGGAAACTACCAAGGCTCCATTTGCCCTTATCGGAGCTTTAAAAAAATTATCTGCAAGCAATCTGTCAAATCTTACTCCGCATCCTTTCTATGTCTGGCTTGAATACAGCCATCCACCGGTTTTGAAACGAATTGAAAATTTAAAGTCACACAATGCATAATTAATTATTTCAAATAAAAAGATAAGGACTACTACAATGCTGCTCGAAGATGAAAGAAATTCCGTTGTAAAATATGGCCGTAAAATGATTGAAGCGGGATTAACGACAGGGACAGGCGGAAACCTAAGCGTTTTAAACCGTGAAAAAGGATTAATAGCCATAAGCGCCAGTGGACTGAATTACCTTGAAACCACACCTGCCGATGTTGTTGTTATGGACCTTGACGGGAAAATACACGATTCAAACCGGACGCCTTCTAGCGAAGCCGGATTTCACACTGCGCTATACAAACATCGCACGGACATTAATGCAGTAGTCCATACACATTCAGTCTATGCTTCAACTGTAGCCTGCCTGAACATGGAACTACCTGCTGTTCATTATCTCGTAGGTTTTGCAGGTAATAAAGTTCCCCTTGCACCATATGCAACTTTCGGCTCCCCGGAACTTGCTGAAAACGTCATCAATACCATTGAAAATTACAACGCGGTTCTGCTTGCAAACCACGGCCTGATTACTGTAGGAGCCGCTATACAGAACGCATTTGATGCCGCCGAAGAGCTTGAGCTTGTCGCCAGAATTTATATTCAAGCCCTTTCCGTCGGCACTCCTGTAATAGTTCCCGAAAATGAAATGAATAAAGTAATCGAAAAATTTTCAACGTACGGTCAAGCCGGCGGAAAAAAATAAGAAAGGAATCTCCCCATGCAGTACGAAACAATTCGCGCGATAATCGAAATCGCCTTTCCTCTCATTCTTATCATGGACCCGTTGGGTAATCTTCCAACGTGCCTGTCGATGCTGAAAGAGTTTTCGCCTGCACGTCAGAGAAAAATACTTTTAAGAGAACTTCTATTTGCGCTGGGTATCATCATCCTTTTCATGTACCTTGGCTCCGGACTCATGAAGATGCTCAATATTCATCAGTCAACGCTCCGTATCGCAGGTGGGGTAATCCTCTTCATCATTTCCATGAAAATGGTCTTCCCACAGCCGGACAACTTAAAAATTGCACCTGAAAAAGACCCTTTCATTGTTCCCATAGCTGTTCCGCTCTTTGCCGGTCCATCCCTTTTGGCAGCAGTCATGGTTTACGGCTCCAAAGAAAGCGCAACCCTGACCGTACTGGCGGGAGTAATGCTGGCGTGGGGTGTATCATTCGGTATTATGATGATCGGGCCGACTTTAGCCAGCTTTCTGGGTAAACGCGGACTAAGGGCTTGTGAAAGGCTTATGGGACTGATTCTGATTCTTCTTTCAGTGCAAATGCTTGAAGACGGGATTGAATTTTATATCAGGAATGTGCTCACGAAATAAGCGTAAATTTATTTTTTAATTTAAGTACTTAGAGATCATATCTTTAAGTACTTCCATCCGTATCGGCTTAGTAATAAATTCATTAATACCCAGCAAAGCCATTTGCTCGGTATTAATGTCAGCGCCGTAGCCACTAAGCACAACAATTGGTACCCGCTCTTTGCCTGACTCGTTATCACGAATAGTTTTTATTGCTTCAAAACCGTCCATCTCCGGCATTTGGATATCCATCAGCACAAGATCGTAAGCCCTATCTTTTAAGCACGTTAAAACCTCAATTCCTGTAGAAGCAGTGCGTACAGTATAGCCCCATTTCTCAAGCTTTTTCCGCATCATAAACTGACTGCTTATATCGTCTTCTGCCAGCAAAATACTCTTCTTTATACTCGCAAAACTCTCTACTTCGTCTGCCGAACCGACAATAAAGCCGGTTTCTACCTTGAACCCGATTGTAAAATTATTATCCAATTGAGAATAAACTTCTCCCTCAATTTTATTGACCGCATCCTTAAATCCATTCGACAATTGATTGTCGCTAAATTCAATACTTCCACTTAAACTGTCAGTAACAAAAAAAGAAAATATAGCTTTGTTTACAGCTAAGCTCTGCATATCAATTCCTGCGACAAGCTTTGTTCCCTTCATGAGGGATAGCCCGTTACCAATCAGGCCGAAAAGAGCCTGTGACAGTTCCTGGCTGTTTCCTAAAATTTTTTCTGGAATATTTTTAGTAATAATAAGTTCAATACTCTTACCTTCAAGTTCAACGGCGGGAATATATATATCCAATATCTTTGAAAAGGCAGTGGCTGGATTAAACAAGCTATTTCCAGTGACAACAGATTTTTCACCTGAAAAATCGTGCAAAAAACCATTAAGTGCATCCTTAAATCTTTCTGCTGATTTCAAAGCCTTAAAAGCATAAGGCTTAGCACTTTGCGGCAAATCTTCATCATTAAGTGCCTTTAAACTTCCAATTATACCAACGAAGGGAGTTCTCAATTCATGACACAGGTTGCTTAAACAAAAAGGAATGTCTGATACACTCTCTACCTTGCTTTCAACCTTTCTGGCATACCCGATAATAGCGGCTGGTTCTCCCTCTGAATTTCTAAACAAGGAGTGCTGAACATCAAGATTTAGACCATTTCCCTGACTATCATCTGCAGAGAGCATAAAAGAACTATCCTCTCCCGTTAATACAACATTTGAAATATCATCTAAAAGAGCTGTGGATAACTGAGGAGAAAGATAATTATAAACGTTACTGCCCACACAAAGCTCAGGGTTATCCACCCCGGCATGATCCGCAAAAACACGGTTAACTTTCAAAAATTTACCTTCAAGGTCTTCAATAAAAACACTTTCAGGGGAATTATCCATCACTGCTGTCAAATAACTCTTTTCCAGTGCCAGCTCTTTCTCAATTCTCTTAATATCCGAAATATTTTTTACCACTCCGACAAAACCTGAGGGGGTCCCGTTCAAATCGAATAGAAGTTTAGCATCCTCGGTAATATGAATAAATTTCTCATTCGCTACCGAAACACAGGACTCAAATCCTTGAACTTCACCACCAGATAAAAGCTGATCCATAAAAGCCTTACGTTTCTCGGAGCCTTCACAAAGAGGAAATATAATCCCCTGTTCTTTATTTTTATTTAACTTACTAAAACATTTAGATAAACTTTCAAAACAATCGTTTGTGTATAAACACTTACCATTAAGATCCGCCCGATATAATCCGACATCAGCATTACGCATTATCTCAGAATAGAAATCTTCATTTACTTTATTTCTATGGCCCCATGCTCTCCCAACAAGAGTTATTCCAAAAATTAAAACACTTATCGCTCCAATTGCGCAAATTAATGCAACAACAGGATACGCTGCATGCAGAATGCCTGCTAAAAAGGCCCCTAAGAGAGAAATTGCGAATAAGGTACTATAAAAGATACGTTGCATGGCAGAATTATCATTACTCTTGCATGTAATTATTTTTGAGACACTATTAATAAATTATAAATCAATTTAATTACTCAATATTAAAAAAGCACTCTATTTCACTACATACTGTATAGCAAGCATTTATCCCATTTAAGAATAAATAATCAAACAATATATATGTGCTTAACTATGTCTCATCAAGCAATACAATTCAACAAATCTTCGTCATCAGTTTTTTAGATAGCATAATTAAAGCCCACCCCCGAAAAACGAGGGCGGGCCACATGGTTGACCGTTGTATGGATAAAATACCGTATAGTTAAATATACTTAATTAATTTAAAGATTAAGAGTCATGCCTTGCTCTGGGTTTACCTCGGGAACAGCTTCAGCGGAAGACTCCTGATGCGCACTCTTAAGCATAGCAAGCTCTTCCACGGATAAGATCTTATTAATATCAAGGATTATGACAAAATCATCATCCTGTTTACCCATTCCGCGAATAAAATCAGTCTTAATCGTAGTGCCCATTCTAGGAGGTTCTTCAATCATATCTTCCGTAAACTCAATAACTTCCCTGACTGAATCCGCAAGAGCGCCCATAACAGTGCTATCACCATCAAAAAGGACTTCAACAATGATGATACAAGTGTTTATAGTATCCTCAGTCTTGCTCATACCGAATTTAAGCCGCATATCGACGACAGGTACAGCATGTCCACGTAGATTAATAACTCCCCTCATAAACTTCGGAGTCCTTGGAATCCGAGTTATAGGAGTCAATTCCAGAACTTCCCTGACACTTGAGATATCAAGAGCATAGATATCTTTATTCAAGGTAAAGGTCAGATACTGATTCATTGTGCTGTTCATTTCATCACTCATCACTTACCTGCTTTATTTAAATAACAATCAATTTTATTTCAACTCAGCATATAACAATTAAAGATTAAAACTTCATCCAATAATTATTAGAATTTTTCAAAATCTGAATCTGAAAAATCTCCACTCATATCAAGTGCGACTCCTGGTGATTTATCTCTGGCTGGCTTTTCAGTCGCCACAGTCTTAAACTCAGGAACCTTACGTACTGGAGGACGATGAGAAGGCAATGCTCTCATTGGTGCTGAAGATTGCGAGCCAACCCTGAAGAAGCTCATTACCTGCTGAAGCTGCTCTGCCTGACTCGATAATTCTTCTGAAGTGGAAGCCATTTCCTCGGAAGCAGAAGCATTTTGCTGAGTCACCTGATCAAGCTGCTGAACCGCCTTATTGATCTGCTCTGCCCCGGAAAGCTGCTCATTGCTTCCAGCCGCTATCTCCTGAACTAATTCTGACCAGAACGAAACCAACTGGTTAAGCATTTCTCCGGCTTTTTCAGCAACATTCACGGTGGTTGAAGAAAGATCACCTATTTCTCCGGCGGCTTCTCCACTTCGTTCCGCCAGCTTCCTGACTTCTGCAGCTACAACGGCAAACCCTTTACCATGCTCACCTGCACGAGCTGCCTCAATTGCAGCATTAAGAGCAAGCAAGTTGGTTTGACGGGCAATCTCTTCAATAATAGATATTTTTTCTGCAATATTTTTCATTGCAACGACAGCCTGAGTTACTGCGGCCCCGCCATCTTCTGCCTGCTTTGCAGACTGCAACGCAATCCGCTCAGTCTCATGAGCATTTTCAGCATTCTGCCTGATATTCGCGGTCATTTCTTCGATAGAAGAAGAAACTTCTTCAACATTCGCAGCCTGTTCAGTTGAAGCCTGTGAAAGATTTTCAGCGGTTGCAGACAACTCTTCACTTCCCGCGGCAACATTTTCAGTAGAACTGCCAACTTCAGTAACAACGGAAGAAAGTTTGCTCACCATGTTATTCAAGGCGGTTGCAAGTATTCCGATTTCATCCTTCTGATCTATATCCAGAGTTCTTGTGAAATCTCCTTGAGCCATACGTTGTGCAAAAGTTACACCCATACCAATAGGTCCGGTAATTCCTCTTGTCAGAAGGATTGCAGTAAGAACTCCGAGAACCAGAGCTATACAGGCTCCAACCACCAAAATCATATTCGAGAAATCCATTTGACTAAGCATCTTTGCTTTCTGATCAGCGCGGGCGTCACGGCATTCATTTTCAGCTTTACGTGCAGCGACAACCATCTGTTTCTCTGCCAGCACTTGATCATTCATTAAATTTGTATAATTTATAAAATTCTCCTCATAACCAGTAATTGCTTTTAAAATGGACTGAACCTGAGCAACATTGACTGGATTTGAAAATCTTCCAGACAGATCATTCATAAGTTCAACAATGTTTGCCACATCATTTTTAACCATATCTAAATATTTACTGTCGGAAGAAATTATGTACTCTTTCTCATTCTTACGGGTTGTAATAAACCACTTGATAGATCTATTGGCATCATCAGCCTTTTGAAGCTTATCATCAATACCGGCTTGCCCTTTCTGATAAAGCCCCCCAATCTGATCTGTTTGTCCACTCTGCATCGCACTTGCAATATGCGATCTGGTATCAGTCATGATTCCATCAAGCTGTTTTTTCTGATCAGATCTAATCTGCTCAAGTTCCTTAAGCGCTGAACGAGCTTCAGATCTCATCATCTCCATAGTTTTAGTTCGCTCGGTGACAAGTGAAACATAATCAGAAAAAGCTTTTTCATATTCAGTTACAGCCCCATTAACTGCAGCCATCTGATCATTATTTATTTTATTAGTAAATTTTTTGTCTGTCGCTGCAATCAGAGCTTTAATGTCAGAAATATTATTCTGATGCTCTTTTAAAAATTTTTCATCACCACGCAGCATAAAATTCTTTTCATCAATCCTTACTTCAAGAAGAGATCTAACCATACGATTAACATCATCTGCTTTGTCGACCCGCTCTTGAACCCCTGTCATTCCATTGAATCCGACAAAAGCCATTATAGCGGTCAGTAAAATCATCAACGCAAAGCTTAACCCAAGTTTTAGTCCCAATCTCATATTCTTAAACATACCTTACCCCTGCGCCATCTCAGCGCTAAAATAATAGATAAAATAACTCTACCTCTGTTTTCTTCTGTAACATACCTGCCATTTATCTGAAACACTTTAATAGATTGCTTATCAAACTTAATTATTCGAATTTAAAATTACCCTGAAGAATATCATAAAAAAACCCCTTCCGATACAATCGGAAAGAGTTTTTTAACAAAACCTGAATTCACAAGAATTTCAAAAATCGGTTTTCGTGTACGCCCAAATATTCTTTCAGTTCCCAACTCTCTATCACCACCAAGATGACAAAAAAACGCCGCCTTATTAAAAACTTCACTCGACATCATTGCTATCTACCATTTGCAATTCAACAAACCTTCGTCATCAGTTTATTAGAGAACATAATTAAAGCCCGCCCCCGAAAAAACGAGGGCGGGCCTTATACTGACCATTGTATGGATAAATACCGTATAATTAAATATACGTAATTAATTTAAAGATTAAGAGTCATGCCTTGCTTTGGGTTTACTTCAGGAACAACTTCAGCAGAAGGTTCGTGAGGTGCACTCTTAAGCATAGCAAGCTCTTCCACGGATAAGATCTTATTAATATCAAGGATTATAACAAAGTCATCATCCTGTTTACCCATTCCGCGAATAAAATCAGTCTTGATTGTCGTGCCCATTCTAGGAGGTTCTTCAATCATATCCTCCGTAAACTCAATAACTTCCCTGACTGAATCCGCAAGAGCGCCCATAACAGTGCTATCACCATCAAAAAGGACTTCAACAATAATGATACAAGTGTTTATCGTATCCTCAGTCTTGCTCATACCGAATTTAAGCCGCATATCGACTACAGGTACAGCATGTCCACGTAGATTAATAACTCCCCTCATAAACGTCGGGGTCCTTGGAATCCGAGTTATAGGAGTTAACTCCAGAACTTCCCTGACACTTGAGATATCAAGGGCATAGATATCTTTATTCAAGGTAAAGGTCAGATACTGATTCATTGTGCTGTTCATTTCATCGCCCATCACTTACCTGCTTTATTTAAATAATAACCATTTATATTTCAACTCAGCATATACCAATTAAAGAACAAGTCTTCATCCAGTAATTATCAGAACTTTTCAAAATCTGAATCTGAAAAATCTCCACTCATATCAAGTGCGACTCCTGATGATTTTCTGACCGGCTTTTCAGTGGGCATAGCTTTAAACGCAGGAACCTTACGCACAGGAGGACGATGAGAAGGCAATGCTCTCATTGGTGCTGAAGATTGCGAACTAACCCTGAAGAAGCTCATTACTTGCTGAAGCTGCTCTGCCTGACTCGATAATTCTTCCGAAGTGGAAGCCATTTCCTCGGAAGCAGAAGCATTTTGCTGAGTCACCTGATCAAGCTGCTGAACAGCCTTATTGATCTGCTCTGCCCCGGAAAGCTGCTCATTGCTTCCAGCCGCTATCTCCTGAACTAATTCTGATGTCCGCTTGATATCCGGGACCAGCTGGTTAAGCATTTCTCCGGCTTTTTCAGCAACACTTACAGTTTTGGATGAAAGTTCTCCGATTTCACCTGCTGCGGCACCGCTTCGCTCAGCTAATTTTCGAACTTCTGCAGCTACAACAGCAAACCCTTTACCATGCTCACCTGCACGAGCTGCCTCAATTGCAGCATTAAGAGCAAGCAAGTTGGTTTGACGGGCAATTTCTTCAATAATAGATATTTTTTCCGCAATATTTTTCATTGCAACAACAGCCTGAGTTACTGCGGCTCCGCCATCTTCTGCCTGCTTTGCAGACTGCAATGCGATTCGCTCAGTCTCATGAGCATTTTCAGCATTCTGCCTGATATTCGCGGTCATTTCTTCGATAGATGAAGAAACTTCTTCAACATTCGCAGCCTGTTCAGTTGAAGCCTGTGAAAGATTTTCAGCAGTTGCAGACAACTCTTCACTTCCCGCGGCAACATTTTCAGTAGAACTTCCAACTTCAGTAACAACGGAAGAAAGTTTGCTCACCATGTCATTCAAGGCGGTTGCAAGTATTCCGATTTCATCCTTCTGATTCACATTTAAAAATTGCGTAAAATCTCCAGCTGCCATCCTTTCTGTGAAAGAAACCCCCAGTCTAACTGGCCCTGTTATAGCTTTTGTTATGATCAAAGTTGTGATGATACCAGCCAGCAATGCTATCGCTAGGCCAATGGCTATAACAGAAAGAGCGGAACTAATTACTTTTGCAGATTCTGCTTCTTGGGATATCAAAATATCGTGACTTAAAACTAATACATGTTCACCTACAGCAACCATTTCCTTAAGTTTACTATTTTGAACTTTCAGTTTTTCAGCTATTAAATTAATACCTTCGAGGTACCTCCGTGCGGTACTAGCTAACTCTGCAACTCTCTCAGCTTTTTCCTTAGTGACGTATGCACTCTTGCGCAAAAAATCAGCCACATCAATAATTTCGGCAATATATAGCCTTACAGATTTCAAATCATTTTCAGATCCACTTCCCAAAAAGGACTTGGCAACGCTACGCGCGTTGCGAAAGGAACGGTCCATATCAATTATTTTAGTATAAAATAAAAAAGATTCATCAGAATTGCCATCGAGACCTTGTAAACTCCGGTTATTCTGAACTTGTAGCTTACTATCTTTATCCATCGCATTTAAAGAATTATAGATTTTATCTACTGCTACAAGGCAACTCCCGAGAGCTTCATCCTTTTCTTTGCTGGCCAGCACGTAACCATCAAAAGCATCTGCATACTCCTGCACATTTTTTGAAATATCGACAATCTCAGTATGTCTTTTACCTGAAAATTTTTCTTTATTGTCTAAAAAACCCTTGCTCAATTCGCCAATGGAATCATGAAAGGAGTCTATATAATCTGGAGTACCTTTTAGAGTATAATATAAAACCATCAACCGTGCAGAATAAACATCTCGTACAACTTTGTTAACAATACTAGTCTGATCGGATTGCTCAGAGACTTTAGACATCCCCAACCACCCGACAGAACCAACTAAAAGGGTAAGTATGAGTACAATTCCGAATCCACCGCCAATTTTCCACCCAAGCTTAAGATTTTTAAACATGCCTAACCCCTGCGCCATCTCAGCGCTAAAATAATAAATAAAATAACTACGTCGCGTTTTTATTCTTTACCATACCTGCTATTTATCTGAAACAATTTAATAGTTTGCTTATCAAACTTAATTATTCAAATTTTTAATTTCCCTAAACCATATCGTAAAAAAACCTTCCGAAACAATCGGAAGGTTTTTACAAAATCTAAATTCACAAAATTTTCAAAAATCAGTTTTTGTGTACACCCAAATATTCTTTCAGCACTTTTAAAGTTTTTTCCAGCTCATTTACAATATCCGGAAAGCACGCTCTCACTTTCTCAAAGTCGCCTTGTCTTGCTGCCAATTCAATTATCTCAGAAATGCGGGCAATTTTTTCAGCACGTATTGTTGCAGATATTCCTTTAAGAGCATGAGAATATTTAATTACAAGATTCTGGTCATTCTTCTCAACAGCCTCTGAAAGCGAACGGAGCCGGTCTGGAGCATCAATCAGATACACATCAAGTATTTCCGCTCCCAACTCTCTATCACCACCAAGATGATTAAAAAACGCCGCCTCATTAAAAACTTCACTCGACATCATAGTTATTTACCATTTGCAACAAATTAAATATTAAATCGGCACTGTTAAACTTAAGACTAAAATTTACCATATATCTCAAGAATTAACTATTTCAAAATTTATGTTAACTTCTTTTTCAATTTTACGAATCCAGAATCGTTCACACCCTGCAACCATCGCTTTCTTTTTAGAATTTTCCAATTCAGAAAGCCCCTCATCCAACCTAAAAACCTTCAAATTAACTATTCCCAGTTCTGCGCTGATTCTCCAGTCATCAGGACGGTGCAGGGACAAATGAGACAAAAATCCCAGTCGCATAGACTCTGCCCCGGCGATTCCGGCAAGTAATGATTCAAGACTTCTATAGACTTCAAGATTCTCAGGATCAAGATGTAACGCCACAAGATAACAATCCGCTGCACAGGCTGGCAAATCCTTCTCTTCGTTAAAAAGCACACCGGATCTTATATCTGTTCCGACTCGAGATAGTTCCTGCCCCCAAAGCATAAGCAAATGGACTATGTCTAATGGCTTCTCTTCTTTACCGGGCCTGACCTTTGCACAATAACGATACCAAAAATATTTAGCCAGATCCCAGTTTCCAATTTTATTACTACCTACCGAAGCAGACATGTTGAAATAACAGTCGTCGTTCCCCGTCTCACTGTTTAAATATAAATTAGCGGTATCCATAAATTCCTTCGTCATCCGCCCTTTCGCAAAAATACGAAGTAAGGCTGCATCACTCTGGATTCCGGGTCCGCCTCTCTTTAAACCTTCGATTACAATCTTCCATGAAACAGTTCTATCTCCGCTTTCTCCAAGAACTGCCTGCGTCTGATAATATAAAAAATCGGATTCCGATTCATTAATACTTCGAGGAACAATTTCCTGCGCAAAATCTAAAATTTTCGCAACCCTGTTGGCCGGCATATGATCTCGCAAAATACGTTCATACGCAGCCAGCCCCATTGAAGCTGCCAACTTAGGATTAACCTTAAAACGGTCAAGTATATCTTTCAGTTCTAAAACATTATTATAAACAGCAATTTCTTTACCATCCTCAAAAAGCTCTCCCAACTCATCACCCACAAACGGCGTAACAACAGCGCACCCGCAGGAGCAGCCCTCAAACAGCCTAAAGTTAACTTCTCCGAAAAGAGCCTCATTCGGAACAATTCGAGTCTCTTTATAAAGAGACATCATCTGAGAATAATTCAAACCATCTACCATATTCAAATTGTAATTGGTCTTCAAAAAATCAACAAACCACTTCCGCGAAGGCCGTTGCGGTGACACCCGCCCGACAAAAGTAAGCTCGTGCTCACGCTTAGTATAAGGAATAAGCCCTGCCTCAGTACCGGTCTCCGGCCCAAGACGTCCCCCCATCCACGGAACCCAGCAAATTTTCGCGGTGCAGACTTTCTCAAGCTGTGAAACATATTTCTTCTGAGTCGTCAGCACACCATCAAACATTGATCCATACAAACCGTGCCAGTGCATGTTCATATGAGTATCAACCGACCAGAACAACCGCACGCATTTAACTGAAGCTAAACCGTGTAAAAAAACTCTGCTGCCAAGTGACTCCTGCTGCAAAAGAATATCAGGATGAAATCCAAGCTTATCCAACTCACAGGGAACATCTACGTCACGTTCAGCAGTAAAAATATAGCGAACGTCATGCCCTGCGGCTTTGAACGCATCGACCATCGGCTTGCGGCAATTGATTAAAAACAATTTCTTCATAACGGATTCTATAACCTAATGATCCTTAACTTTAAAGAAATTGCTCGTCCGAAAATTGCCTGCTGTTTTGTAGCAACGACACCAGCGGACAGTTATGCAATGCTCTCTAACTATCTTTCACCTTAATTGTTGCAAAAGACTTCCCAAGACCATTGCCCCAATTCATGAGTCCATCCACAACAGAAAGAAGGGATGCGTCTAAAAACTGCATATTATTATAAGGCACCTGAACAACGTGACCGACTCCGGAGGTCGGAGAGGACGGAACAAAAACCACGGCCATATTTTCACCGCTTCGCTCAATGAAAAGGCCCAGAACGGAAACTTCCCCACCTGAAAGAGTGAATAAAACAGGTGCAAAATTTTCAGTACCAGCTCCACTGGTCTGGTCAATCACTCTCTTAATAATGTTAAACAAAGGAACCTTACCCAGCAGTCTATCAAGCAAACCTACCGAATACCCTCCAACCTTTGTTCTGATGATCATACCGACCACAAAGCAAATCAAAATAACTACGACAGCTCCTGCTAATAAAATAAGCGCATGAAGCAAGGGGCCTTCAAGCCCGAGAGCGTCAGTCATCTCATCCGTAAAGGCTATAAATATCTCAATACCTTCGTATATGAGAAAAGCTATTACACAAATGGGAAGCAAAACAAAAAAACCACCCATAACAGCTGATTTAAAAAAGTCGGCAATCGATTTCACGGGTTATCCTCCTATTAAGGAAAACATACCCTATACAAAATTCTTCCGCTACTAATCTTAATACTCACTCTACTCAAAAAAATAAAAGCCGCCCTTCCATACGGAGGGGCGGCTTTTCTCATTAACAATTAAGCTGACTCTGGACTAATGCCCGGCAGGAGCAGCTCCGCCGTTTGGATGACATCCGGCGCAAGTTACAGGTCCTTTATCTTTCTCGATATGACAGTTTGAGCAAAGTTTGTGATAACCATTACGAAGTCCTGTTTTTCCAGCTTCAGGTTTAACCTGATGACAGGATGAACATTTCTGGTCTTCGGAACTTTCGTCTTCAACAATCTTTCCGTCTGCCCATACATGATGACAAGTTGCGCAATCTTCGATACCGGCCTTTTCGTTGTGCCCATCATGAACGAACACAGCAGCAGGTCTTTCGGGATGAACAAAAGCCGGATCCAGCAGGAATGTTATATCATCCTGACAGAATGCGGGAACCATATAGAGAAAGACACAGGCGACAACTGCCGCGATAGTTAATACTCTTTTTAACATTGTAATCTTCCTCCTATTCCACTTCAGGCTTTTCCATGAGTTCATAGATAAGATCGCCGAAGAATTTAATGTCCATGCCAAGTTCATAGTAATGGACTATATCTTCAAGCCCACCGTGACAGTTATGACAAGGTGCAAGGATAGTCTTTACGCCGGTAGCTTTTAACTGCTCAGCCTTAACTCTGTTACCTTTCATTCTGACATTTTTAAATGGAGGACCACAGTTGATAACACCACCACCTGCAGTACAACAATAGTTATGCTCAAGGTTAGGGTGCATTTCCACTACGTTTTCACAAAGTGCATGAGCAAGTTTACGAGACTGTTCCATCAAACCACGTCCGCGAATAATATTGCAAGGATCGTGTATGGTGATCGGCTCTTTGAACTTTTCACGAATTTTAATTTTACCTGAATTGATGAGATCCCAGAAGAATTCCACGGAATGGACTACTTCAATAGGATACATATCCCACCCGTCCCAACGGTTACCCTGATCATAAACAGAGCGGAATGCGTGACCGCACTCACCCATAACAATCTTTTTAACCTTGAGATCAAGAGCTGATTCGAAATGACGTTTCTTAAGTCGTCCCATCATTTCAAAGTCACCGGAATACATACACATATCGGAGTTATCCCAGCCTGGTTCGGTAGGCATGGTGAAATCAACTCCGGCAGTGTTCATAATATAAGCAGCCTGATAGATTAACTGAGTACGGAACTTAGGTTCAGGAGCAATAACGGAATAATAGATTTCTGCGCCTTCCTTATCAAGAGGAATGCGAAGATCCGGCATTTCGTCTCTGGCTTCATCTTCCTGCCATTGCAGGGTATCCATCCATTCGTCATCTTTCAGCCACATCTGGTTCATTGTAACAGAATGACTATTTGCAGTGTCCTGAAGGTACTGAGGAATTACACCGAGTTTGTGGCACATACGGCGCACAGTACTCATGATGTAACCAGTATCAATTCCTATTGGACAATAATGAACACAACGACGACAGAGATTACACTCTGTATAGGCAATCTGAGCCATCTGATAAACAAACTCAGGAGAAACCTTACAATCTTTGCGTAATATTTCGCCCAAAGTCATGTGAACCTTACCTGCTGGAGAGTAGGAAGGATCTTTGTCATGGGACATATAATAATGGCAGGCTTCAGAACACAAACCGCAACGCATGCAGGTTTCTGCATACACCTTAAGCTTGGCTCCGGTTTCTCCTTCGAGAACCTGCCTTAGAGTTTCTTCGATGCGTTGAGGAGTCAAACGGGACACACCCCGTTCGAGCCCGGCATCCGCAATTTTCCTGTCAAAAATCATTTGAATACTCCTTTGGGGATGTGGTTACCAATCCTTTGTACGGCGAACGCCACCGAACTCAGACCCCATGTAGGCTCTAGTGAAAAAGCCGAACAACATATGGCTGAGGCGGGAGAAAGGAATGCTGATAAGCATGATTTCTCCACAAAGGATATGCAGTACAAGCATTACCTTGTCGTTTCCGATCTGGTGGTATGCCAGAACACCGAAAAGGAAAGTCAAAGAAGGAATAGCCAGAGCTACCCAATCTTTACCGGTGGTAAGAAAACGAACATCGGGCTGCAAAAAGCGGCGCAGTCCAAAATAAATGCAGCAAGCTACGAATACGATGGACATGATGTCGGCAACAGTATCTGGGAGAGTCGGCCAAGTAATACCGAAAAACTGATCCCAGAGAACCACGTGTCCCAGAAGGAACAAAGGAACAATAACAAGACAAATGTGAAAAACAAAAGTTACCATTGCAGTATAAGGACTGCTCTGCCAACCGAGGGTTCCTACAGGATTGAGCCAGTGCAGAATTGAACGCATTCCATACTTAAAACTCATGTAATGCAAGGACGAAGCGTCCTTTTCTTTAGCAAGCTGGTACATTGAAACCATCTTGTATAAGGAACCAAAAATAAACACGCCCCAGGCGATCCACGCCAGAGGGCCTACAACGAATGCATAAAGAGTGTTCATGCGTATTGCCTCCGGCTGTTAAAAATCGCTCACATCAGCTACAATGCGGACAAACTTTCCGCCATCAACTGCGCGGATAAGAACTTTAGTGGAACAAGGACTGAAAACAGGCTCCCAGCATTGTTCAAAATCCTGCCCATAAGCCTTCCCGTCAAGAACAATTGTAAAGCGGCCTTTCTTTTCAACCTTAGCGGCAACTTTAGTGCTGTCAGGACTGAAAACAGGCTTCCAAGCCATATCATAAGAATCGTTCCAAACCTTATCATCACAACTGACTGTGTAAACATAATCAGTCTTTCCAAGAGCTGCAGCGCGATTTCCATCAGGACTTACAGCCAGATCAAGAACAACAGGAACTTTAATATTCCAAGGAGTTCCATTCTTGGCAACGGTAAATTTACCTATGCTGGTAGCGACAATAGCCCAAAGGTTCTTACCGTCTGCACTGAACTGCTGATGCCAACACTGAGCAAACTCAGCCGGCCAGATAACTTCTCCATCCTGAGCCATTCCCCATTTTCCGCCAAGACGGACAGGAGCAGCGATTGCACCAGTTACGGGGTTGAAGCAAGGATCCCATACACACTGAAATTCACGTTGCCAGATTCTTCCGTCAACTGCGATTGTGTAATCGTAAAGAGTCCTTCTGACTTCGCAGGCGACTCTTTCACTTTTTGCGTCAAACACAGGAGAGTAGCAGTTCATGAAAACACTGTCCCAAGCTTCACCATTCACAGCAATGGTAAAGGCACCTTTATCAAAGGTCTCAATATCAGCCTGAGCAATAGGTGTTACCTGAACAACAGCAGCTGTTTTCGTGCCATCACCACTGATTGTAAAATTGTTAGCATTAACAAATAGATTTTCCCAAAGAACGCCATCAGTACCCATTCCATACTCACCGTCCTGCTGAACAGCACAGTTAATGGAACCGTTGGCACCAAACATAGTTCTCCAGATATAGCCGTACGTTTCAGGCCAACTTACGCCGTCAACAGCTAAAGTCCATTCGCCATCCTGTTGAGTGATAACAGCCAATCTACCGTCTGGAGAAAATTTAAGGTAAAAAACCCTTTCATATCTATCTTCCCAGGCTTGACCGTTAACGCAAGCAGTAAATTCTCCTTCGCCTGTCTTTACGACTGCTCCGACCTTTTCACCGTCGGAACTGGCATAGAATTCTTCCACTCTCTCAAATTTACTGGACCAAGAACTAACGTCTTGGACCTCTCGCCTACCGGGATTCCAATCCCACGTGGACGCATTAGGCATCTTATGCCTCCTCATTCCGAAAATTTGGTGTGTCCGCCAACACTGCCAAATCACGCTCGGTTTTTCGGGTGCCTCGCACCCTGTTTTCTAACCAAATCTAATCACATCTATTGGTCGAAACTAACCTCACCACATAAGCCCAAAGACCCTACTGAACTTATAACTGGTGGTTAAATCGCATATTTTATAAAACAGGACAATAGTAACCATGAGGATTGTCTCTCTAATCCTTCAAAAAAAACAGGACAACTACGGCTGTAAACCGCAGTCGCCCCACATGTAAAAACATAAAAAACAACATGTTAGCGCTATTTACTTTACAAAAAGTAACTCAAAACAGTATTCATAAAAGTAAAAGATATATTTTTATTCAGACTCTAATGGTATACTATTAGAGTTCCAATTTCTCAAAAATATAGTCATAATCAAGCTCTGAATTAACCAAACTGGCTCCATGATTAATCTTAATCATGTCTCTGAGTTTGTAGCTTTCCTGAATTGCTTCCATTTTCTTTGCCACAGAATAGGTATCATCCCGAACAACAATAACAGGAATCTCAAGCACCTCAGAACGGGTCAATATAATATCATTAGGATAAAGATTCCCTGTAAGAATAAGACAAGGACAATTTCCTTCCAGTGCGACAAGCTGAACGTCTGCCCTGTCTCCACCGACAATGACTGCAGAATTTTTATGCCGCCTGAAGTGAGTAATAAAATTTTCAACCTGCATAGTGCCGATCAGGAAATTTTCAACAACCCTGTCCGCCTTAGTATGGGCAGAAATAATTTTTCCGAACAAACGCTCCGCAAGGTCGCTTACTTTAATCGCTCCCATAAGAGGATCGCGAGGAATCACGCCCAGAACTTTAACACCTTTCTTTTCAAGAAAAGGAATGAGCAGAGATTTAAGTTCATCCATATAGTGTTCAGGCACATCATTAAAGACAACTCCGAGGAAATCATCTCCGAGGTCCTTCTGAACACGAAGCACATAATCATACTTCAGTTCTTTTGAATACCGGTCAACAAGAATGGTCTTGGCCCCAAGCGCACTTGCCACATCCGGACCGCTGACTCCGCAATAATTTCCAGAACTTAAAAAACTTCCTGACCCGCCGATAATCATGACATCTTTGTCCTGACTCAGCTCCTCATATGATTCTACAATCGACGGCTTCAAATCTCCGAGATCTTCGGTAAAAGCTTTTATCGTAAAATCTCTGGTGACCAGTACAGGAGTAACTTTTCCAGGGTCCTGTTCAAGACCCAGCACTTCCTGAATAAAAGCTGCATCGGCATCGCCCGGCCTGTTTCCGTCCATATGCGGAACAGCTCCCACAGGTTTCATATAGCCGACATTGAAGCCGCTGTTGCGAAACTTCAATCCTAAAGACATGGCCAAAAGGTTCTTACCCGAATATCCGGTCGTAGAACCTATATAAATACCTACCATTTATGCCTCCTTTGAAAGGTCTTCATCTATGATCAAATCTGATTCTTTCCCGGCTGACGGAAGCTCGACTATAGTCATGCGGGCATCCGCGACCAGCGCCTCGTCCGAGCTTACAAGCACAGGATTAAATTCAGCTTCATATATCTCAGGAAAATCATCAGCCAGACAAGACATTCTGATCAAAACATCAGTTATTGCATCGAAATCAGCAGGCTCGCTCCCTCTGACTCCTTTCAACAACATATATGAACGAATTTCGCGCACCATATCTCCGGCATCTTCAACCGAAAGAGGTGCGAGACGAAACGAAATATCTTTTAAGATCTCAACATAAACACCACCAAGTCCGAACATCAATAAAGGTCCGAACTGATCATCCCTGCGAAAACCGATAATAACTTCCCGTGCGTCTTTTGATGCCATCTGTTGAACCAGACACCCTGCAATATACGCACTTGGTTTAAGCCGCTGTGCCTGTGCCGTTATCTGCCAGAAAGCATTACGGACTTCTTCCGCAGTTTTAAGATTCAGCCAAACTCCGTTTACATCCGACTTATGCGAAATATCCGGAGAAGCAATCTTAAGAACTACAGGAAAACCTAGTCTTTCAGCCAAGAGAGCAGCCTCATCACCGGAACGGGCCAGATCAGATTCAGGAGTGGGCAGACCATATGCAGTAACAATATCCCGGGCCTGAAATTCCACAAGTTCTGAACGTCCGGAACTTAACGCAGAATCAACAACCTCTCGCGCAGCTTCATAGTCCCGGTCAGGAATTTCAAAGGTTCTTGAGGCGCGCCCTTTCCAGACGGCATATCGGTACATGCTGTCCATAGCCCTGACCGCCTGCTTCGGAAAATCATAAACCGGAACCCCGGCTGCAGCAAAAACACTTCTGGCTTCTTCACTGTTTTTGCGACCCATAAGGCAGCAAAAAACAGGTTTGCAGATTTCAGAAGCACAAGTTGCAACTGTTTCAGCAACTTCTTTGAGATTCATATTCTCTGACGGGGCAATAATGACTAGGACACTGTTAATAACCGGATCATGACCGACAACTTTTATGGCCTTGCGATAACGGTCCGCATCAGCTCCCCGCAATAAATCGACAGGATTATAAATTGAGGCATAACCCGGCAGCATGGGTTGCAATTCTGCGATGGTCGGGGATGAAAAAGAAGGCATACGTAAACCATATTCGCCGCAAGCATCAGCCGCAAGTATACCGGGACCACCGGCATTTGTGACTATTCCTAAATTAGGACCGAAAGGCAGTTCCTGACAGGAAAAGGCTTTAGCCAGATTGAAGAGTTCTTCCAGCCTGTCAACTCTGATAATCCCGGACTGACGAAACGCCGCGTCGCAAGCCTGATCAGATCCGGCAATAGCTCCTGTATGAGATGAAGCGGCTCTTGCTCCGGCGGCAGTTATCCCGGCCTTCATCATAATAATAGGCTTCTTCATAGAAACCTTGACGGCCTGCTCCATAAAGTTACGCCCGTCTGCAATATTTTCCACGTACCCCAGAATTACTTTAGTTTCCGGGTCATTCCCCAGATATTCAATAATTGAGGCTTCATTTATAACGGCCTTGTTGCCAAGACTTACAAACTTGGAAAACCCGACTCCAGCCTCCAGCGCCCAATCAAGAATAGCTACGCATAATGCGCCGGACTGCGAAAAAAATGCGGTTGTTCCGGGCAAAGGATTGCCGGTGGCAAAGGAAGCGTTTACCCCTCCTGATGAATTAATAAGCCCCAGACAATTGGGGCCAAGCAGAGAAATTCCGTTCTTTTCAGCCAATTCCGTAATTTGTTTTTCAAGCAGCCATCCTTCACGGCCTACTTCACTGAAACCGGCAGAAATAATTGCAACCGAACGAACTCCTGTTTCAATCAAGTCCTTTAAAACTCCGAGTACAGAATCTCGAGGAACAGCTATAACAGCCAAATCCACAGGATGACCTATTTCAGAAGCACTCTTAAAAGCTTTCAGATCGCATATTGTTCCCCCGCGGGGGTTCACCGGACACAGCTCTCCCTTGTATCCGGCATTTTGAAGATTCGTAAGAATCGTATTCCCGATTTTACCGGAAACAGCCGAAGCGCCTACAACGGCAATTGATGATGGAGTAAAAAGACTATCCAAACTTTCTCCCGAAACCCCTTGAAATATAATAAGAGGGGATATGCGTTTCCTGAGGAAAATGATACGGCAACAGAACTTATTCCTGCTGAAGTTTAGCACTCATCCAGTGCAATATCGATCATTTAATCCTTACAGAGGATGAATATAGTCAGAGTACGGTGGTCATTGCAAGAATTGAACGCACTCCAACCCGATAGAATAGGTAAAAAATTAATAAAATATGAATCTATACTGATTTTATAACAGATTCATATTTATTCAAGCTTCCCCCCATTGCCCTTAGGTACCATTTGATGATAATAAAATTAATAATTATAAAAACACGATGCGCATATAAAATATTTCTTAGCAAAGAATATACTCAGCTAAAGAGAGTCAGAATATGAATAAGGTAAAAAGCAACTCGACGATAGAAGAAAGTTACTGCTCAATTTCAAGCGCTATTTTCAAATTTCTACCTAAAACGGGACTTCCTTTCTGCTTATATCGAATGAACCCGCAAACCGGGCAGTTTTCACCTGCGACAACTGCGGGAAAAACAATCATTTCTGCTGAAAAACTAAGTATATTCAATGACTGTGAAAAAGATCTTATTTTTATAAAAAGTACCGACATTTCTGACTGTAAACCGTATTTCGCCACAAATTTAGAAACGGTTATTACCGACATGTCACATTCGATCTCAGATGAAGATATGGCCCAGATCATTATTGAAGGGCTCAAGGATTCTTCCGTTAAAATTTTTAAAGACTCTCTTAAAAAAAACTTTGACTATTTTCATACAACACTGATTGCAGCAGGGGAACTTGTATATAAAAACCCTGACATTATTTGGGACATGCTCCCGCTTCTGTGCAAAGACCACTCTCTAACAAACAAATCAATTTCAAACGGCATCATAGGCGCAGGGATATGCCTGCATGGCAGAGAAGGCAAACCTGATCTGGATTCTTTTATGGAATCGCTTATAGCCTTATTTCTATGTGATATAGGAATGAGCTGTCTGCCGGACTTTGTACTTGGTAAAGAATTTTCCTTAAGCATAGACGAACAAAAGCGCATACGGAATCACCCCATCAATTCCGTTGAGATTCTCAGCCTGACACAATCTCTTACCAAAACGTCTCTCAGAGCAATACTTGAACATCATGAGAGAATGGACGGTTCAGGTTACCCGCGCGGTGTGACATGCGACCAAATTTCATGGCTGGGAAAACTGTGTGGCGCTGTTGATTCTTTTGTGGCAATGACAATGGAGCGTCCCGGGAAAAAGAGTATGACCACTGTTAACGCTCTAAAAATGCTATACAAAGAATCAGCCCTATATGATCCGAACATTATTTATGCCCTCGAAAAAGTTACCTACAGAGAATAAAGTAAGCGCAGCCATTTTAGCTGGCGGAGAAGGAAGCCGGATGGGATACAAGGACAAATCGTGCCTTGAGATCTCCGGTGAAAAGATAGTCAGCAGAATAATTCGTCAACTGTCAGGACTTTTTACCGAAATTTTTGTCATTACCCGAACTCCTGAACATCATACGAATTTAGGAGTCAGACTTGTCGGAGATATTTATCAGCAGAGAAGTTCCCTTACAGGAATACATGCTGCCATAAGCCATGCTGAAACCGACCATGTTTTCATAACAGCCTGCGACTCACCTTTTCTGAATAAAAATCTCGTAACAAAGATGCTCTCGCTTCTTTCACCTTCGGACGATGTTCTTATCCCCATACACGATAACTGGAGGTATGAGCCGCTTTGCGCCGTATATTCAAAGCGCTGTCTTCCCTTCATTGAAGAAAATCTTAATAATGAAATATTTCAAATCATCAGATTTTTCCCTGAAGTAAAAGTACATGCTGTTGATGCCGAAATACTTCAGCAACATGATCAGGATCTTGAATCATTTATCAACGTAAACACCCCGGAAGAACTCAGCAAAGCGTGTGAGAGAGCAAAAAAATGCAACAAGATTTAGAAAAAAGCGCAAATTATCCGCAAAACATCACCCGCCGAAAAGCCCTCGAAATTCTTAAAATACAACTTTCGCCGATTATTGAAAAAACCATCCCCGTGACCGATTGTTGCGGAAGCGTTGCTGCCCAAACCATCTGTTCCGAAATATCCATGCCTGAACATGACCGTTCTGCCATGGACGGTTTTGCTCTCACAGCATCCGAAACATCTTCAGCGTCCGTTGACTCGCCTATCATTTTCACGGTTTCAGGAGAAATAAGGCCGTCATCCAGCGGATCTGAAAAAACACGTCCGAACGGTGCAATAAAAATTTTGACCGGTGGGATCATCCCTCAAGGCTGTGATTCGGTCATCCCCTTTGAGCAGGTGACTATTTCAAGTAATAAAATTTCAATATTCTCTCCCGTCCAAGAAGGAGCTTTCATTCGTCCGGCTGGTTCAGATGTTCTACCCGGAGAAACCCTCATCGCTGAAAACACCCATATTTCAGCATGCGCGGCAGCCCTTCTGGCATATGCCGGAAAAAACCATATACGTGTGCGTCAGGCTCCATCTATAGCGGTCTTAGCTGTCGGCAACGAACTTTGCGATCCAACTAAAACAGGCCCGGAAGGATTAATCCCCGCTGACAATCTCATTTTAATGAAAGCATTATGTGAAAGTTGCGGCACTGCCGAAGTGGCCATCTCCACTTGTGAAAATTCACCTGAAGCAATTGCCGAAGCAATAAAAAGACACTCAGCCTGCGACCTGATCATCACCACAGGGGGAACAGGACCGGGGAACAGAGATTTTGTTTTTGATTCGATACGCAACGCAGGCGGCACACCGCTATTCAAAGGACTTTCCATACACCCGGCCAAATCAATTTTTGCTTTCAAGCTTCAAGACACTGCCATATTAGGACTTCCGGGACCGCCGAATGCGGTTCAATTAGCTTTCCATACGGTTATAAAACCAACTCTCAATATTCTTCTGGGACTACCGGACATCATCAGCTCGACTTTCGCAATACTCGGAGCCTCTGTAAAAGGAGCCGAGGAACGCGAAAAACTAATTCTCTGCCATATTATTGAAGAAAACGGTTCAATTAAGGCGACCCCACTGAATAACCGCAACTTATCTTCAAGAAAATTAATGTGCCTCGCAAACGGCATCATCACAATCGCCCCGAATTCAGGAAAACTTAATGCTGGGGAACTTGTTCAAATTATCAAAACCGGTTAGCCGCAACAGGTTTATGACATCAAAAGAAAAGGCCTGACTAAAAGTAGTCAGGCCTTTTAAATATCAACTTAAATTTTAAAAATAAAATATTAATCTTTTCGGAAGAGCCGCAAAAGCAACTCATCTAAATTATCACCGTTATCTATTGCAAATTCAATTTCTTCTTCAAGTTCAGCAGCACCGGCTTTCACTTCTGAGACAGTACAATCCATATTCAAAGCAACCTCTTCAGGAGGGATGTCATATCTGGCACACAGGTAGTACAAGGCCCGTCTGGCCAGAACAGCATGGTCAGTTTCCTGCACCATAATTTCCCTGAAGCTTACAGCAAAAGCCTCTAGAACAGCATCAAGAATTGAATCAAAAGTTTGTGCTTCAAGTTCAAGCGCCGGCAATGGATCAGCCTCAATCGAACCAGATACATTTATGGACTCAAGCCCATACCGATTATGAACAATAGTTCGCAATCGGTTAATACTGCTTAAAATATCTTCAACAGCGTAATAAGCGGTCACATCTGTAATGAATTCACGGCTATTCGGCACACCTTCATCATTCGTACTAAGTGCGATTGTAACTCCAACCTCAGCGGAAAGCACTTCCTGCGCGGCATCTTTAATCGATCCCAGAAGATGTTCCTGCACCCAGTTCATAACAAATTCATTAGGCGCAGTAATTTGAACCACACCATCTTCATATCTGGCGGATAAGGGATCAACCCATACCCGAACCAAAATCGGATTTATGCGGACCTTTAATTTCTTTTTAATCGAATGCCACAAATCGGAATTCATTTCCTACCCCTGAAAGTTTCGTTTCAGTTTAAAACAAGGGGGCTGGTATTACGACAAATCAAAGCCGGATGCAATGAATATCCTTTAGCAACAAAAACGCATAAAGCGCCGTTCTGCTATGGAGTCAAGCGAGCTACGGTATCCTGCAACTGCCTTCCCAAAGGCGTTTGCAAAGAAATTTCCCGTTCAATATTAGTAATGCCTTTAATGACTGTGGAATGTCTGCGACAAAGCCGGACTCCGATATCTTTCAAAGAGAGTTCGGTATATTTGCGGGCGAGAAAGAAAGCTGTGTTTCTGGCAAGAACAATCTGACGTTTCCGACTTTTGGAACGTAACTGGTCGGCTGAAAGTTCATAAGAACGACAGATATGGTCTACAATTGAATCGTAACTTGGATTTTTATTTTCCAAAGAATAATTTTCAAGAACCTGCCAAGCTAAATCCTGAGTCAAATTTTTGTTGAGCAGTCTTGCTTTAAGTACGAGGTTCTGCAAACAGCTTTCCAACTGCCTTACATCGGTCGTAATTCGGTCTGCCAGCAGTTCCGAGATAGAATCCGGAACCTGAGTACCAAGACGGATAGCTTTGCTTTGTACAATGCGTTTTCTGGTCTCAAAATCAGGAGTGGCTATTACCGCGAGAAGTCCTGAACAAAATCTGGATACAAGCTGAGGATCAACTTTTTCAAGTTCACGAGGCAGAAAAGAACTTGTCATAACGACTTTTGAACCGCGCAATTGGAGGCATTTCAGAGTTTCGAGAATCTCGTCCTGCATCTTATGCTTGCCCTGAAAGAAATGAACATCTTCAAGAAGAAGACAGTCAACATTATCTCTGAATTCAGATTTAAATCTTGATATTTCACCTGCTTTAAGAGCCATTACCATTCTGTTTGCAAACTCTTCTGCTGTAAGGCAGGCAATGGAAACGTGCTGTTTATTACTTGTCGCACAAAGTCCCTTACCTATAGAATGCAGTAAATGTGTTTTTCCCAGTCCCGGAGTTGAACTCAGGAAAAGCTGATCACCGGGCAACGAGTTATCGCAAAGACTTCTCGAAGCGGCACATGCCAATTGGTTAGAATCTCCAACGATAAAGTCATCGAAAGAAAAACGCCAGCGCGGCATCTTTTTGGTTACAGCTGGGTGCATCATGGGAAGACCCATGCTTGTTTGGACCTGTCGAGGGGTTTTAGGGCGAACTAAACCTGCTGGTTTCTCAGCAGATTTTTTAACGCCGACTTCAACCTTCGGACGAGCTCCTAGGACCTGAGTCCCGGCTTCAGTAATATTGTCTATAAGACGGTCTCTAACCCATGCAGCAACAAATTCATTAGGAGCATATAGCTTAATGGAGTTGTTACTTACTTCAGCCTTCAAAGGTTTGATCCAAACTTTGAATAGACCGGGGTTAAGACCCTTCTCAAGAAAATTTAAAATTTTATTCCAGCTGTCTGTCATCATGGAGCGATAACTAAGACAAAGGACATCAATACATCAACTCGCAATATAGCACTGGTCACCCGATGTTTGAGTCTTCTTTTTCTACAAGATAAACTACTGTATTATTGATGATTTTTAACTATACAAGCGTTTATGGCTGGATATTTAAAATTCTGAAAACCTGCGTGTTTCTAAGGCTCCCGAGTGTCAACATCATTTTTATCAACACCTGTTGAAAACTTTTTAAACAGCTACAAATCAATTTATCTCGATTTTTCAAAGAATTTCGCTTTTTCTCTCGTTGTAGGTAAAATATCTTCTCATTATTATCATTTTGAACTTATACTGATAAAACATTTTATCACCTTGTAAAATTCTAATATAATTGAATAATTAGAAAATAACGCCATAAATCAGCATATCTTATAAAAAACAATCTTTAAATAACAGTGCGCTAAACCCAATAAAACAAAGGGCTGACAGATTTCGGACTTTAGAACATTTGTCAACTTACTGATTTAATTGAATTTACATTCACTTGACATCGCTAAAGGCATACAAATCAAAGGATCATGGGCATATAGATTTACACCAATCAATTTTAAACAAAAGTCTATCCACACCATAAATTTTATTTAGACAACACTATGCTGCGATTGCACACCCATCCAGTATGATTAAAACGACAAAAATGGTATTTCAACTAACAAAATTGCTAAAAAATCAAAAAAATGACGTTTGATTATCTTTTGCGAATAATAATCAAAAATATTTAATTAAAAATGAAAACAGCCCAAAACAAAAAAACCTGCCCAAAAATATGGGCAGGTTCAGTATAAGCTATATGCCTTTTATTTTTTTAGGCATGCTATATATAATGTAGAGATTACTTTTTCGCAGTCAGCTCTTTTAAAGTTGGATATTTACCGCAAGCAAATTTTTCAGCCTCTGGGCAATAACCCAATTGCTCACACCTTGCTCCGCCGTTGCGGAATATTGCAGGAAGACTTTCCTTACAAAGCTTCAACATTTTATCGGCCATAATGCGAACTTCCCACTGCGCCCTCTGGCAACAGCGCAAATTAAAAAAGTGCATAAGCGAACGGCAATTCATGGTTATCACTATTTTCGTTTCAGCAGCCTGAGGAAGCACAAATCTGGCATCTTCATTAGCTTTGCTTTCACGCCCGGCTGCAACGAGAATCTCGCGCAAATCTTTATATGCGCTGCCGACTTCTTCCATAAACTTTTCAAAACGTTCACGAGCTTCGGGAATTTTCTTTATTGCCGGAGGAATTATGTAATCCATATCATTCTCAGTAACGTAGCGCTGGCTCTGCTGCGAATAGGACGCTATGCGATGCCTGACTATCTGATGAGAACAAGCTCTTGAGATACCCTCAATTGCAAACGTAAAGCTGACATGTTCAATAGGGCTGTCATGCCCGGATTCAAGAATAGCGGAAACAAAGGCATCCTGCTTATCCTTAGCAATCTCGCCGCTTATAAGTCTTGGCCACATATCGGCAGTAAACCCTGCGTGATAGCACTGCCTGAACGATGCGTATATCAGTTCAAGGGCATTAGGGGTCATGGATAACAACTCTACTCGTAAATCTTTCTCAGGCATATGAGCTCCTTCAATTTATGGCTCTTCATAAAGTAAAAGATCTATGGGTGCAAGACAGCAATAATGGGTCAAAAAATACTTGGAAATTTCTACTCAAATCTACACTCTAAATTAGAAATAAAATCAAGAAGTTACACATCTGTCACAAAATTAACTTTTTTTTTACTTGCCATAGAAGGGAATATACCCTAACTAACCATCCCTTATCAAACCAACTCTATAAATCAAACCGACCGCTGATCTTCCGCATTCTTTTTTAGCATTGTAACCCGTTAAGGGAAACTAAGCTTGCGGCAGTAATGTGCCGGAGGAATCCGTGAACAAACTTACTATTAATGATAAAATCAGAAATATCGCAATCATAGCCCACGTTGACCATGGTAAAACCACACTGGTTGACGGAATGTTCAAGCAAAGCGGACTCTTCCGTGAAGGCCAGAAAGTCGATGACAGACTCATGGACAGCATGGACCTTGAGCGCGAACGCGGCATTACCATTGCAGCTAAAAACTGTGCTGTTGACTGGAAAGGCACAAAAATCAACGTCATCGACACCCCCGGCCATGCCGACTTTGGTGGAGAAGTTGAACGTTCCTTAAGCATGGCTGATGGAGCAATCCTTTTAGTTGATGCCTCTGAAGGACCTCTGCCTCAGACAAGATTCGTATTGAAAAAAGCTCTTGAAGCCGGTCTGAAAGTCATCGTTGTTGTCAACAAAATTGACCGCAGTGATGCTCGCCCTGAAGAAGTTCTTGACGAAATTTACGACCTCTTCATCGATCTAGACGCAAACGAAGAACAGCTTGAATTCCCTGTCATGTACGCAATCGGCAGAGACGGAATTGCACAGCATACTCTCGAAGAAAAAGGCGAAAATCTTCACCCTCTCATGGATATCGTTATCGAGCATATCCCCGGGCCTTCTTATGATGAAAATGAACCTTTCCAGATGCTTGTTTCCGACCTCGGATACTCCGACTACCTCGGTCGTCTCGCAATCGGTAAAGTAATTCACGGCTCCACTCAACAAAACGTGCCTCTTGCTTGTATCAATGAAGAAAATCAAGTCGTCCCTCTTAAACTGACCAAAGTTCAGACCTACGAAGGTGTCACTTTCACCGAAACAGACATCGCTCACCCTGGTGATATTGTTGTTGTTTCCGGTATCGAAGGAATCACTATCGGTGACACAATTTGTACAAGAGAAGCTCCTAAAGCTCTTCCAAGAATCACTGTTGATGAACCAACAGTATCCATGCGCTTTGGAATAAATACTTCCCCAATGGCCGGACTTGAAGGTAAACTCGTTCAGTCTTCTAAAATTCGTGAAAGACTCGAAAAAGAAACTCTGTTGAACGTTGCTATTAAGATCGAAGAAAGCGAATACAGAGATAGCTTCATTGTTAAAGGACGCGGTGAATTTCAGCTCGCTATCCTTATTGAAACTATGCGCCGTGAAGGTTTTGAGCTTACTGTTGGAAGACCTGAAGTTATCTTCAAAAAAGTAGACGGCAAAAAACTTGAGCCGATGGAACAGGTTTTCATCGACTGTGAAGACGCCTTTATGGGTGTTGTAACTGAAAAACTTTCTTCCAGAAAAGCAAAAATGACCAACCTCGTTAACAACGGCAAGGGCCGTGTTCGCATGGAATTTTCTGCACCATCACGTTCACTTATCGGTTACCGCGATGAGTTCCTTACCGACACTAAAGGTACTGGAATCATGAACACTCTGTTCGCCGGATACGACGATTACAGAGGCGATTTCCCAGCACGTTACACAGGTTCCTTAATTTCTGACCGCGCAGGGAAAGGTGTTGCTTACGCAATCTTTAACCTAGAGCCTCGCGGTGAAATGTTCGTTAGACCAGGCGACCCTGTATACGAAGGAATGATTGTAGGTGAGCACAACAAGGATACTGATATCAATATCAATCCTACCAAAGAAAAAAAGCTCACCAACATGCGTGCATCAGGTAAAGATGAAGCTGTTATCCTTACTCCATGCAAACCTATGAGTCTGGAAAGAGCTATGCACTTCATCACCGACGATGAAGTAATTGAAGTCACCCCGCTTTCAATCCGTCTGCGTAAAACAGAACTGAATTCTGCCAAACGTCACATGGAACGCGGTAAAGAACTCAAAAAGAAATAATCAGCTGAACTAATAAAATCACTCAAAAAGCCTCTTGGACTAATAAGTCTGAGAGGCTTTTTTATTGCCAATTAAAGTTTGGTACGCTACCTGACTTGCTCAAAGTCTAAATACATTTCCGGAGATAAAAAATGGTTGCGAATAATATTTCAGGCGAAGTTGTCCTCATATTCACCGGCGGGACAATTGGAATGAGTGAAAAGCCTGATGCCGGAGGAGTTGTTCCCGACGACAACTTCAACAAATTACTTTCAGAAATAACTCCTGACGATAAAGACATTAAAATCCGTCCTGTGCTGTGGTCCGATGTTCCCAGCCCGCACATGTCTCCTGAAATGATGCTTAAACTGGCGCATGACGTAGACTCATACCTTTCCGAAGATCAAGTCCTTGGAGCAGTCATTCTGCACGGCACAGACCTTATGGCTGAAACAGCATATGCACTCGACCTGACCGTAAACTCCCCGAAGCCGGTAATTCTGACCGGAGCCATGCGCTATTTCAACGAATCAGGATATGACGGAATACGTAATCTGGTAGATGCCGTCAGAGTATGCCTGCTGCCGCCGCCCAAAGGAACAGACGTTATCATCCAAATGGCGGACAAGCTTTTTGCAGCCAAGAACGCAATCAAATCAAGTTCCCTTAACGTGGACCCATTTATAGGTCAAAACACAGGCAGAATAGGTTTTATAGCCGGAGAATCAGTAATCCTGACAAGAGCCGACTCCTACAGAAGACCGAGATTCTCTTTTCCGGTCACAGGCGTAAGTAAAAACGTACATCTGGTCGGCTGTCATCCGGGAATGAACTCCACAATTTTAGAAAAATTACTAGAAACGGATGTGAAAGGAATCGTGCTTGAAGGATTCGGAGCAGGAAACACACCTCCCGAACTGGTCGCAGGCATTGAAAAATGTATTGAAGCAGGTGTACTTGTAGTTCTATGCACCCGATGTGTGGAAGGCGGAGTATGGCCCATCTATGCTTACCCCGGAGGAGCCGCGAATTTAAAACAGAAAGGTGTCATAACAGCCGGAGGTCTTTCCGCGCTGAAAGCGACACTGCTGTTACAATTACTACTCGGCAGCAACTGCCCGATAGACCAGATTAAAACAATTTTCGCAGAAGAAAGCGTTTAAAAACATAAAACAAAAAAATTCTAATCTAACCCCCTCCCCCTTAAAAGGGAGTCCAGAGGGCCGCAAGCCCTTTGGTCCAGCCGAAGGCGAAATCCCAAATAACATCAGTCTTAAAAAAAGCGCCGCAGGTAAATCTGCGGCGCTTTTTTATTAAATATCTTCCAAATCGATTCGCGATATAATTTCTATTAAAGTTCTGACTCCGAACCCCGTTCCGCCGGCTGTCAAAGTTGCCGTCTTCTTCTTTCGCCAGGCCGGTCCGGCAATATCCAGATGCGCCCAAGGTACATTTTCGGGCACAAACTCTTTCAAAAACATTCCGGCATGAATGGTCATACCTTCCCGTGACCCGATATTTTTTAAATCTGCCACATCACTTTTAAGCTCTTCTTTATAAATATCCCACAGCGGCATGGGCCAGAATCTTTCACCGACTCTCATACCCGATTCAATAATAATATTCTCAAGCTTCGGTGAATTATCCATAACAGCAGCAACATTCCAGCCGAATGCAACTATGCACCCCCCTGTGAGAGTCGCAAGGTCTATTATGGCGGCGGGTTCAAACTGTTTCGAATATGCCAGAGCATCGCAAAGTAAAAGGCGACCCTCGGCATCAGTATTTAAAATTTCGATAGTCTTACCGGAAAAAGAAGTCACAACCTCACCGGGGCGGGTTGCTAATCCATCCGGCATATTATCCGCGCATGGCAATATCCCCACAACCGGCAAATCAGGATTCAGCTCGCCCAAAGCATGAAAAAATCCAAATATAGCCGCAGCTCCAGCCATATCACATTTCATGTCTTCAATGTGTCCGCTAGGCTTTAGCGAGATTCCGCCGGTATCAAAAGTGACCCCTTTACCGACCAGCACCAGAGGTTTATCCCCTTCTCTTCCTTTAGGGCAATATTCAAGAGTAATCAGGCGCGGTTCATCAATACTTCCTTTAAAAACGGAAGCATAAGCCCCCATCCCCTTATCAATGATTTCCTTGCGTTTCATGGCCTTAAATTTAAAGCCGTATTTTTTTGCAAGCTTCTTTGCTTCTTCGGCAAGAAAAACCGGATTTGCAATATTCGGAGGAGAATTAACCAAATCACGGGCATAGGAGACCGCTTCTCCAACAGTCTGTCCTTTATGGATAGCTTCAATAAAAGTCTCGGAAGGTTCAGCGTCTGTCAACATTTTAACGACTTCGGGCAGCGCGGCATTATCTTCTTTTTTAGTCTTAAACTCATCATATGAATAAAGCCCGCTCATTGCAGCAGCGACGAAATGTTCGTGCATATCCTCAAGAACGATACCTTCAAAAGCGGACAGCGGAGCACCGACAATTCTGAATTTCAACTCCCGGCATTTACAAAAAGCCGAGGACACAGCCTGACTGAACTGCTCAATTCCAAACTCATTCTTATCGCCGAGCCCTACAATCATAACCCGCTGAATTGAAGTGGAAGAACCGTAAATTACAGTTGTACTGCCGAGTTCTCCAGTAAAATCAGTGAGCCCCGGAGAACCTGCCACCCAGTCTGCCTGCGTCGTTATCCATTTGGAAAATCCGGGCAGAAACTCTTCTGAACCCTTAAATGCGAAAAAAATTACAGCATCAGCAGACCATGCGGACGCTGGTTCAACTACAATATTAAATTCCATTTCCCTCTCCGGCATTTATTTGATGAGTGAACAAAAAATCCATTTTAATTGGGAGAAACCTGCTCAACAAAAGAAAAAGTTCCATTGCTAAAACGTACAATATCAACAGTTTTATTAGGAACTCTTACACCTTCAGGATAACTGATATCTCCAGTAACACCCTTAAATCCGACAGTTGCCGATAAAGCGGCCCTGATTGCTTCCGTATCGGTAGAACCGGCTCTTGTAATAGCCTGAGCAAGCAGCATGACGGTGTCGTATCCAAGTGCGGCAAAACCGCTCTCCGGCGCAACTCCGAACATCCTTTTGTAGCTATCCACAAAATCACGGACTTCAGGATCAGGATTATCAAACGCAACATGGGTCGCAAAATAAATTGAATGAGCATATTCTTCAGGAATCTTTAATAACCCCGGAGTATCAAACCCGTCACCGGAAACAATCGGCTGGTTAAATCCGGCTTTACGGGCTTCTGTCACATACCCCGCCGCATCAGGCGGTGTGATGGACATAAAAAGCAGGTCAGGCTTATCCCCTTCCTTTGGTAGCGGATAAGTGGTGTCTCCGGCATTATACCAGACCTCGTCAACAACAACTCCACCATATTTGCGATATCTACGCTTAAAATACTTAGAAAGAGTTTTGGCAAACTCACTGGAAACATCTGTCCCGACAAAACAGCGTTCAGTTTTCAATCTGCGCTTTGCAAACTTAGCAATAGCACGGGCCTGCATATTGTCACCAAAAGCAGTCATAAAAAAGTTTTTGCCGTACATATAAGGTAAATTTTGCATCGTGGCGCCAGCCGTGATGAACACAAGCCCTTTAGTTGTTACAGCAGGAGCCGCCGCTGTGACGTAGTCAGTATCATTAAGTCCTAAAACCGCGACGATTCCATCCTCATCAGCTATAGATTCAGCTGCGGTTGCAGTTGAATCAAGATTCGAACGGCAATCTGAGATTATTAAGCTTAATTTTTTACCAAGCACACCGCCTTCACTGTTTATCACATCCCTTGCGAGCTCCATTCCGTGCAGGCCGGGCTGATCAACTGCCGCCATAGCCCCCGTAAGATTATAAAGAACTCCGATTTTAACGGTATCATCGGCTGCGAATGCGCTACCGAAGCAAAGCCCCAAAGTAATCAGACATAAAAGTACTATTTTTTTCATATTGCCTCCAAATATTTACAATGCGAAAGCCACACCTGTTTTTACTGCCCACATAAGTAGCAGATATACACATGATATTTTTCCAACATTGCAACTGTATTACAAACTCAGCAAATTTAGCAGCTATAATTTAACCGCCAAGCTTAATTCTTTGTGCCGAGCTTGGCTTGTTGAGCTTCAAGAAACCGCTGGAATTTGTTTATTTCTTCTTCTCTTTTTTCAGGAACAGTCGGGGAGTCTGCTTCCTGACGATATCTTTTATCAGCGAGACCTCTACTGACTGCGGCTTCAGCTCCCAGCCCCTGCCAGCCCGAAGTGTCCTGAGAAAATTTTTGAATATAACTTATCCCCATAAAAGCACGGGTGATTTTAGTATTATCACGTAATTTCCGCATATCTTTAAATTCAGCTTTTGCAGAAACCTGCCGGATTGATTTATCAAGTGAAACCATTTTTTCCGGCATTTGAAGCGGCTCGAAAACAGCGCCGTGATTATTTAAAATATGCCCTTTGTCTCCGGCTGTGGCAGGATCGATATAAAAACCGGCATACAATCCGGCTGGATCAAAGACTGAAAGATCACACGATAAATCAACACCTACCCCGCAAGTAAGACAGGTAACGTTCCGGTGTCTCGGAATGCTGTCCCGACTCCACCACTCCCCGCTATTAAGGGGATCGATAATAGTCCTGCCGTTCGCAGGAGCAAATTCATCTATAGGAGAACGCATCAAAGTTCCTGCCATCAACTCGCTTACCTGCGTCCACGCCGCTACACCTATTATCCCTTTGAAATCCCTGCGCCGTCTTCTAGCCAGCAAAAAAAGCCCTCTATAAAGCTTATCCAGAGTTGTGCCGCCTTCTTCCGTGGAATTAAACATCACATACTCGTTAAATCCCCCGGAAATAGTCAAATTGAAAGGAGTCCTGATAAGCACGGACCCCGTATCGTTTTGAGGAACCAGAAAATCTGCCAGATCATGTCCATCTGTCGGAAGCCAGGCCATAGTTCCGCCGATAGTAATCATCGCGCCGAGAACCTTCATATAATCTTCTGGAACATCTCCGAGTCCGCCTACTCCGAGAGAATATTCGGTCTGTGAAAATCTACGGGAGAACATGCGCTTTTCAGTTACCCTTGAATGCAGAACCTCCGCCACCGAGCCTATAACTTTGAGTTCAGCCTGACTGTTCTCGCCCGGAATAAACTTGAACCCTCCGATGGGAGAATCCATACTTTCGAGATTATCCCAGTTTTCAAGAGCCTGCCGTTCCCATTGCACGGATTGCAAAAAATTCATGGCCTCACTTTTTGAGACAAAAATATCTAAAGAGCGAGTCATACCGGCAGTATCAAGAACATTTTTACAATATGAACGCAGACCGCAAAGAGCTAACGCCCCTTTTCTAAGGCGTAAAATTTTAAGAGTTCTCACTATGCTGCGAATTCCGGCACTGCTTAAATAACGGACATCGCTCATATCAAACGCCATACAGGCCAGTGATTCTTCCGCTAAAAGATCTGCAAGTACTTTATCGAGCTCTACTGCACCGTAAGCATCTATCCTTTCTCCTATGCTGACTACAACACTCTCACCGTGTCTGCGAACTGTAATTTCCATTCTATCACTCCTGCAAAATATCTTTATCTCTCATGATATCAGGTACAAGTGCAACATAGGCATAACCCGTTCATCTTGTGAAGTTACTTCGAGAAAACCTGTACTATTTTTTCAGGCTCTGCTAATTTAGTTTATAAGAGGACCAGACATGAAGAAAGTTATAAATAAATTTATTCCGGACACTGGAACCGGAAAATTCCTCAAGAAAGCCCTTGAGGATAAAAATATGACCATCAAAGATGTTCTTCATGGTTATATGTATATACGTTGGCCTAAAGCATATATCGGTGCCGCTTTGGGTGAAAACAATCTTGCCCCGATTGCAGACTTTATTTCAAGTCTTATCGCCAACCCCGCCGATAAGACAAAAAGAGAGCAATTGAAAAAAGACTTTGCAGACACGTATCACGGCAAAATCATTATAACTGAAGAAGCCATTAAACTTATACATATCGGACGCGAAGTTTCGACAACCCTGCCTGAGAGAGTTTTGCCCTACAGCAAGGCCAGAGACATCGTGCTTAGTGACCCCGATCATATCGTAGCCCTTGAATGTCCTTGCCGCGCATCCAGAAAGAACCCGTGTCACCCACTCGATGTATGCTTAATTATTGGAGAACCTTTTGCTTCATTTGTTGTAGAAAATCATCCGGATAAAGCACGGAGCATCACAATAGATGAAGCTGAAAGAACCCTTGAGGCGGAAAATGCAAGAGGCCATGTGCATCACGCATTTTTTAAGGATGTAATGCTCGGCAGATTTTATGCAATCTGCAACTGCTGTCCTTGCTGCTGCGGCGCAATGGAGGCGATGAAAAATGGTATTCCCATGCTGGCCCCTTCGGGATACATCGCCATTGTCGACCCGAACAAATGTATCGGATGCGGTCAATGTATGGAATATTGCCCATTCGGAGCTATGAAGGTCCGCGACAAGCGCATGCACATTGACCCCAATAAATGTATGGGTTGCGGTGTTTGTGTTAATAAATGTCGAAAGAGTTCGCTGTACTTGGCGAGAAATAAAAAACATCCCGAACCGTTTCTCGTAGAAAAACTGCTCAAATCATCCTGACTACTGTTTTCTCAAAAAAAAAGGCATTGAAATTATTTCAATGCCTTTTAAAATTTATATGAATAAAAAAATTTAGCCGTCAGGGTACATCTTACGCAGTTCAAGAATTTCTTCAAGATTTTCAAAAAATAGATCCGTTAAAACGGGATCAAACTGTCTACCCTTTTCCTGCTCGAAATAACCTTTGATCTTATCAATTGACCACGCCTTCTTGTATACCCGGTCACAACCCAGAGCATCAAAAACATCGGCAATTCCGGTTATCCGCCCGTAAATATTTATATCTTCTCCGGCAAGCCCGCGAGGATAACCCTTACCATCCCAGCGTTCGTGATGCTCATAAGCAACGATTGCAGCGGCTCTAATAATAGGCCGTTCTGAATGCTTCAAAATTTCATGACCGATAGTAGTATGCGTTTTAATCAAATCAAATTCTTCTGAAGTTAACTTACCGGGTTTGTTAAGCACAGTATCCGGTATGCCTATCTTTCCTACATCATGCATAGGAGCGGCAAGCTTGAGCAGATTTGCCTCTTCAGGACCAAGCCCAGCCCGCAGTGCCAGAATTCCAGTATATTCAGCGACTCTGCGAACGTGTTTAGCTGTTTCATTTGAACGGGTTTCAACAACTTCGCCAAGAGTCATAATAATTTCTTTCTGAGTCTCAATGACCTCAACCTGTAAAGCCATCAAGGCATCTTGAGTTTCTTTTCTAACCTTTATTTCACTGCGCAGATCTTCAGTTCTTTTAAGAACTTCTGACTCGAGATGCTCTTTGTATAATTTATTTTCTTTGATTAAAGCGGCTCTCTCAAGTCCCTGTTTCAAAGCATGTTCAAGAATGCTGAGATCTACAATAGGCTTGGTGACAAAATCCCAGGCTCCGAGACGCACAGCTTTTATGGCATCCTGAATAAGACCCGCACCGGAAACAACAAGGATCGGAACATCAGGCTGTTCTTCGCGCACGGCTTTAAGAACTTCGAATCCGTCAACGCGAGGCATATTTAAATCAACGAGGACGGCGTCAGGTTTCTTTTCCCTGAAAACTTCAAGACCTTCCTCACCATCTCCGGCATTTAATATATTGAAACCGGAATCGCTGAGATAATCGCTGATTGTTTCGCGCACAAAAGTTTCGTCATCAATAACCAGGATTGTCAATTCAGAATTATCCAACTTCTACCTCTGCGACTTATTAGACTTAATAATTACGATTTAGACCAGTATCAAAACTTATACCAAAAAAAGGAAACTTTTCAAAGAACATATCTATCACGTTCACTTTAGAACAGGATAAAAAAAAAACGCCGAAAAGGATATTCCTTTTCGGCGTTAAAAACGAACTTGTCAGTAATAAAGAATTAATCTTCAAAACGGACCATAGAAATGATGCTGATAGGTTCAACTGGCACATCATCCATAGGGCCGTGACTACGAGTGCGCACTTTCTTAATTTTATCTACAGCTTCCATTCCATCAACAACCTTACCGAATACACAATATCCCCAACCCTGAGGGTTCTTTGCGGTGTGATTCAGGAAACCGTTATCTTTCACGTTAATGAAAAACTGTGATGAAGCGGAATGAGGGTCCATGGTACGAGCCATAGCAAGAGTTCCCACTTCATTTTTCAAGCCGTTATCAGCTTCATTCTCAACAGGAGGATTACTTTTCTTTTCTTTCATTGAAAAGTCAAAACCGCCGCCCTGAACCATGAAGTTATTAATAACTCTATGAAAAATGGTTCCAGCGTAAAAATCTTCGTCCACATATTTCAGAAAGTTTGCAACAGTTTTAGGAGCCTTATCTTCGTAAAGCTCAATTAAAACGTCACCTTCAGGTGTTTCCATCATTACCATAGGATTAGCCATATCGTATTCCTCCAATTTTTTATTTCTTAACCTCGTAAGGTCTGAGTGTACTACACCAAAACGAAAAAGTACGCTACTCCCAGACACAGCAAAGCAAGGCTGGGAACCACTATCCTTTTCCATGCTGAAAACAAATCTACCTTAAAATACTCACAGGTCAAAAGAAAACATATATGAAGTGGAGAGGCCATCAAGCCTGCAAAACCGGAGAACATGCAAAGCATAGCCCATGCCGGAAGCTGTGAGGTAATCCCCATAGAATCAACCAGTCCCACAACGAGCGGCATTGCAGCCCCTACAAAAGCCATCGTAATACCTGCAATAAAGCCTATCAAAAACGGAACAAAAACCGCGGCTGCAATCAAAGCCGCTTCTCCGCCTGCAAGGCGCGAAAGTTCCCCGACCAATCCACAATCACCGAGTACATCTTTAAATATAAACACACATAGTATCAAAAAGATCATGCTTATAAATCTTTTTTGAACCAGCAAAGAGCAAATAATTGCAAATGATCCTGAATTAGAAAATGCCGCACAAATTACAGCTAAAAATAATGCAACAACAATCCCTGCTTCGAATGGAATGTTTGGAGATATAAGAGAAAAAACACCTTCAAAACACAATGCTCCACCAATTGCCAAAAGAAGTGGCATCCCTTCTTTTACAGCTATTAAGGCGCTGCCCGGTTTAATTTCTACATTATCATGAACGCCGTTTTTAAGAGGTAAAATGGAAGGTCTTAAAAAAAAGAAATACCCTAACAGGATACAAGCTAACGATCCGGGAGCAGTATAACTGATAAATTTAAACACCGGCATTCCGCTTAAGGCCGCCCCGAGAAGCATTCCGGGATATAGCGGCCATGCTAATTCCCACACATGCCTGAACCAGTAATTAATTACGACCTTATCTTTATCAGTAACATCAAGCCCTTCTGCGGCTTCACGAATCATAGGTGCAGAAAAAATTGCTCCGCCCGGCATAGGAAGCAATCCGATCAAAGCCGGAAAAAAGACCAGCCGCAACCGGGGACTTTTAAGGTATCCTGTCAAAGAGTCCATAATTCTTCCGGCCTGCCCGGTACGCTCGAGCAATCCGCTGAGAAGCATGATCAAGGCAACAATTAAAGCCAGATATATAGTTTTTTCGTCTGTCACCGCGGACTGAACAGTCTGTAACAATGCATCCATTTTCATATCAGTTACAAGCGCCAGAACAAATCCACCGATAAGCACCGACAACCCCACCCCTAATTTAAATCTGATGCCTATCAGCATACAAATAAAAACAAACAAAATTTTAAATAAAGGCAGCATGTTAATGAGGGAATCCATGAAGTGTCTCCAATAAAAAAGTGCGTAAACAATAGTCGTTATAACTCACGCGAAGATAGCACATCCTGATCAGGCTACTGAACAGTAGCCAGACATAAAAACCAATAACTACTGAACTAAGCTCAAATTTTTCCGGGCTGCTTTATTATCGGGATCGATATCAAGAGCCTTGCGGAACATCGCACGCGCTTCCGAATTTTCTCCGCGCATGTAATAAAGTATTCCCATATTCACCATTGAATCAGCCAAGCGGGGATCAAGCTCCAAGGCCTTCTTGTAATCGCGCAGGGCTTCATCCAATTTTCCCTGTTTATGATTAACAATCCCCCGGTTTGCATAGGCAGTAGAATAGTCAGGATTAACCTGTAAAGCCCGATGATAAAGCTCCATAGCGCTGACCAGCTCTCCGCGTTTACTGTAAATATTCGCAAGATTTGTCATAGCCTTGTAGTGCGAGGGATCGGCTTTTATTGCAGCTCTGAAATGCTGCGCCGCCTTACCGGATTCTTTTTTACGCTCAAGAAGATTTGCGTAGTTGTAGTGCATATGATGGTTATTTTCGGTCACGGACAACGCACGCTCATAAAGAGATTCACTGTTCTGCCAATATCCGGCCTGAGTATATGCTCCTGCCAGCAGAACCAGAACAACTATCGCTCCGGCAGACACTGCAACTTTCGCAGGTATGCACCCTTTTTTTACCAGACAAGCAATCCCGAAACAGATCGCCATATAAAGCCCGATAAAAGGGATATACGCATAACGATCAGCCATAGCCTGATCACCGACCTGCACCAGTCCGATAACAGGAACGAGCGTTCCCACATACCAAAACCAGCCCACAGCGACAAAAGGAGCCTTCTTTATATAGCGGATACAAACAGCCGAAACTGCTATTATAAAAAGTGCGGCACAAATAGGTTTCCATATCGCAATGTCCTGCGGATAAGGATAAAAAACTGCCAGATCAACAGGAAACACAAGCTCACGCAGGTAGGAAACCCACGAAACAAGCGCATTGGAAAATCGCAAGCCCAAAGGAAATGATTCACTGGACTGCATGGCTCCGTCGCCCTTCTGCGCCATAAAAGTAAGAACTGAAGACAGCACCGAAAGGAATACCAATGGCAGCTTTTCAACGGCGAGTTTAATAAATTTTGCAACAGGATTCTTTTTCAGATCAATCCTGCCGAGAGGCCAGAAATCCAAAAGAAGCAATGCGGCGGGGAGAGTTACAACCATAGGTTTGGCGAGTATGCCCATACCGGTAAAGAAAAATGTCAGAGCGTAACTGCTCATATTTTTGGACTTCACCCAGTCAAGCCAGCTGATCATACCCAGCAGCCAGAAAAAAGTACAAAGCACATCCTTTCGCTCAGAAACCCATGCTACAGATTCAACATGAGCCGGATGCACAGCAAAAAGCGCGGCAACAAAAAAAGACGGAATAAGTCCGCCCTCTTCAAGCCCGGATGTTGCTTTGAGCAGAAAAAAGAAAAGCAGCAGCACATTAACCAGATGCAGAAAAACATTCACCAGATGGCGCGCTCCGGCAGAATCGCCGAAAAGCGAGGTGTCGATCATATGTGAAACAACGGTCAGCGGATGATAATTGGAAAGTTGAAAGGAACTGAACGCCCAACTGACATTTTCAGCTGAAACGCCCTGCATAACCCTTTCATTATCGGTGACGTAACTTGTGTCGTCATAAGTAACCAATTCGAATTTTCCGCACTGGGAATATACAATCAAAACAAGCGCAGCCAGAATAACTGCCGCCGCCATTCCTTTCCTGAAATCATTATCCGCTATAAAACCGGGCATATCTAGGCCTATCTGTCCTTACGAAATTCTACAGACTTAAGAAACTCACTTTTCATCCAGCCCAGCCTGTGCAAAGCCGTTTCAACGGAACACCTGAGCACTCCTATTCCGTATTTAACCGAACGCTTAAAACTTATGGACGAAGAATCATCCATATACCGTGTGGGACAAGTCACTTCACCGATATCGTAACCAGCGTAAATAATCTGACAAAGCATCTGATTATCGAAAATAAAATCATCACTGTTTACACCGTACGGAACCTTTTCCAGCAGTTCACGAGAAAAAGCGCGATAGCCAGTATGGTATTCGGAGAGATGGTAACCGACCATTACATTCTGAAAAACGGTAAGAAACCGGTTTGAAATATATTTATAAAGAGGCATTCCGCCCTTGCGCGCTCCGGTTCCGAGGATACGTGAACCCAGCATACAGTCGAAAACACCGTTTGCAATGGGAGAAACCATGGCTGAGATAATAAGCGGAGTATACTGGTAATCCGGATGAACCATAACAACAACATCCGCACCCATTTTAAGAGCGGTGTCATAACAGGTTTTCTGATTACCGCCGTAACCGGTATTGCATGTGTGAGCGACTATTTTAATACCAAGACTTTCAGCCTGCGAAACAGTGTCGTCTCTACTGCAATCGTCTACCAGCAAAATCTCATCAACAACGCCGTCAGGCAATTCGTCCAAGGTTCTTTTTAATGTTGATGCTGCGTTATAAGCAGGCATTACCATTACAACTTTTTTTCCATTAACCATCTGTTCATTATCTCCTGTGAATGAAACGGCCTTACGCATCCGAATATCTATCAGTATAAAATTTCAAAAATTTAGTATAGTTGATTACAGCTTCAAGCGGCTTACCACCAAAACACAGACTCAATCAACAGCTATCACTGCGGTTGCCTGCGCAGTTGCCTGTAAGGAAGCTTTCTAGTAACCAGTCCGCAAGGTAAATAAGTAACAGCAATAGTAATTTTGCAGCATGAGGTAATATAGAAATGGAAAAAGCAAAAATCAGAGAATATATTCACGCGATCATAATGAAAAAATGTACTCACGATGAATCTGCCAGACAGAATGCCATCGGTGAATTCATAACTATGACCATGCCCAATATTGATGAAGGATCTGCTAATAATATAAAATTAATGATCCCCACCATTGCCGAACTATACGATAAATGGGCCGTCATGTTCATCGACAGACTGCTTGAAACTGTACCTGAAAATCAGATTGAAGAACTTTGCAGCGGAACCCCTGAAAACGATTCTGCGCTCGTCCTTGTATACATCATGTTCATGGAATCGGAACGCATGGAAAAACAGATTGCAGAAGATATTTCCACCTACGCCCCCACTCAGAATGACGAGCAGGGAAACATTGCCAGCGAATATATCCGCGCAAAACTTTCGCAGATTGCCGCTGATCAGGAAAAGGAAAAAAAAGGGACTCCGATTCAATAGCGTAAAAATAAAATCCGTCAGATCATTTAATATCTCTACATTAGAAAAAGAGCAGCCTGTGTCATTTACACAAGTTGCTCTTTTTTAATATATTAAATCTATTATATTTTAATCTGTTTCTAAAAAAAATACCGAACTGCCGCTACCATCCCCATACCGAATGCAACTGTCCCGAAGAAATTTCGTGTAAACATTGCCAGAGCAAAAGTAGGGACCGCAACCCACAAATATATATTGTCGAAGCCTAAGTTTATCACCCCTTCAGGGGCTAAAAGCGAAGGGACGAGCATTGCAGACAATACCGCAGTAGGAACATATCCCAACCAGCGTGTAACTACAGGTGAAAGTTCTCTCGAACTTAAGGTCAGAACAGGAAGCAGACGCGGCCCGTAAGTCACGACCATCATACCGATAATTATAAATAAAACTATTTTTTGGTCCACGACAATGCCACTCCAAGACTTGCGCCGATAAGCGTTGCGATTATAACATTCCACTGCCCTGCACCGCCGAGAGCAAGTGCTGTGGAAAGCAGACCCGTGATCACACCTACTATGACATGACTTCTGTCTTTAATCTGAAATATTAGCAGAGCAATAAACATGGCCGGAAGCGCGTAATCAAGCCCCATAGGTTTAATGTCGGCAATCAGCGAACTCGAAATAACTCCCAGAACAGTCCCGCCGACCCACGCCAACTGGGAAATACTGTTAATAAGATAAGTTTCGCTTTTTCCAGTCTCTCCTTTGCCGAATCTGATCGAATTCACTGCAAAAGTTTCATCGGTAAGCTGAAAACTGAATGCAACCAGCTCCAGCTTGCTCCACTTACGTAAGTATGGAGAGAGAGCCGCCGACATAAGGAGATGTCTAAGATTAACTACAAAGGTTGTTACTATAATAGAAACGGCTGAAGCGCCGGATGCAAAAAGTCCGACCGCAATAAACTGTGCTGAGCCAGCAAAGACCAAAAGGGACATCAGCACGGTGTTATCAACCGAAATTCCAGTCTTGCGGGCCAGAACTCCATAAGCAAATCCGACGGGCAAATAGCCAAGCACAATAGGCAGAGCCTGCTTCATTGCCGACATCAATACGTCATTAAATCTCATTTTACGGGAACTCATTACGGATTCCACACTTACCTCCAGCGACATTAATACTCAAAAAATCAAGACTAAAATTTTCCTTGAAGACAACTATAAAAGAACATACAATCTGTAACCAGTACAGACACAGTTTATATAAATCTGAATCATAACAGATTAACAAAACAGGACTCAAAATATGACAAGTCAGCGTGGCGAAGACGAATACAGATACAAAAAGGTTGAGCAGGAAATCTCCAAACATATCATTGCTGGAGATTTAGTTCCCGGAGACAAGCTTCCTTCTCTGAGACAGATGAGTACAAACCTCAAAGTATCAATTTCAACGGTCAGCCATGCTTATGAAGAGCTGGAAAAAAGAGGATTAATAGAATCCCGTCCCAGATCCGGATATTTTGTACGCAGCGAATTCCGCAAGATTCCTACGCCTTTGGTTAACACAGCCCAAAAACTTGAACCGCACACCGTCACCAAAAACAAATTGATTCAAACCGCTCTTGAGACTGTAGGGAATAAAAATTTATTGCCGCTGGGAGTTGTCTGCCCCAGTAGTGAGCTGTTGCCTACAAAACACCTCTCGAAGATAATGAGCGCTGTAATCAGAGAAAACCCGGATCTCTCAATAAATTACGAATCCATTTCCGGTAATATGCAACTGCGCAGACAGATTGCCTTCCGCTCGGTGGACTGCGGTTCCAATTTAACAGCCGAAGACCTGATAATCACCACCGGAGCAATGGAAGCACTATATATATCCCTGCGCACACTCACCCGCCCCGGTGATTTAGTCCTTATTCAGTCGCCCACATATTATTGTTTCCTGCAACTGGTAGAAAGCCTTGGACTGCGTGCAATAGAAATTCCTTCGTGTCCTAAAAACGGAATAAACACGAAAGAGTTCTCCGCGGCAGTAAAAAAATTCGACCTGAAAGCCTGTATTCTTTCACCCAATTTCAACAATCCTGACGGCGGCCTTACTCCCGACCATGCAAAAAAAGAAATAGTTGAACTGCTCGCTGAAAAAAATATTCCACTGGTTGAAGATGATGTTTATGGAGATATTTATTTCGGAGATACCAGACCGCGAACCTTCAAATCTTTTGACCGCAAGGGCGGAGTACTGCTCTGTTCCTCTTTTTCCAAGACCATTGCCCCGGGATACCGCGTAGGCTGGCTGGCTCCGGGCCGTTATCTCGAGAAGGCCATGGAAATAAAAGCCACTACAAACGTATCCTGCGCCTCCCCTACTCAGATGGCTATAGCCAGATACCTGAGAGAAGCTCATTTTGACCGCCATCTCAAAAAACTGCGCTCGGCCATGAAAGAACAAATGAATAAAATGCGCACGGAGATAGCCCTGTCATTCCCCAAAGGGACAAAGGTCACCGATCCGAAAGGAGGCTCTGTTCTATGGGTAGAACTTCCTGCCGGAACAGATGGTATAGATCTTTTTTTCAAGGCCAGAGAGGAAGGAATCGGAATAATACCCGGCTCTGTATTTTCAACCCGCGATGCTTTTTCAAATTACATCAGACTCAGCAGCGGAGCCCTCTGGAGCGACAAAATTCAGAAAGGTCTTAAACGGCTTGGCGAACTTGCCACGAAGTAAAACTATCCGAGACTTTCGCTTAAGACTTTTTCAACCATATCGGCGGCGTCTTCCAGTGAAAATTCAGGATCACTTTCAATTAGTGCCATCTGCAAATTAACTTCGCGCTGCACATCAATTTTTTCAGGATTAAAATATCCTTTCCATACAGACAGAACTTTATCCCCGTTGCCGATACGACAAAAAACTAAACCTAAATATAGTGAAGAAAAATTATCTTCACCTAATATTTTAATAGTCCGCTCAAGCTCCACCTTCGCCTGAATAAACTTTCCGCACAGGTACAGACTGTGCCCGTATCTTTTTCTGGCATTTGCATTGTGAGGCTCTGACTTAATAAAATCTTTATATTTATCTGCGGCTTCAGAATACCTTTTGCTTTCATAAGCAACATTTGCGGCGGCAAGAACATCAAGGTCAACTTCAGTCGCAGCTATAGGCTTTGCCGCACTCTGAATCTGTTCCTTGTCATCCTTGGGCCTGAATCCGCCGAAAAGAAACCCTCTTCTGGATAACTTTTGAGGCTTTTTAACTCCGGACATCTAAATACCTCCAATTTTGTAACAAATCGGAGTGTAACGACAAATCCATTCGGGGCCAAGCCTAATATGAGTGTCAGCAGTAGACTTATTTTCATCCTCAATGTAAATTGCAGATATCACAATCTATACAAAGGATTACCGATGAAAAAATTACTACTAATACTGCTCGCGTTAATGACGTTTATATCCTGCACAGCCGCAGCCGGCTATGACACCCCTTTCGAGACAGGTGGTAAAATATATAAGGTTGCCCTTCTGCCGTGGCGGGCAGACACTATGGACTTTACAATGAAACACCGCTGGACAATGACACAGGCTTTGAAAAAAGCTTGTAAACAATCCGGCGCTTTTGTTTTCTCCAACTCAGCCTATTCAGTTAACGGGGGCAACATTCCTGTTCTTGAAAACGTGGATAACCAAAAGTTGTGGGTAAGAAAAAAATACGGTAAATATGAACCGAATATTGATGAAGTTTTAAAAGTTCTCGGCAATACAGATGCTGACTTTGCATTGCTCTATGTTATCAGCGCAGACAACGGCGGCACTGTGGATCAAGGTTCTTCATATTCCAGATCGGACTACATCAGAGCCTTTTTGATCAATAGAAAATCAAAACAGATGATAGTCGAATTTATCAAGACAGATTTTTTGCGGGGACAAGCTTTTGCTGATGCGAAAAAAATCAACCTGCTTGCATTCAGTAAGTGGTTGTCTGAAAAGAAATAGACCTAAAAAGGAGCTTTTAAGTGCTTAAGAAAGTTAGTTTGAAATTATTAACATTACTCTGCCTGACCATTCTGGCAGCAACTGCTGCATGTGCTTCCGATATGGACATCAAAGGATGGGAAAAAGGCGGAAAATACGACAAGCTTTACGACAATACAGATCGTGACGTTTTCAAAGGAAGATTGCTTAAAATTGTCGACATCACCCCCTTGGACGGAATGGCAGAAGGGATCGGAATATTAGTCAAAGATAAAGAAGACGGAGAAAAAGTCCTTGTCCATCTAGGACCTAAAGATTTCGTAGAACCAAGAATCACGGACCTGAGACCGGGCGTAACCGTAAAAGTTTACGGAGTGTTAATAGAAATCGACGGTGAATATGAATACGTAGCCGCAAAGCTCAAGGCCGGAGAAGAACGTAAATATAAATTCCGCCTGACAAAGAACGGAGAACCTTTCTGGTCTCTCAGCCCGGAAGAGCTGGCAAAAGAAGAATCTGACATAGAATAGATCTCAATATTTAAATCGCTTTCAAAAAAACAGCCCCGACGCATTATGTGTCGGGGCTGTTTTTTTTGATCTTTTTTAAAGCCCGGACCTGAGTCGGCTTATTCATGTCCGCTTTGTCCAATATCCTTTCTTTATAGGCGAAACCGCCATGCCGTTTAAACGCAGAGCAGGTCTGTGTTTTGTCGGGCAGGCAATAAAGAAAGGGAGAACCTTGTGAACAGATTAAACTCTTATTGGTTACGTAAAAAAGATCGCGGAGAATTGTCAGCAGGTGCTCGCTTGTATGGCAAATCCATGAAGCCGGAAGCCCAACTCGAAGAAATGTATGAGGTCATGCAAAACGTAGGACTTGGTGAAGAGCTTGATCCTGAAGACATGTCGAGCCTTTTTGCAGAATTTTCCAATGATGAAAAAATGTATCCAAGCATGATGCCACCTGAACGCCGAAGTCTTTGGGAGCAACGAAAAAGACAAATGGAACAGATTCAGGAAAGACAGAAGAATGCTAAACGCCAACTTCACGCGCAGTTCATGATGAAAAATCCAGAACTTCCACTCGCTCAGGAACTTCGCAAAACTGAGTACGGGCAAGAATTGCTGACTGAAATTGCAATGAATCAGCCCCGTCAACCCGAGACAGGCACGGGGCAAAATATTGTAGATGAGCAGAAACGAGATTCCGTGGATATGGAAGCGGTCGAACAATTTGAAACTAAGCCGTTTATTGTTCCCGGAATGGAAGCTCCTTTTTCTTTGCTTGCAACTGAAAGAGATGAGAACGGCAGAATTATTCAAAAAGCACTGGCACTCGCCCCTAAAGCCATAATGCGCGAATATGAATACGACAATGGCGGTAGACTCAGCAAAGTTCTTTGCGATGAATCCATCATCGAGCAATATCAGTACGGTAAATATGGTGAAAGGCTTACCTCGGAAACTCGGCACACAAAACCGCAACTGTTAAAGTATAACAGCAGATTACAACTTATCGCAGATGGCAACGTAAAATATTTCTACGACAACCAAGGCCGTATGATTGAAAAAAACGAGCTTGGAAAGATTACTCGTTATTCGTACTTGGAGTCAGGGCCGTTGCATGAAGTTGTATTGCCGGATGGGCGCAGGGTTGAATATACCTCTGACCCTGCGGGAAAAAGGATTTCTAAATCAATTAACGGTAAAACTGTAGAAAAATATCTCTGGCAGGATTTGACTACTTTAATCGCTGTCACGGATGCCGAAGGCTTACGCCCCAAAGTATTCACGTATGACGAAGAAGGCGATCCAGTTGCAATGACTTACGAAGGAAAAACCTTTTATTTCGCGACCGATCAGGTCGGTTCAATCTTCATGGTTGCGGATGAAAGGGGTAATGAGGTAAAGCGGATTATATATGATTCGTTTGGCAATCTGCTATTCGATAGTAATGAAAAATTTGATACTTGCGTGGGGTTCTCCGCAGGATTGATCGATAAAGACACTGGATTGATTCACTTCGGATATCGTGAATACGATCCAGCCATTGGTAGATTCATAACTCCTGACCCAATCGGCTTTGCTGGCGGAGATGTGGATGTTTATGGTTTTTGTTTGGATGATCCTATTAATTTTGTGGATCGGACGGGGTTGGCTCAAGTTTATGAAAGAAGATTAAAAGGGCTTGAATTTTTAGATGATTCCGTTGTTAAAAACCTAAAAAAAGCACTTAAAAGAACCCCACAGGGGATGATGTTAGCTCCTTTTGAAGACGTCGCAGACCAAATTGTTGATGCTGCAAATATTAAACTTAAGCATGAATATATAAAATATGACAAGGCGAATGAAAACAAAGGGGAGGAGACTAATTCAGGTTTCTCTAAAAGAGGCATTATTCATGACGAAACGGGCAAGGACACACCTATAGGAAAACACTATGATGATGTCATCATGCGGCAAGCAGAAAAAAACATCGACAAAACGGGGCAATATAAAAAAGGTAAATATATAGGACTGGGGCATAACTGCCAAAGTTATACTGAAGCTGTAGCAGAGGAAAGTAGCAGGCTACAGCAAAAAAAATAATCGCGAAATGATTTCGCAACATAAGGGGGAAGGTCACATAACCTCCCCCCATGTAGGAGGTTATGTGAAGCGTTTTGCCGTTTTAAGCGTTATCTTGATTGTAATGTCTTCCATTTATAACACTAATGTTTTCCAAGCATACTTTATGTCTGACCAGTACTATAAAAGCATTTTTGAAGGTTCTTTTGATGCGTCCATAAAAGGGGAGCGTTTGCTGATACCAATCAGCTTTAAATATAAGACAGAGTATGACCTTTTAATATCAATACCTAAAAATGATAAAAAATGTTTTTTTTCAGAAAAGGGTGCTTTAAATTATAAATTTACATCTAGAGGAAAAATTTTAGAAGAAGGAATAACTAAATCCCCTTCAAACACAGCCCACTATTGCGCATCTAGTGAAGGGCCCCTTTCTGCTCTCCTGTTGAGGTTTAATTTACCTTTTCCCGAAGCAGGAGATGATTTAGTTTTGGTGCTGGAAGCAGTCAATCCGTTAAAGTCTTTTAGTAAATATTCAGGTTCTATTATTTGCACAGTTGAACCAGCTTTAATGAACTAGTTTTTAAACGAATACGACCCCGCCATCGGCAGATTCATAACTCCTGACCCAATCGGCTTTGCTGGCGGAGATGTGGATGTTTATGGTTTTTGTTTGGATGATCCTATTAATTTTGTGGATCGGACGGGGTTGGCTGGGGAGAGTGAGGAGAACGAAAAAGATGATCAGACTAAAACAAATACACGTAGCAAGCTTGCCGGAGCTGATCGAGATTACAAAGAAAAAAATCGGAAGAAAAATACTAAAAAGAAAGGAAGAGAAGATTCTGAAAAAGACGATTCATATTTAGTTAAAGAGCTTCGTGCTTATCACGGAAATAAAACCCTTGAAATTTATTCTGACGATGGTCCCCGAGAGACTTACAAATATACTTCAGGACGGCCCGGTGAAACGGATCAAACAATAAAAAACAAAGGTCCGATCCCAAGTGGCGAGTACGAAGCTGATCCTAAAGAAATCTCTGAAGTTGAGGGACTAAGTTATTTGAAACGAAGAATTATTGGAGGAGACTGGGGGCATGGACGAGTTCCACTCCATCCTTCTAATGAAACAGACACTCACGGAAGAGACGGCTTTTATATCCATGGAGGGGACACAAAAGGATCAGCTGGGTGCATTGATATAGGTGATAAGGATAGGACTTTTTTTAAAAATTTCAGAAAAACAAAAAATAAAGTTAAAGTAACAGTTCACTAATAACGCGGGGCAGGCTGTGCTAGCATGGTCTGCCTTTAGGATAAATTGAATGGATATATTGTTATCATTTTTTATAGGAAATTTGGGAAAATTTAGTGGTCATCTATTGTTTCCCCTTGAGGAAATAGAATTTATGACCACATTTCCATTGAGTTGCATTGTCGTTTATATGATATCTAAAAGACGTATATGGGCTTATTTAGCAGCAGCTTTAGGGTTTGCTGGGCATGAATATATATTCTCATCTGTCGGAGTATCTATGGGACTAGTTTATCAACAGTATCCTTGGGATAGTTTTGTGTTGTCTTTCGTTTTTTTCCTAATTTTACAGATAATTGTCCACGGTATATTTGTATTTGGCAGGCGTAGTTTCCATTTGATCAGAACTCGTTTGAAAAAGCAGAAACCATAACCGAGACCTTTTTGCAAGAGGCCATCGGCAGATTCATAACCCCCGATCCAATCGGTTTCGCTGGCGGGGATGTTGATGTGGATGTGGATGTATAAACAACATTGACTGAAAACGGTTAACAAGCGAAAGTGATTGGGTTGACTGATTCTGTATCAATACTCAATAAACAACTAAAAATGGCTGAATAAATGACCACTGCTAATATATCTCGCATCGCTTCCGAACTGAATCTACCTGTTAAAAATGTACAAGCTACTGCTGCTCTTCTTGAGGAAGGCGCTACTATTCCGTTTATCTCCCGCTACCGTAAAGAGGCTACGGGCAGTATGGATGAAGTCGCAGTGGAGGCTGTCAGCGATCTTCTAGGTAAGCTTAATGAACTTGATAAAAGACGTGAAACCGTTCTTAATTCGATTGAAGAGCAGGGAAAACTTACTGATGAGTTACGCAGTAAAATTAATGCAGCCAAGAGTATGCGGCAATTGGAAGATTTGTATATGCCTTACAAGCCCAAGCGTAAAACAAAAGGGCAAGCTGCTATTGAAAAAGGTCTTGAACCTCTCGCTGTTAAAATTTTTGCGCAAAAATGTGAGCCCGAAAAAGAAGCGGAAAGTTACATATCCGCCGATAAAGGGGTAGAAACCATTGAAGACGCATTAGCCGGAGCGCGCGACATAATAGCGGAACGAATAGCCGAAAATATGGGATTGCGACAATCTATACGTTCTCTTTTTGAAAGCAAGGCTACACTTGAATCCCACGCTACGAAGACTGCACTTGCCGCTGAATCCGCAGATAAAGCTTCCAAATTCAGAGACTGGTTTAACTGGCACGAACCAGCGCGAAAGGCTGCCGGACATAGAATCCTTGCCATGCTTCGCGGTGAAAGAGACAAATTTTTAAAAGTATCCTTCCGTCCCCCCGAAGAAGAAGGATTTGATACCCTTAGCCGCAACATTGTGAAGTCTACTTCTGCGGCATCAAAACAGGTGGAAAAAGCCGCTGTCGACAGTTATAAACGGTTGCTTGCTCCGCAGATGGAAACAGAGCTTCGTTCCAACCTTCTGGAAAAAGCTGAAACCGAGGCCATCAAAGTTTTTGCCTCAAATCTTAAAGAAATATTGATCGCCCCGCCGCTCGGCAGTAAAAATATTCTCGCTCTCGACCCCGGATTCAGAACAGGCGCAAAGCTTGTCTGTCTGGATGCACAGGGCGGACTTAAGCACAACGATACTATCTACCCCGTAACTTCAGAAGGCAAAAAGAAAGAGGCGGCTGAAAAAGTTGTAGCTCTTGTTAAAAAATATTCCATCGAAGCAATCGCCATAGGCAACGGTACTGCCGGACGCGAAACCGAGCAGTTCATCAAAGGGCTGGATCTACCCGAATCACTGCCGATCATAATGGTTAACGAATCCGGTGCATCCGTATATTCAGCCTCGCCCATAGCGCGAGAAGAATTTCCTGATTATGATATCACAGTGCGCGGCGCAGTCTCCATCGGACGCAGACTTATGGACCCGCTGGCTGAACTGGTTAAAATTGATCCTAAATCCATCGGAGTCGGACAGTACCAGCATGATGTTGATCAGAAAAAACTGGCTGAAAGTCTTACCAGAGTTGTTGAATCCAGCGTAAATATGGTCGGAGTTGAATTAAATACGGCCAGCGCCAAACTTTTGGAATCAGTTTCGGGCCTCGGCGCAACCATTGCCGCGAATATCATCAAATGGAGAAACGAGAACGGACCTTTTGCTTCCCGCAAGGCTCTTATGAAAGTCCCGAGACTCGGACCTAAAGCTTATGAGCAATGCGCCGGATTCCTGCGCATCAGAAATGCTGAAAACCCACTTGATGAAACCGCCGTTCACCCTGAACGATATAAGACTGTCGCGCTTATGGCTAAAGATCTTGATGCCAGCGTTTCCGACCTTATAACATCACCGGAACTCAGGAAACAGATCAATCTTGAAAAATATATCTCCGACGATCTGGGACTGCCGACTCTCGAAGACATTCTGAAAGAACTTGAAAAACCGGGCCGCGATCCACGCAAGCAATTCGAACTTGTCCAGTTTGATGATGACGTAAAAGAAGTTCAAGACCTCAAAGAAGGCATGATGCTGAATGGCATTATTACTAATGTAACAAACTTCGGAGCTTTTGTTGATGTGGGAGTACATCAGGATGGACTGGTACATATCAGCAGATTGACCGACGACTTCGTACGCAACCCTTCCGATGTAGTCTACCCCGGTCAGGCCGTTCTTGTTAAAGTAATGGAAGTAGATCTCGCACGCAAAAGAATAGCCCTGTCCATGAAAGAATCAGACAGATAAACTAAAAATAATCACAGCTAGACCCAGTCTGCGGCGCGTGCTATATAACCTGCACGCATCTTTAAAACACTGTTAACAATTTTTTAACAGGAACTGCCGGAGGCTGGGTATGAAATTTCTCATTGCAGACGACAATGAATTACACCGTGAGCTCATAACAAAAACAATACAGAATCACGGTAAATGTCATATTGTCAGTGATGGAGATGAAGCGGTTAAAGCTTTCACAGATTCTTTAGAAAAGAATGATTTTTTCAGCGCTATTTTCATAAAATCTAAAAGAGGCTCGCTGGACGGACCGCATGCTTTGCGTAAGATAAGAGAAATAGAACAAAAAGAAGGTTTGGAATTAAGCAAAGAAATTCCAATAATCATGACAGTTCTGGATGACGAAGAACAGATATCGGAAACATATCTGCGAGGAAACTCAACAAGCTTTATAATTAAGCCTCTCACTAAAGACAAGATTGTGGAAGAAATGACTCTTTTCGGCCTGCTTTAACGGACAACGGCTGGACCGCCTACATACCGGGCAGCATCAGATGATTTTTCTCAACCTGCCTTTTTCTCCTTCTCTTAATCGTTCTGGGATGAACCCCGAACCGGTAAGGACGGAGAACACATTCCTTTTCAGGACATGCTCGAATAGCCTGCCTGTCTCCCACAGTGCAAGCAAGACAATGCCTTCTTATTGTACGCAGACAAACTCGCTCAGCTTCATCGGATTTAGGTCCTCTAAGCTGATAAAGTGCGCAACTCTCGTCCAGACATTCTCTGACAAGCTGAGAACTTCCACCCATGCACCACAAACAGTGTGCTCGAATGCTCTGCTGAGGATTTCTTTTACGCTCGCTCAAGTAAGGCTCCATTAATCATACGGTTAGTAATGTGAAAAAAATCAAAAATTCGTCGCGAAGTTCATCCTTACGTAAATCATCTGAAAAAATAAAGAGGTTGAGAGAGGATTCAAAAAGTATTTCTTGATTAATTAAGCCTGTGCTGCTTTTTCATGTAAAAAACGTGCTCCGCAACCGGAACACGCTTCATATTCTACCGTTATCTGAAAAAATATTCTCGTTAACTTTTGATATTTTCCCATTCAATAGTAACTTCCCTTTTGCCCCAATCCTTAGCGGCTTTGGTATCAAGTCCCATGTATATATCAATCTTATCAGTCCAGCGCTTATTCATTTTATCTTTAACTAAATACTTGCCTTCGAGACCTTCAATTTTAACAGCAGTTCCGCGAACCAATCCTTTTTTAATCAAATCCCTTGAAACTGCGATAGCCTTCATACCCGGTTTCAGTTCATCGCCCCACGCACCTATAAAAGGAGTGGAAGAGGTTTGCGCAACATGCGAAGTATATGCGCTTGCAGCTACTTTCATAGTCATTTTATTATCATCGGAACAACCGGATACAAACAAAAGCGCCACAACAACTAATAGAAGCAATTTAAACTTGGACATACATTTCCCCCTTAAATAAAACTACACTTTGCAATTCATATAACTCTTATCTTTGCTGAATACCGAGGCTTCCTTAAGCACAGCGCCATCATGACAAGAATATTCCAGACTGGTAACTTTCTTCAAGAAATTAAGATCATGCGAAACAACAAGCATAGCGACATCCAGCGAACATAATATATCAGCAAGCCTGTCCCGCATCGAAGGATCAAGATCATTAGTCGGCTCGTCGAGCACCAAAGCTTCCGGCTGCATGGCAAGAACCGTCGCAAGTGATACCAGTTTCTTTTCACCGCCGGACAAACGGTAAGCCACTCTTTCTTCATACCCCGAAAGACCGAGCAGGCAAAGCACATATTTTGCAATTTCGCGAGCTTCGTCAGGATTTTTCCCCAAATTCAAGGGACCGAAGGCAACGTCTTCAATAACTGTAGGACAAAAAAGCTGATCATCCGCCTGCTGAAAAAGAAGCCCCACACCTTTACGCAGTTCTCTGAAATCTTTCTCGGTTTTCATTTCGCGATCTTTAAAAAGAACCTGCCCGGATGTAGGCTTCAACAGCCCCATAATAATATGAAGCATAGTTGTTTTACCGCTTCCGTTATGTCCGGTAAGCGCAACTTTTTCGCCGCTGTGCAAATCAAAATTTACGCCCTTTAAAACTTCGTTCCCACCGGGATAAACAAAATTTATATCACGCAAAGAAAAAATCGGATAACTCACCAAAACACCTCAACTTTATACAGCTCAAGAACAATAGAAGCACATGCAAATAGAACGGTCATCCCCAAAAGTAACCAATCAGACGGCCTGACTTGAAAAACATTAAGAGTATAAAATTTTCCGGTGAATCCGCGGCAAAGCATTGCCTGCCACACAACCTGCGCCCTGTCCCAGCTTCGCACCAAAAGCATTCCCAGTAGCCATGCATAGGTGCGGTAAGTCCTCATGCTGTTACGCGGGGCAAAACCGCGCATAACGGCAGCGCGCTTCATCTTGTCATACTCTTCACCCATGACATGCACATATCGCCATGTGAATAAAAACAGTCGACAAAGTTTATCGGGAAACTTCACAGACTGCATACCTGCCCCCATCAACTGCACAGGCATGGTTGAAATAAGTGATGTGACCGCCAGAACAACCCCGTTCGATTTCAAGGTGATAACTGCGGCATATAAGATGCCCTCGGCTGTAGCTGTGAAAGGCCCCACAGAAAAAACAGGATCGCCGGGACGGGAGAAAGGTAGAAACAGCCACAGAAAAAAAATAAATCCGTTCACATAAAGCAAACGTTTCATAAGGCTGAACATGGGCAGACGGGCAGAAAACACGAAAAGGATACCGGAGATAAAAACCATTATCGCGGCAGGAAGCGTCATAACCAATGCCCCGACAAGGGAAAAAAGCAATGCACAAATAACCCGGAATCCGGGATGAGAAGCATGAATTAAAGATTCACCTGAAACAAAAGGTTCACTGATATGTTGCAAAAAACATCTCCTGATTAGGGAATTTGGAGTAGCACGCATTAAAAAACCATGCAATCCGAATCAGGTTCTTGAGTTACTATTGCAATACAGTTATACCCAGAATCGGAAATTAAACAGAACAAGAAGCAAACGCCTTGAGTTCTATTAAAAAAGCACGCACCTCAGCTAAAAAACAGAGATTATATATGACTCCAAATGCCGAAATTAAAAAAATTGTAGAAGAAGTGGGACAGGACATAATCTGGAGACCTCTTTACGACTTTGAAAGAAACAAACTGAGTGGCGGAGTCGGGCATGATATTGACGGAATAGATCCTGAATTTACTGAGCTTGATTTCACAGGAAAAACAGTATGCGATCTAGGGTGCAACCTTGGACATTTCACTTTCTATGCACACGAGCGAGGCGCAAAAGAAGTCGTGGGTTATGATATGGAACCTAAAGTTATCAAGGGAGCAAAAAAACTCGCGGCGCTCTATAATATTGAAGGAGTAGAATTTGAAACATGTAACTTCGCTTCCGAGCCGGCTACACGCACTTTTGATATGGGCATGCTTATCGACATTCTCGGCAAAATTAATATTTCAAATGGCTTTTTAATCCCCATACTCAAAGGTCTTGAAAGTAGAAGCAAGTCAGAAATGCTTTTAACTTTCCGCCCGCTGTATCTGGTGAAAAGACATTTCGGCATGTCTGAAGACGAATTTCTGAAACTATACCCGCAGGCGCAAATCAAAAACGGATTTTTCAGCCTGCTTGATTTCGCACAAAACTTTTTTGCCAAAAAATGGAAGGTAACTTATCTTTCAAAAGAACTTCCTGATGACGAGCAATACAAACGCACAGTACATTTCATTCGTAAAGCGTAACCCCTTAAATAGAATATCAGTCTTGCCGCGCCTAAGTGAAATGATTAGACAGTTGCGAGCAAACAAAAATAATCCGCATCAGGAGCCATACCATGACAACACCAAATGAAATGATCGATATTGAATACCAAATAGGTGAGCCTAAAAGGGAAAAAGTTCTTTTTTCCGGCAAGGATAAAGACATAGTTATAGGCGGGCGGGAATCTGGAAATGTTTTCATTTTTTCGCTGAATGATGACCTGAGAAAATCCATCGCGGCGGATATTGCTAAAAAACTTGGCAGAGAAGTTGTTATCATTAAAAGAAATGACGGAAATCCTGCCATCATAGAAGCGGCGGCTAAAGACAACCAGATTGTCAGCCTCCCCCGCGGAGCCGCTCTTTCAGAAAAAAATCGCAATCTCCTGAAAGACAATGGAAAAGTACTCTACATCATGTCTGATTTCATGACCTTACTAAACGCTTCAGACAGATCCGAAGATGCACGCGAACAAATTTCTCTCATGCTCAACAGATTTGAGCCGAGCTTCATGAACGCAGCGCATCACATTGTCCGCTCAGATCAAAGTTATGAAGAAATTTTGCAGGACGCTCTTGAAAAAATAGTGCTCTAACCTTTCAGGCTACCAACGCAAAGAGAGACAGGTCAGTCCACCGTCCATCTTTCTGAATTCCGACATATCAATATAGTCGGGACTGAACCCGTTTTTATCAAGCATTTCAGCTGAGGCAGGGAAACCTGCCGGGGCCAGCAAGCAATTACCCATATATAAGCAATTGGCGGCATATTCCTCTCCAGTGGGAACAACCAGCCTTCTATACCCTGAAAACTCATCCCGCATGGAAAAACGGTTGCTCATAATAAGGGTTTCATCGTCCAGAGTGGATAATTCAGTCTTAAGATGCGGCATTCCGTTATCGAAGGGAACAGGAACGCATTTATAACCGAATTTACGAGCAACTTTTTCAAACTGCTCAAATCCTGCATAATTAGTACGCGAATCTATACCCACAAAAAAAGTATTCCCCATGAGAAGGATATCGCCGCCCTCCATGAGTCCGTCCCCTTCCATCTGATAAACTTCATCAGCAATCGATGAAAGAACAGGCTTAATCCGTTCCACTTCGCCGCGCCGTGACTGCGCCCCCGGGCAAGTCAAAAAAGCCGCAACTCCGCCATCTATAGGTATCATTACAGCTGTATCTTCTACAAAAACCGAATCAGGAAAATCCTCCACGGCATCAAGAACCGTCACAGCAATCCCTTTGCTTTCGAAATATTTTATATAATCCCGGTGCTGAATATGAGTAAGCTCCATATCAGGACAGCCTAGTCCTGCCTCGGTCAAACCATGTCCCAAATTATGAGCCGGAGTTCTAACTATCGCTTTACTAAATATATTTTTCATTCTTTTAAGGCCTCCGACAGCACAATTAACTTTAATTAATAAAAAATCTACTTAACATTACTACTAACCCACTAAAATCTACTTCCCCCAACCGCCTCCGCCCGGAGTTTCTATGCGGATAACATCGCCCTTTTTAAGCGGGGTGTGAAACTTACCGGGCTTCTCGATTTCCTTACCATCACTAATGAGAACATTGCGACCGGGCGTACCGTTTCCGCCACCTTGCAAACCGTACGGAGCATTGATTCTACGCTCGGAAAGTACCGTTATTTCACAACTCGATAATAATTCAATCTCACGCACAAGACCGTCACCACCGGGGAACTGCCCCTTTCCGCCTGTATTTTTACGCACGCAGTAAGTCTTTACGCGAAACGGATAACTATATTCAAGAGCTTCAACGGGGGTATTAAGTGTGTTGGTCATATGTGAATGAACCGCATGCTCACCACGGCAGGACGCGGAACCGCCCATACCTCCGGCCAGTGTCTCGTAATAGGCAAAAGGTTTGCCCGTACGTTCATCCATACCGCCGATGGTCATATTGTTCATGGTTCCCTGACTGGCAGCGGGGATTCTCTGCGGAATAGCTTCTGCCAACGCGCCTAAAACAACATCCACAACCCGCTGGGAAGTTTCGACATTGCCTCCTGCGACAGCGGCAGGAAAATTTGCATCGAGGATAGAACCTTTACGAGTGATTATTTCGAGCGGCCTGAGAATACCCGCGTTGGTTGGCACGTCCCCTTCTATAAGCGAACGGAAAACATAAAGCACAGCTGAAAGCGTAATTGAGCGGACAGCATTAACGCTGCCTGTGACCTGATCACCGGAAGCTGTGAAATCAAGCTTTGCCATATCTCCCTTCACTTCTAAAATCACACTGATGGGCACATTAAAGCAATCCATGCCGTCGCCGTCCATGTAATCAGTGAATTTGTAGACACCGTCAGGAATGGATTCGATTGTGTGCCGTGTAATTTTTTCAGCATAATCATTAAGACTTGCTGCATAAAAATCGACCGTATCAAGCCCGTACTTTGAAATAAGCTCGTTCAGCCTGCGTACACCTGTAATATTTGCCATGATTTGCGCTGAAAAATCACCCTCACGTTCATCAGGAGTGCGTACGTTGTTTAAAATTAAAGCCATCACGGATTTAACTATTTCACCATTCTCAACAATCTTAATAGGTGGAATAATTATTCCTTCCTGATAAAGTGTAGTAGAAAGAGGCATGGACCCACTCGCCATACCACCCACATCAGAATGATGGGCACGGTTGGCAACGTAAAAATCAGGTTTATCTGAACCGCTGAAAAAGACAGGCGCTACGAGAGTTATGTCAGGCAGATGAGTTCCGCCCTTGAACGGATCATTAAGCATAACCATGTCGCCTTCAATAAACGTGACATTATCAATGGCACTTTTAACCGAAAGAGGCATGGAACCTAAATGAACCGGAATATGAGCCGCCTGCGCGATCATATCGCCCTTGCTATCGAAGACCGCACAGGAAAGATCACGCCTTTCTTTTATATTGGGAGAAAAAGCAGTTCTTGTGAGCGTTACCCCCATTTCTTCGGAAATTGCCGCAAACCTGTTTTTAAACACCTCTAGGAGGATTGGATTCACATTCATTTTAATATACCTCCCGGATTACTCAATATCAAAAATTAAATTGCCGTAAGCATCAACTTCACCTTTTGCGAAAGGTGGAATAACTAAGGTGGAGCTGTATTCAATAATGATGGCAGGCCCATCAACCTTGTTACCGGGCAGAAGCTTTTCTCTATCCAGAATGCGGGTTTTCATAAGTGTAGAATCAAAAACAGTTTCGGTTGTCCCTATTACAGCATCATCCGGCATCTGCGCAGTAAGTTCAGCGGCTTCAGGAAATTCCGGTTTAGTCGGCATTCCCCTCGTTCTAAGCCTGATGTTGACTATTTCTACGGTTTTAGCATCATTACGATAGCCGTAATTATGTTCGTGAAGCTGAGAAAATGCTTCAATCCAGTCACCGCCGAAAGGCACAATTATCTCAAAAGACTGCCCTTGATAGCGCATATCCAAAAATCGTTCGACAGTTATATCCTGCGATGCGAACCCTTCATCTTCAAGTGCCGCACGCCCCTGATCTTCAAGCGGAGCAAACAAATTTTCAAGATCATCCGCAGTGGTATTATGCTGATTACGCATAACCGTCAGCGAGTAATCCTTAATAACATCAGCCATAACCATACCCACTGCTGAAAGAATGCCCGGATTATTCGGAATAAACAACTTAGGAATCGAAAGCATCTTTGCGAGAAAAGCGCAGTGCATTCCACCCGCTCCGCCGAATGCAAACATGGTAAATTCACGAGGATCGTAACCGCGTTCAACCGAAATAACTCTGATCGCACGTTCCATGTTAGTGTTGGCGATATCGAGAATTCCTTCCGCAAGCTCAACGGGACTGAGCCCCGCCTCCGCAGCCATTCTTTCCATTGCACCATTCAGTTTATCGGTCTTAAGTGACATTTCGCCGCCTAGAAAACGGTCAGGGATAAGTCTTCCGAGATATAGATTGGCATCTGTAACCGTGATTTCACTGCCCTTACCATAACAGATAGGACCGGGATCAGCTCCGGCACTTTCAGGTCCGACAGTCAGCGAACCACCGGCATCAATACGGGCAATGGAACCGCCACCTGCGCCGACCGTGTGGATGTCGATCATGGGAACTTTAACAGGATAATCTTCAATCGCAGATTCAAGAGTCAAAGGCAGTTCGCCGTTTATAAGCGCAACATCAGATGAAGTGCCCCCCATATCAAAGGTAATAAGCTTATCATACCCAGCCATTTTACCTATGGCATGTGCACCGACAGCTCCCCCGGCAGGGCCGGACAAGATCGTCCTTACCGACTCATTCATAGCAGTTTCAGCGGAGATAGATCCGCCGTTACTCTGCATAATCCGTAATGAATATCCATCAAGAAAATCTTGAAGCAGCGTCAGATAACGAGTCATTTTCGGTGAAACATACGCATTGATAACAGTAGTGGATGTGCGTTCAAATTCACGAAACTCTGCTAAAATTTCATGCGAAACTGAAACAGGAATATCAATTTCAGAAAGTAAAGAGCGCATTCTGTTCTCATGTTCTGGATTTAAATATGAAAAAAGAAGACAAATTGCGACAGATTCAACTTCTGAATCTTTGATTACTTTAAGGATATCTTGAACATTATCTTCAGAAAAAGGTTCTACTTCATTCCCATTATGGTCAATTCTTCCTGTAATCCCGAATCTTAATTCAGGCGGAACAATGTGCGGTTTCTTACAAAATGACAGGTTATAGAGTTCCGAACGATTCTGACGCCCTATCTGAACTATATCTTCAAACCCTTCATTACTAATAAGTGCAGTCTTAACGCCTTTGCGCTCGAGTATTGCATTTGTTGCGACAGTTGAACCGTGCACAACCTGCACGCGGCGATCACCTGCAATATATTTAAGACCATTAATTACGGATTCAGAAGGATCGTGAGGAGTTGAAAGACGCTTATGTACGCCCCAAGAATTGCCATCTTTGTAAATAAAATCTGTGAAAGTTCCGCCTGTATCAACGCCTACGATTAACACTCTTCTTCCTCCGGCATATGTAAAAAAAACATTATAAACACAACCAATCATGCTTCTTATACTAATAATTCAATTAAAAGATTTGCAACTTTAACCAAACACAGACCGAATTAATATGTTTTATTTTCATACAAATCATTGTATATACCCTCATTAATTATAAAAATACCCAAAAAAAAGACTTAATACTGCAAGCTCTCGGCAATAAATTTATTCAATAAAATAGATGGGATTCTAAAACTAATTTCCATGTAAGTTTGATGGAATACCTACCTAAAAAAAGGTTCCCGGACAGACTGTCCGGGAACCTTTTTTGCTTTAAAAGAATCTATAATTACTACTAAAGCAATTTGGGAACTATTTTTTCCTGAAAATATTTCAGGCTGAGTTCGAAATCGTCACGATTATGAGGCTCAAGAGTCATTGACGGCAAAGGGTCCAGCTCTTTCACGCGGGAAATAATATGTTCCCAGTTCATGGTTCCATGCCCCAAGGCGAGATGCTCGTCTTTAACGCCATTATTATCATGCAGATGCAAATGTCTGAGATATGGCGCAAAGGAATCAAACCAGAAATCAAAATCATTCTTTTCCGATCCCTTGGAAAAAGCATGCCAATGTCCTGCATCAAAACATATACCAACATTATCGCGGTCCAGATCTTCCACAATCCTTAAAAGCGGACCGGGGTCATACTCGTAAGTATTTTCGAGACAAAGCACAGGATGATCAGGCCATGAATCACTCAACAGCCTAATACCTTCCAAACAATTTTTATAGGAAATTTCAAAAAGAGGCTCTTCAAGCCACGAAGTAAAGGAGGGATGCATGACCATCCTTTCTGGAGAAAATATTTTTGCGAGTTCGAAAGCTCCGCATAAAGTATCAATAGATGCCTGCCTGATAGCAGAATTTAGGCTGGCTGGTTTCAAATCCAAAAAAGGAAGATGTACGGTGCACTTAAGTCCCGCATTTGCAAGCCGGTCTCCAATAGATTGCAACCAGTCTTTGCTAAGACATTCATTTCCAAAACAATCAAGCCCAAGTTCAGGCTGAATTGATTTCTCTATAAATAAATCTAAATACTCAGGCTGATTATAGATATATATAAGAGGAAGATTAACATAACAATTTTCAGGTACAGCTTTCATATTATTACCCATATTTAACAGGTTCACATACGGTTTTCTAAAATCAATCCAATGAAGTCTGTAACAGAGATGCCCCTCTGAAGATCATACCGCCGACAGGTTCAAATGTTGTTGAATGGCGAAGAGTTATCTTCACGTCTTTTCCTGATTCAACATCAAAAGATTCACCCCATGAAATAGGAATACGATCAATGAACGGCTGAATTTTATCAAGCTTTCCATTGCTCCAAGCTTCATTAAGCACATAACGATCCGCAGGAACTTCACGGACAGCGTCGCTTTCCCATTTTACAAGCATATCAGGACCATGCGTGCGGCTGAACTCAAGAGCTTTTACTATACGCGGAAAAACTGAAAGGTAAAACTCTGCCCCGCGCTTACCCGGAGTCTCTCTGGCTATCCTATAGCGAGCTCCGCCATCATCACTTTTAAGCTTGTATTTATCCATAAAATTGGAAGGTTCTATAATAATTTCATGCCCGATATCCTGTCCACTGTTAACCTGCGCCGAGGCAACAAACCCCTTTAAATTTAGCACTTCTTCTCTATTGCTCCCGAGAACGCCTTCAATAATGAACTGATCCCCTTCCAAAACACTAAGAACGCCTGAAGCAGACACAAAATGAGGGTCACCGTTGAGCCAGCACAAAAAAACAGGACCGTGCGGTTCCGGTGAATTTTCATTTTGTCCGGTCCAGCGAACTTTGGTGGTTGTCATCTTACTGCCGTCAAGGCTAACTTCAAGAGCGGGAAAAGAAGACAATGCCATACGAGGTGCTGTCAAAAGATTAAGATTTGGACGATCACTTGCGTACACAGCTACAGCAGGCTCCAAAGTCAAACCAGTCATAACATCACTCTGACCGGAAGTGGAAACAGGCCCGCCCCGCACAAGATTTACACTCTTCCCAGAGAGAGGACTGCCGTTGATCATTATTTTTAGGCCGGTATTTTTTCCTTCTGCAGGAAACGAGAATTCGGGAATTTCAACTTTTAATCCAAATTCCTCAAGTAAATAGACAGTTGCCTTCAGTTGCTGGCGAACCTTCCATTCAAGATCCATGATATCTTTGCTTACTTCGACAGCCATGGCCGGAATTCCACGTTCAACAAGAGCATAGCAAGTCAGAGATTTCAACATCTCAGGATAATGGGTAGCTTTATCAAAAGTATCGGTATTGAAAAGTGTAAACCAATATGATTTATTGGGAATTTTGGAATTAAGACTATCAATTGCCCGCTGACACAAATCAGCAAGCGGAATATTTTTGTATACTGCCGCATCAATGATCATTGACTGACCATAACGCTTTGGATTTCTCATCTTACTGATATATTTAGGATTATAGAAACCACTACCTTCATGTAGATGGATAAAACCATCAGCATCATTGAGCAGGAAACGGATAGCCTTGGCAAGACGATCCTCATAAAAATTATTATATTCTTTATCGAATCTTCTGTTTAGATCCACATTTATCTGACGGGCACGGCGGAGAATTGAAGGTTCATTTGCACGCGGAATAATAATCAAGTTACCCTTGCGAAGCTTACAGCGGGTCAGCAGCTGTCCTGTGAAAAAGCCGGAAAGTTCATCCCCTTGAACTCCGCCCTGAACCATAATAGTCGGTCCGGGCTCATCTCCGAAAACCCATGTAACACGTAAGGGATACTGTGTTCCCTGAAAAAAAGTATAACTACGCACATGCTGAGCCTGTGCGGGGGACACTGCAAAAATTAGCGCAAAAAGGCTAATTAAAAATACGCGACAGAGGATATACTTCACTGAATATTAACTCGTTATTAGTGGTACTTATCATCAAACGAAGGCCGTACATGTCTTTTAAAGACATCCCGGAAGGCATTGCGAATCTTGTTCTGACAACTTTGAATCTTTGTATATGGAAAGACATATCATTAGAATTTGCCTTGATATGCTCCCCTTTGCCGTTACTCCCGATAAGCTCAACCTTTGCAGATCCGCTAAGCGAAGAGGAGGTTTGCAAATTATTCAGGTCAAAGCTCAAAGCAAGACTCCCTCCTGAATAACGGAGTTTTACATTTTCAACTCCGGCGCGCATAAGATTTTTGTAAAAAAGTAATTTTTTTAGATCAGTAAGAGGAGCTGGTTCGACTTTTTTTTCTTCCACGGGTACGGAAGCTAAAAGAGATTGTACTTCATTGGGATCATAGGAATCTAAAATTTTATTTACATTTTCCAACCGCTCAAGCTGAACAGAAGCCTCATTAAGGGTTTTCTGTAATTCCAACTTATCCTGCCGAAGTTCCACATTTTGATTCCAAAATTTATATCCAGACCATGCCCCGACACTGGCGCACGCTGCCAATAAAACAATAAACCAAACAAAAACTCCCAGCCAGAACGGACTGAGCCTGTACCGTTTAACGGTATCATCATCCCGCATAAAAAGAACATTGTACTTGGTATTGCCCATTAGCGCCTGCTCCATTGTTCATCAACGATGCGCCATCCACCATTCACAGGACGAATGACTAATTTCTTACTTCCAAAATCGCTATAACCTGAAACATCAGAATACGATTGCTTGAAGGCAACTTCCAACCCATCAGGATGTTCTTTTAATCTGACTTTACTAATTTCGACAACGGAAGGCTTTCTTTCCGTCCATATGGATTTTTTGTGTTCTTTAATCGCATCAATTCCGCGTATCTTTCCCTGCCTTGCCTTAGAATCATACAAAGCAGAATAGGGAACGAGGTCAGCAGAAAGCCAGAGGGATCTCCATTTATCAAGAAATCCGAGAACACTTTTTCTTTTTGTTCCAATATATTCATCTGTAAAAGATTTGGAAGCAGGGCCATACTCCCGCCCTACAATTTTCCAAATTCCATCAATCTTCTGCCAATACAGTCTCTTAGCTGTAGAAGAAGAAAGACGGCCTGATCTATAATACTGATCAAACCAAGTGACCCAGTAATCAGGACCGGGCAGAGCTTTTAAGTTAAAAACTGAAACATCAATCCACGATGTATTGGAAAAAATTCTCTTTTTACGCTTTTTAAAATATTTGAAAGGTCTGCTTTCAGTTTTACTGAACAATTTATCTGAATAAGCTTCAAAAAAACCGTCATCTTTGTTCGACCAGTCTGCAGCCCACTTATTAACCAGAGTCTTAAGTTCCGCAGATTCTACTACCTGCGTTCCCGTAGCATTTACCCATGAGACGGTCTCGCCAATAACAACCGGAGTGCCTGAACGTATCCGAGAATCAATAAAATTTATATCTGTATTTTCAAGAGCTACGCAACCTTGGGTATCCATTGCTACTAACTGCTTGCCCCGCCCGTGTATCCATATTCCATACCCTGTTTTTCCATTAATACGATCAATCGGATTAGGAAAATCAAGAGGAAAAGCCAAATCTCCATACAATTCAAAATCTTTTAAGCCAGTTCGCTTACCTTTAGTAAAATATACGCCCTCAGGAGTTCGCATGTCTCCTTCAACTTTTTTATCACCGGCTTTTTTCCCCGTAGCACAGTCAAAAGAAAGTTCAGCGTGCAAAGGACTTTTATGAACAAGAAGATGGAGCTTCTGAGATTCTTTATCAACAGCAACGACCACCCCGGGAACAAGCGGAGTACTTTCCAGCACAGGCGCCCACCCCTCGGCAAGACAATAAGAGCTTAAGCTCGCACTGAATATAATAACTATAAAGAATAATCTTAAAAAATGCATCATACCAAAGCCAGGACTCCATCGTTCAGAATAACCGGAGTAAAAAGCAAGCATCATCCACACTCAACTCAAAATCATACTCACACTACTAAAAACATTGATTCACAACTTAAAGCAACTATAAATCAACACTTTTTTTGAAACACTAGCACGAAAAACTAAGACCTGCAAAAAAGATCACCCGGCTTTGCTGAAAGGTCAAAGCCGGGTGATATATTAATTTAAACCAACATGTTCAGGCTATTCACCGAAAACACGTTTAATAATAAAATCTTCATATCTAGTATAGTATCCAAGATCAAAAGCATCATCCAATGCCCCGTCGGCCAGAACAGATTTAATGGTCTCATCCTTGCGAACTTCATCAGGGAAGGAAACTTTATTTTCCCAGCAATACATAGCAACCTTCTGCACCATTTCATAAGCTTTCTGTCTTTCAAGACCGGAATCTACAAGAGCAAGCAAAACTCGCTGTGAGTAGAAAAGCCCATAAGAAGCCATCAGATTGCGATCCATATTATCGCCGTTGATTTTAAGTCTTTTGAGAACTCCGGTCATACGGCCGAGAATATAGTCTGCAAGAATAGTGGAATCAGGCATTATAACTCTTTCAACAGAGGAATGACTGATATCACGTTCATGCCACAAAGGCATGTTTTCCATTGCTACCAAACCGTTGGTACGCAGGAGACGGGAAAGTCCGCTGAGATTTTCAGCAGAAATAGGATTCTTCTTATGCGGCATGGCGGAAGAGCCCTTCTGGCCAGCGCTGAATCCCTCTTCAACCTCAAGGACTTCAGTGCGCTGTAAATGCCTTAGTTCCACGCCGAGACGCTCAATACCACCACCAAGCAAGCCTAGAGAGGTAAAGAAGGCGGCATGACGGTCACGCTGAATAATCTGAGTGGAAATAGGATCGACATTCAAATTGAGCAATTCGCAGGTAATACTCTCAACTTCAGGATCAAGCATTGCGTAGGTTCCGACAGCTCCGGAAATTTTACCGACACTAACTCCTTCCACAGCCTTTTCAATACGCTCACGATGACGTGTAAATTCAGCATAAAAACCGGTCATTTTAAGACCGAAACTGGTAGGTTCTGCATGAATACCGTGCGTACGGCCCATGCACATTCTACCTTTATACGTGAAAGCCATTTCTTTAAGAGTAGCCAGAAACTCATCAAGAGCTTTCAAGATCATATTCCCGGCGCGATGGAGAAGAACTCCGTTGGCAGTATCAACAATATCAGAGGAAGTGCATCCTAAATGGATAAAGCGGGAAGAAGGTCCGACTTTTTCTTCTACAGCTGTAAGAAAAGCAATAACATCATGTTTTGTCTTTTCTTCAATCTCCAGAATACGGTCCAATTCAAAATCAGCTTTATCACGGATATTTTTCATATCTTCAGCCGGAATGCGTCCGAGCTTATGCCAAGCTTCACAGACAGCAACTTCAACTTCAAGCCATACCCTGAAGCGATTCTCCAGAGTCCATAACGCACTCATAGCAGGACGGGAATATCTTTCGATCATTTTTTTAATTCCGGTTTTTTGTTTTAAAAATATATTTAAAAAAAGGCCGACAGGCCCAGACTTTATTATAACTAACAGATTTAAACAATAACAGATGGATTAAGCAGATGTTACAAACAGCAGAACAAAAAACAAACGGCCCGGTATATACCGGGCCGTCAGGCCGTAATCAGCTTTTTGCTGCGTTGTCAGAACTAGTGGAAGTCGAGACTGAAGGCGCGGACGCACCTGAATCACTGCTCACAGATTTTGGACTGCCGGAGCTTCCGGCAACAGAATCAGTTTTACAGTATCCAGAAGAATACCATCCTCCGCCTTTAAGAACAAAAGTTGAATTAGAAAGAACCTTAGTGGCTAAACCGCCACAAACAGGACACTCTAACTCTTTGTCTTCAAAGTTTGTCTGCCACTCTTCAAAAATTTGCTGACAATCATGACATTGATATTCATAAATCGGCATAGTTCCCTCCATCTAAAAAAAAAAAGGCACCCGCCATACCCCGAAAGGCAGGCGGACCTATCCCCGAAAAAAGTGAGGGCATTACTAACCATCCCGGCTTCAGAAGTTACAACTGGTACCAGGAAAAGAAAGCACTACTTAAATGTTTATTTTTTTGCTGCTTTTGCTTCAGCTATACGAGCTTTAACTCTTTTAGCTCTGCGATGACGCTTACGCTCAAGTTCTTTCTTCCGTTCGATCTTTTTCTGTCCACCCATTTGGCATTCCTCCTAAAATATAAGATTTCGCACTTGCCGCACGAATATATGCTGCAAAGAACGTGGTATTACCTCAAAAACATCAAGATTGTAAAGTGTTTGAATAAAACACACAACAACAATGTAACGTCTTAAAATAAATACATTTTAAATCAATAACTCATAAAAAAATACTAAAAAATTATTTTTTGCAAAGCTTTGCCCCTTGACTACTCCCCCTATCATGAACATATACAGTTCACTTCGCTGCCAATATATCTGGTCCAGCAAATAAATACTGCAAGGAGCCGCCATGAAAAATAAAGCGTTTGATAGAGCTGTCGACGATGTTTCCGAAGTATTCATGTTCGATAACTGGATGAGATTTTATTTCATCTTCGAAGAAGGGAAAAAGCTGATCGTCAAAGTTCCGCAAGATGTTGTGGACCAGATCGAAAAAGACTTTCCTACAATGCACGGATTAGTTGAACTCTTCAACAACGAAGAAATTGATCAGCAAAAATCTACTCAGAACGTCTGCGCTTTCATCGGAGCTCGCTTTGACGGAACTAAGTACTCTGACAAAATCGTTCCTAAAGTTTTTGATTCAAAAGAATTCAAAATTGAAACCTATCTCTTTAATCTCTGGATTAAAGGACACGAATCATATCTTGAAACTGAAGTTATGGGATTCGCTGACTGGAAAGAACTTTATGCAGGCTGGAAAGAACAGGATGAAGTTAAAGACTACATCTCCAGACTCAAAAACGCAGGAAGCGGAGCGGCTATCCAGCCTCCAACCTGCACAACTATTCAGTAGCTTTTTAGAGTGATCACAATCACATTATAGGAGTCTCAATTTGAGGCTCCTTTTTTTTGCCCTGAATATCAAAGAACCCTGCGCGCGCCGACAAAATACTTCCGCCAGTAAGCCTTATTCATAGATTCTTCACGGACATAGTGACCACTCTTAGGACTATGCACAAAAAATTTCCCATCCCCGGTATAAATACCGGTATGCAGACTTTTACCTCCACCCGGAATTCTGAAAAAAACTATATCTCCGGCCTTAATCCGACTTAGATGAACAGGTTTTCCCGCATCAATCTGCTGCCACGAAACACGTGGAATCCTCACTCCATGCTGATTGTAGACCCACCAGACCAACCCCGAACAGTCAAAACCTTTTGCCGGAGAAGCTCCTCCCCATTTGTAGGGTTTACCTATCTGAGAGCGGGCAACACTGACAACAGAACTCCCTTTCTTGGAAGAACCCTCTGTAGTTATAATTCTACCGCTACGTGGAATAGAAACAGTTTTCTTCCCGCAACCCGCCAAGAAAACAGCTAACCCCAAAATGACAGCAAACAATATAATTTTGCGTGAGCTATTCCTAAGTGTGATCATACCAATAGATTTTATCCTGAAATAATATCTTGCACAATAGCTTTTCTCTCTATCAAAGCACTAAGTCGTTGATTTCAGGCTATTTGAATTTAATTATCAGCTTTTCGGATAGGTTCTAAAAATCAAATCCCATCAATTAGCTATTGACTTTTCTTCCATTTTTGAAGACAAACTTCTACGCTTTAGGTGATAAATGTGAAACATATTGATGAGTTGCACAAAACCTAAAAAGATAACACGGCTGAGGTATGGTTTTCTAAATCTGGCACAACATCGCGTTACAGTGAGGTCCGTATGTTGCCCATGATGCTAGCGTTGGTCATCTTGTTGCCCTTGATGGCTGCTATAGGCTGCTACTTTCTGCGTGTAAGTACGATCAGATCTATGATCGTTCTTGTCACAGGAGTTTGCATCGCTGTTACTTCTCTTGTCCTTCTCGGGCAGGGATCATTTACTTATTCTCCAGGTACATTACTTGGAATCAGTTGGGATTCCCTCGTCACTTTGGCGGACTTTTCCCTGCTCTTCGTAATCCTTTATTACGCATTCAAACTGAAAAATCAGCTGATCAAAGTATTTGCAGTATTGCAGATAATTCCATTAGCTGTGTTTGAATTATTCTTCGTTGACCATGCAGCAGAGGTTCCGGCATTTTATGCTGACAGCCTTGCACTAATCATGGTTGCGGTTATTTCAATTATCGGTTCGCTCATCTGCATCTTTGCGATCCCTTACATGAAAGAACACGAAGAGCACTTGCACCTTGTAAATTCTCGCCAGCCGAGATTTTTCTTTTATCTTGTTCTGTTCCTCGGAGCTATGAACGGATTGGTGCTTTCTAATAACATTCTTTGGCTCTACTTCTTCTTCGAAGTGACTACCTTCTGTTCCTTCATGCTTATTGCGCATGATGACACAGAAATCGCAGTCAAAAATGCCACCCGCGCCTTGTGGATGAACTCCCTCGGCGGTGTTGCTTTTGTCTTCGGAATGATCTGGGCGTACACTGAAGTGGGTTCCCTAAGTCTTCAGACTATTATCGAAGCCGGACCAATGGGCGGAGCAATGCTCGTACCGATTGGACTGCTTTGTTTAGCTGGATTCACTAAAGCCGCTCAACTTCCTTTCCAGAGCTGGTTGCTCGGAGCTATGGTTGCTCCTACTCCGGTTTCCGCTCTACTTCATTCAAGTACTATGGTTAAAGCCGGTGTTTACATCGTGCTCAGACTTGCCCCTGCATACGCAGGCACTTTCCTCAGTGAAGGTATAGCTCTTTGCGGAGCCTTCACTTTCCTTGCTTGTGCTGCAATTGCAATCAGTCAGAGTAACGGTAAAAAAGTTCTTGCTTACTCTACCATCAGTAACCTTGGATTGATCATCTGTTGTGCAGGTCTCAACACACCTTGGGCCATCACAGCAGCAATCATTCTGATCATCTTCCACGCAGGTTCCAAAGCTCTGTTATTCTTGTGCGTAGGCACAATTGAACATGGTATCGGCAGCCGTGACATAGATGACATGCATGGCCTTTACCTTAAGATGCCTCGTACCGCGATTATCACGATCATCGGTGTCTTAACTATGATTCTGCCTCCCTTCGGTGTTCTGCTTGGTAAATGGATGGCTATTGAAGCTGCATCCGGCGATATTTTTGTTATCGTGATGCTCGCTCTAGGTAGTGCTCTTTCTCTCGTATTCTGGGCTCGCTGGGCAGGTATCCTGCTTACCGCTCCACTTCGTGATAAAGTTCCTGCTGAAATTCAGAGCCCATTGACAAAGTTCACCTTGACTGCACTTGCTGCAGGCACTGTTATCCTGTCTTTGTTCTCTCCAGTCATTTACACAGGTTTGATTGAACCAATGATCGGTAAGACTTACGAAATTACTGCCGGTGTATTTTCTTCACCTGTCGGTGTTTTTGCAGTCTATCCAATATTCTTTATACTTGCAGCAGCGTTTGTGTATGCATGGATAGAAACTAAGAAATCTGGAAACATCCAGAATGCTCAATCCTACATGTGCGGAGCAAACGTTAAAGAACCTGGAGTTCAGGCCTTTATCGGTCCTATGAATCAGCCGGTAGCACTCAAGGCTAGTAACTACTACCTTAAGTCTTTCTTCGGCGAAGAAAAGCTTACCCTCTGGATCAACTTTGTTGCTCTGGCTCTCATCGTTCTTATGTTGGGAGGAGCTCTCTAATGGAAACGATAATTCTTATGATCTTCGGTGTAGTTGTGGCTCCCATTCTCGGTGGTCTGATTTCAGGTGTTGACAGGAAAGTTACTGCTCGCCTTCAATCCCGTTTCGGTCCTCCGATTCTACAGCCTTTCTACGACGTTGCTAAATTATTTGGTAAAGTTAAAGTCATCAACAACTTCTGGCAGGTTTTCTGTGCATGGGTTTATCTCATTGCCGCAGCTCTCTCTGTCGCCCTGTTGTTTGCTCAGTCCGACCTGCTTCTGATCTTCTTTGTTCAGGCAATCGGAGCCGTCTTCCTGGTTATGGGTGGACTTGCCAGTTCCTCCCCATACAGCCAGGTTGGAGCACAGCGTGAATTGATTCAGGTTCTTACTTATGAACCGCTCATTATTCTGGTTTTCGCTTCCATCTTTATGGTAACCGGAAGTTTCAGAATTGATGAGATTCTAGCTTATGACCAACCGCTTTTAGTTAAATTGCCTCTCATGTTTATCGTGCTTGGCTATGCTCTTACTATCAAACTTAGAAAATCGCCTTTTGACTTCTCCACTTCGCATCATGCGCATCAGGAATTAGTCAAAGGAGTGCTCACCGAATTCTCCGGTCCTTACCTCGGCATCATTGAACTTGCCCATTGGTATGAGACTGTTTTCATTCTCGGAATATGCGCACTCTTCTGGCACACCAGCCTTGTCGGTGTAGTACTCCTGCTTGCCTCTACTTACTTCGCAGAAATACTGATTGATAATACTATGTCACGCATGACTTGGCGTTGGATGCTCAAATACGTTTGGAGTGTCGGTCTGGTTATGTCCTTTGTTAACCTCATCTGGCTGCACGTGGGTTAAGCTTATGTTCAAGAGATTCATTGATAAATCACGCGCCAAGTCTCCGTGGATCATGCATTTTGACTGCGGAAGCTGTAACGGCTGCGATATTGAAGTTCTGGCATGTCTTACACCGATGTATGATGTTGAACGCTTCGGCGTAGTCAACGTCGGGAACCCTAAGCATGCTGACGTCCTCCTTGTCACCGGAACGGTTAACCCCCGTAACGCCAAGGTTTTACGCAACATCTATGATCAAATGCCTGACCCTAAAGGCGTAATTGCCATCGGCGCATGTGGTCTTTCAGGTGGAATTTTCCGTGAGTGCTACAACGTACTCGGCGGAATCGACAAGGTAATCCCTGTGGACGTTTACGTTCCCGGGTGCCCTGCTAAACCTGAAGCTATCATCGACGGCGTGGTCACTGCCCTTGCCAAGTTTGAAGGCCTCAGAGGCTAAACATTACGAGGGATAACAACGTGATAGAAAATCTGAAAGAAATCACAATGGAAACTATCGTCGGAGAAGTTTCCAAGTTGAAAAGCGACGGACAACATTTTGTCGCTATAAGCTGCACCGAACTGGATGCAGACAACTTTGATCTGATCTATACCTTCGACAAAGAGTTAGTTCTTACCAACTTGAGAGTTACCGTTCCTAAAGGAACAAAATGTCCTTCAATAAGCGGTATTCTTTTTGGCACCATGCTAGTTGAAAACGAAATTCAGGACCAGTTTGGCCTCTTGTTTGATGGCCTTGTTCTTGATTTTGGACGCACTCTCTATTTGGACGAGGAAATTACTACAATCCCCTTGTGTAATAACACCAAGGCGATGACTGTCAAAAAATAATTCGTCTTCCCGGATTAAACCAAGACGAAAACAACTATAGGGTAAATTATGGCACGCACCATCATACCTTTCGGTCCGCAGCATCCGGTTCTTCCGGAACCGTTGCATATGAAACTTGTCGTGGAAGACGAGATCGTGCTGGAGGCCATTCCTGCGCTTGGATACGTTCACAGAGGGCTTGAAAAGCTAGCTGAGATTCGCGATTATCATCAGATGATCCAAGTCGTTGAGCGTGTTTGCGGTATCTGTTCTATGATTCATTCTCTTTGTTACTGTCAGGGTATCGAAGAAATGATGAAAATAGAGGTTCCTGAAAGAGCGAAATACCTCCGCACAATATGGTCAGAACTGCACCGTATGCACAGTCACTTGCTATGGCTCGGCCTTTTCGCCGATGCTTTTGGCTTTGAAAGCCTGTTCATGCAGTTTTGGCGTATCCGTGAACGCATCATGGATCTTAACGAAGCTACCACAGGTAGTCGCATAATTGTTTCCGTCAACGTTGTCGGTGGGGTCCGTCAGGATCTAACTCCCGAACAGTGTTCATGGATTCTTACCGAACTTGCGCAAGCCGAAAAAGAACTGAAGACTATTCAGTCTACAATTCTTAACGACTACACAGTCTGCAAACGCACAAAAGGCATTGGCGTTCTCACAAAAGAACAGGCTTACGAACTCGGTGCAGCCGGCCCTACCCTTCGTGGTAGTGGTATTGCACAGGATATGCGTCAGCTTAAATATGCTGCTTTTGATAAAATTGACTTTGAACCGGTTGTTGAAAACGACGGTGACAGTTTCTGTCGTTCTAAAGTCAGATTCAGAGAAGTTTTACAGTCAATAGATCTCGTTCGCGCGGCTATAGCAGGACTTCCTCAGGGTGATCTTGCTGCTCCATGCAAGGGTAATCCAGAAGGTGAACTAATCACCCGTGTGGAACAGCCTCGCGGTGAATGTCTGTACTACATGAAGGGTAATGGAACCAAATACCTCGACAGGGTACGCATCAGAACTCCTACGTTCGCGAACATTCCTCCGCTTATTGCAATGATGCCCGGCATCGAACTAGCGGATGTTCCGGTTGTAATCTTGTCGATCGACCCGTGCATCAGCTGCACGGAACGCTAGGAGGTTGAGACATGCTTAAGATGACTCCAACGGTACTAAAGAACCTCTTCTCGAAAAGTTCTACAAGAATGTACCCCTTCGAAATTCGTGAACCTTTTCCTCTCTACAGAGGCGAATTGTTCAACGACATCGATAATTGTATCTTCTGTAAAAAATGTGAAATTAAATGCCCTTCACAGTGCATTACTGTCACAAAAGACAAAGAAAGCGGAACTGGAACTTGGACATGCGACCCGTTTGCCTGCGTATATTGCGGCATTTGTGTTGATGTTTGTCCAACTCAGAGTCTGCGCATGGAACCTAATCATCGTAAGCCTTCCGCTAGCCGCGAAATGATTGAGATGGTTGGTAAAATCAAAATGCCTAAAAAGAAAAAAGCAGCACCCAAAAAAGCTGAGTAGTTTATACACTACATAGCTTGTCTGCTTGATCAGAAATTAAAAAAATCCCCGGAGTCAAAGACTTCGGGGATTTTTTAGTCACAAATAAAATTTTATGATCAGAGCAGAAATTTTTCTGCCAAATCAATATGCTCCTGACGCAAAAAATCATCACCCCAATGCGGCGAACATTGCGCAATAAACCAAGGAGTCTCGATTCTCCAACAATGCAACTTCATAGCACCACTACCACCGCCGTATTTTGAATCCCCGACAATCGGAAATCCGCGCGATGAAAGCTGAACACGTATCTGATGAGTTCTGCCAGTATGTAATTTGACCAGAAGAAGTGTCTGATCTTTCAATTTTCCCAAACTTAAAACAGATGCATGCGCTTCTTTACCGGAACCTGTTACCATCTTTTCAGTCCCATTCTCTTCTTTCTTTTCAAGAAGATCATGCATCTCAAACCAACCGTCATCACCGGTTTCTTCTGAAATCCAATTTTCTCTAACGAGAGCGAGATAATACTTTCCACCTTCTCCGCTCGCGAACATATCGGAAAGAGCTTTCTGTCCATGATGGCTTTTGCCGGCTAACAGAACACCGGAAGTATCACGGTCAAGCCGATGTGCCGGGGCTGGTTTAAACGGAAAATCTGCATACATGGATAAAAGACGGTCAACAACACTGTCATCATGTCCTGTTCCGCCCTGTGAGGGCAATCCGGCAGGTTTATTAATGGCTAAGTAGTTCTCGTCTTCATAAATTATTTCGAGCGGTTCACGTGAAATCTTTTCAGCAGGCTCATCAGCCCGATATGGAGGAATTCGTACGATCTGCCCTTCTTTAACCAGATCAAAAGGCTTACAACGTCCTTTATCAACGCGCACGTTCCCCTTGCGAATCCAACGCATAACAGCGGAACGCGGAACCTCTCCGTCCACTCTTCGTTCAAGAAATCTAACAAGCTTTTGACCAGCTTCAGCGCTGGTAACTGTGACAAATTCTGCTGGCATAACTAATACGTCTACCCCATCAGTCTGGGCAAAAATGTTACTATTTCCGGTGCGACCAAAAGCAATGCAATCAGCGCAACATATGCGATCATGAAATAGCTTACCCCGAGAAAAACCCTGTCGATGGAGACATCCTCCGCCATTGAGGCAACGATGAACGTTGTGACCCCCACAGGCGGCGTAATAGCACCCATGGTAGTAACAAGAGTAATCAACACACCGAACCAGATAGGATCATATCCCATGGCTATAACCATAGGAAAGAAAATCGGAATAGTAATCAGCAAAAGAGCAAGAGCGTCCATGACCATTCCGCCGATTACATAGATCACGCATATCAGCAGAATAATTAACGTCGGAGGAATAGGTAATCCCGCAACCATGTCCGCAGCTTCAAAAGGAAGCCTTGTTATGGCAAGAAAACGTCCAAAGATAATCGCACCGACAATAACGACCATAATCATGCAGGACACTTTTAAAGTATCCGAAACAGCGGCAGCAAAACGTTTAAAGGTCATCTGCCGTGAAACTATACTTATAAGCAGAGCAAAAGCAGCCCCGGCAGCACCGGCCTCTGTAGGAGTAAACCAGCCTGCAAACAATCCGCCCATAACCAGCATAAAAAGAATTATCATCTCGATAGAACCGGGCAGCGACATCATCTTTTCTTTGAAGCTGACTTCCGGTCCAGCAGGACCCCAGTCAGGATGCCGCACGCACATGCAGAAAACCGTCACCAAAAACAAGCAGCATAAAAGAATACCGGGAATTACTCCGCCGAGAAAAAGGCGCCCTATGGATTCTCCAGTCTGGAGACCGATAATAATCAGGACCACACTGGGCGGAATTACTACACCAAGCGTTGCGCCGGCGGCAACGGAACCGGTACTAAGGATGGGATTATATCTAAATTTCTTCATTTCCGGCAAAGCAACAGTACTCATGGTCGCGGCAGTAGCAGTATTGGAACCGCAAATCGCTGCAAAACCGGCGCAGGCAAGAACGGTAGCCATCGCTATTCCGCCGCGGATATGTCCCATCCACGCATAAGCTGATTTATAAAGCCGCTTATTAACTCCTGAGTAGAAACAAATCTGCCCCATGAGAATGAAAAGCGGGATTACTGTCAGTCCGTATGAAGAAAAAACATTCCATACTTCAGTGCCGAGCATACCATATGCGGCTTTAAGATTAAGAACTTTTGCAAACCCGATAAACCCTATGATCCCCATGGCAAAGCCCACGGGAATTCGTAAAGTAAGAATTACCAGCAGCAGACAAACAATACCGACAAGGCCTATAGTTATTGGTTCCATATTATATAATAAACTGCCCGGTTAAACGAGCTTAAGAGGTTCTTTTCCGGAAAGAGTTCTGACGAAATCCAGCAACAGGACCCAAGACATCATCGCGCACCCTAAAGCTACAAAGAAAACAAAGGGGTAAAATTCAATTCCGAGTGTTTCAGAAACTTCACCCAGATCATATAAAAACATCCCCCACTTTGCGGCTTCTATTGCACAGAGAGCAAAGAAAACACAAGAAACACCCACGCTCAGAGCGTCCAGAAAAATCTGCATGGGTTTCGGAAATTTATTAAAAAACAGGCCGACTGCGATATGACTTTTGTATAACTGAGAAAAAGCCAGTGAAAACCCCGCGGCAACAGCCCCTAGAAAACCCATAAGTTCAAAAGTGCCCTTCACAGGAACCCATGTTGCACGAAAAACCATATTAGCACAGGCGAGCACAACCATTGCCGTAAGAGCTGAGCCTGCAATCCACGCTAAAATGCGGCAGAAAAGGATAGAAATTTTTTCCAATTTATTGATCATAAGCTGATTTTAATGACTCCCCGCCGCTAAAAGACGGGGAGGTTTTTCAAAACTTTAATTATTTTGCAGAATCGTATTTGACGCGGGAAGTTTCAACTTCAGCAAGAACAGCATCGGCATCAACACCTGAATCAACAGCTTTTGTTTTCCAGTCATTGATCAGAGGCATAGTCTTTTCTTTGATTGTCTGCATGTCAGCTTCAGGCATGGTGATAAGCTCAATGTCATATTTCTCTTTAGACCATGCAAGAGAATCTTTCACATGCTGATCCATATACTGTCCTGTCCATTCAGCCTGTTCACGACCGAGATCATTCATAACTTTTTTAACATCATCAGGAAGAGCTTCCCATGAACTCTTGTTCATTATGATTGCAAAAGGATAAACAGCGGTATTGGTCACAGTTTCATAACGGCATATTTCAGCGAAATTCATATCTTTCAACACATCAAAAGAAGAGAACAGCCCTTTAACTACACCCTTCTGCAAAGCTTCAGGAGTTGCAGACATAGGCATGGAAACAGGAGTTGCCCCGATGGAATCAAGAATTTTAGAAAGAATACCTGACGCGCGGAGTTCAACTCCCTTCAAATCGCTGAGAGAGCGGACAGGTGTCTTAGTCATCAAGTTTGAAGGAGCTGAAGCAAACATAGTCAAAACTTTAAATTTCTTAAATTCTTTTGGCTGATGTTTCTGGAAAAGATCCCACAGCGCGAGACTCGCGGAGGTAGATGTAGTGAATCCCAAAGGAAGCTCAAAAACAGAACTCAACGGAAACACACCGGGATGGTAAGCAATACTTACACAACCTATATCAGCCTGCCCCTGCATAACTCCGCGCAATGTATTTTTAGCGCCCAGCAATGTTGAACCGGGATAAGTTTGAACCTGCACCTTGCCGGAAGTCCTTTTTTCAACTTCCTGCTTCCAGCGTTCCATTTGCACACAAGGAAACGTCTTCGCAGGAGGAAAATTTGCATAGCTTAGGCTTATTTCTGCAGCTTGCAGCTGAGAAACAGAGCAAAACAATATAGCAAACATCATCAAAAAAGCGAATAGACCACTTACTCTTCCGGCTTTATTCATAATCATCTCCTCCCGTAAGGGCTTACTTTTTATTCAACCAAAAAAAAGACCTCCCGCATAAAGCAGGAGGCCGAATTCAAACTATTTTTTTCCGAGATTCAATTCATAGGCAACAATTAAAGTTTTTCTGAATCTAACACCCAGAGAACCGGGGAAACTATTCAAAATACAATAAAGTTCTTTCTCGCCGTCATTATCAATGTCTGCGATTCCGTATGCAGTCACACTACCTTTAATACGACGTGTTTTCCAAGCAAGGCTAAGACCGACACCATCCCAGTATTCAGAATGGAGCTCGCCTTGTGAGAAGCTTTTATAGTTGGAAAAAACCTGTGAAGCAACAGAGATATCTTTATTCAAAAGAACCTCAAGCTTGGTCGGATCAGAAATGGAAGTGATGGTTACAGCCATGGGAACAAAGTAATAATGTTCCATTTTATTCTTTTTATTCTCGGAACCGAATCCTCTAATCTTAGCGGTCGAGTCAAATTTTACATCAACCGAGTTATACGAATTCTGACTTTCATACAAAGGCTCAAGAGCTTTATTATAAACAGTCATTCTACCGTACTTATTAAGTACTAAGACTTTATAATCTTCCTTTTCAGGAAGAAAAGAGGTGTTGAAAACATTGGCAAAAGCAGGAACAGACAGACGCCTGACCGGCATCAACTCGCCATTAGAATACATATATTCAGTCACATCTTTTGAATAAAAGGTCCGGCTTGTATCAAGTTTCTGTCCAAGCAGGGTTTCAGTAAAGTTAGGTGGAATACGAACCGCGCAGAGAAACTTATTAAAGCGATTTACGAGTACCTTCGGAGTATTTCCCTTAAAAGAAATAATGAAAGAATAAGGTCTCTCGTCCATAATAATACAAAGAACTACTTCCTTCACCCCGTCCCTGCCGAGATCGATACCACTGATTTTGATACCGTTTGCTCTTGATGCATATTTATAAGAAGCAACCTCAGTTAAACGCTGATTATCAACACCGAAAACTTTTACTTCAGTGTCCGACAGCATAACAACATTTTGTTTGCCGTCACCGGTTACATCCGCAACGAATCCGCCGCGATTCACAAAATCAATACTCTGACTGCGCCAGCGCCCCGGAGTTTCTGTTCCACCTTCATATCTAAACTGTGGGTTAATTGCGCTCTGCATAGGAACTGCGGCTGTAGAAGCCGAAATAAACTCAGGATTTAAAGCAGCTTGAGGACGTGCTTCTTCACGAACTTTCTCTTCTTTGGTAGCAACCTTGCTTCCGGGTTTTTCAAATAATTGCCCTTTAACCTCTGTGGCGATGCCATCCAGAGCGGGAATAAGTCCTTCAATTGTAGTTTTAGCGCTTTTTGTCCAAGATTTTCCTTCCTTATCAACCATGCGCAGATCAACAGAAGCGTCTTTACCGACGATTGTGATACTACCCAGAGCCAGATAATCTACTCCGAGCCTCTGTGCGCTTTTAATTTCCTCAATTTTTGATGACGGAATATCGGCCTCTCCCAGCTCCTTGGAAGCTGCAAGAGGTTCAAAATGTCCTGTCCAGTTCAAACGGGAAATAAGCATCGTTTGAACGCCGCGGCTCAAATATTTATACTGCGCAGGTCCATTTATTTCAAATGGATACACAGCGAAAGTGCGCGCATCAGCAAAAGCAGCACCTGCTGATAAAATTGAAATCATTACAATAAAAAAAGCTATAAACCGTTTAAATGACATGTACTGAATCCTCCCCAAAAAGCAAAAGGCTTTCGGAAATGTACGTTATATATTCTAAATGACTAAGATATTACTGCGACTTTTTCAGGAAAACCCCGAAAACAATCGAGCTATCAGACTTTCCATATCAGCAAAACGAGTAAAAAACTTGTAACAGCTTACGGTCCGGGACGCAAAGCCAAACATAGAAACAGCCCAAAAGGCTACTTGTCAAATGTTCAGCCCTGTTTTATCTGTCTTGCTCCGGTTTTGACAGCTGTAAATAAAGACTGTCCACATTGCTACAATAAATTTCTCTAAATTTTATATGCAACCTGTAAAAAAAATCTATCATGTCAGGTTTGTTTCACCTAGAAAGCTTACCTTCATTTTTATAAATATATATTATGATAAACAATCTTCGAACATTCAGACTTGTCTGCTCCGAAAAAGACATCCCCGCAGTTGAAGAACTTTTACGTTCGCAAGGTTTTGAATTCAGCCCGGAACCGTTCTATTCAATGGCGCGAAGACTTGAAAAAGAACCTTTTCCTCTAGGTGACTCCCTTGCCTCAAGGTTCGGACGTATCTATATACAAGACCGTTCCTCCATGCTGCCGCCTCTGATGCTTAATCCGCCGAAAGGGGCAAAAGTACTGGACATGTGCGCAAGTCCCGGCAGTAAAACAGGAATTTTAGCAAGATTGGTCGGACGTGACGGATTTGTTCTTGCCAGTGAACCTTCAAAGGACAGGCTTGCTCTTCTGCGTCAGAATTTAAGACGCGTACAGGCCATAAACTCCGCAACGGTGAGTTACGAATCGCAAAAGATCCCTCTGCCTTCAAACGGCTGGGAATATATTCTGCTGGACCCGCCATGCAGCGGATGGGGAACCATCAACAAAAACCCTAAAGCTATGGATCTGTGGTCAGGCGAAAAAACCTTACCCCTCATAGCCTTACAGCGCCAACTGTTGGCAAAGGCATTTGACCTGCTCACTCCCGGCGGCAACGTTGTGTACTCAACATGCACCACTAATGTACAGGAAAATGAAGAGCAGACCCGCTTTGCAGTTGAAGAACTGGGCTTTGAGCTGGTCAGACTTCCACATCCGGAGGGATTCACCATCGCAGAGCCGCTTTTGCCGAACATGGACGGAGTGCTGCGGGTAGACGGATCAGGCGGCGGTCAGGGATTTTATGTCTGCGGACTCCGAAAACCCGGCAATGCCGAACCTGAATATCCCGAGACAGCCCCTCTGCCAGGACAGAAGCTGAATCTAAAAAAACTGGATTACCCCGAAGCAATAGATTTTTCAGCTTTACCGGATGGCGAGCTTTACGATTTTAAGGGCAAAGCAATGTTCCTTAACAGGCACGCACTGAACATGCTGCCCCCGAATATCCGCTGGCAGGGATATCCGCTCGGTAAAATTTCTGGTAATAAGTTCAGGCCGAATCCATTCGCACGAACCCTGTTGCCTGAGACTCCGGCAGAATCAGCTCTGGTACTTGAAAACGCTGAAGATCTCGCAAAATTATTTTCAGGGCAAAGCCTGACCGCTCCGGCAAAAGGCAAAGGCCCTGTTGGTTTATACTTCAAGCAGCTGCTTCTAGGATTTACAGGTAAAAAAGGCAGCCGCTTTATCTGGACAGAAAAATAGATTTTTTAAATATAAGAGGATTCAATGAACGGAACTCAACGTCGCATGAGACGACTATTTGATAAGACAAGCGGAAATGCACTCATTCTAGCTCTGGATCACGGTGCAAACGAAGGAATGATTGAAGGCCTTGGCGCCATTCCCTCCATTTTGGAAGCTCTACCCACATCAAAAGTACAGGGTGTCATTCTTAATAAAGGTCTGGCTAAACATTTCAGCGCCCTTATCCCTGCTGACGTAAGCCTGATTATACAGATGAATGCGGGCACAAGACACGGCTCGCCATCATACAACAAGAGCATCGTCTGTTCTATCTCCGAAGCGCTGAGACTAGGTGCGGACGCGGTCTCCGTACACGTCAATATTGGCAACGAGCTTGAAGACCGCATGCTTGCCGATCTGGGCGAAATTACCGACGAAGCACATCAACTGGGTATTCCAGTGCTGGCAACAGTCTTCGCCAGAGGAAGCCAGATTGTAAATGAACACGACTCAAGCCTTGTAGCACACTGCATCCGCATCGGCGCAGAACTCGGGCCGGACATCGTGGCTGTGCCATACCCCAACAATGGCGATGCTTTCCGCAAAGCAGTAGAAGCAAGCCCCGTCCCTGTTCTGGTAACAGGAGGCCCGCTCGGGCAGACAACGGAAGGCGCAATAAGCAATACTTTACGCGGTCTGGAATCCGGCTGCAAAGGGTGCTGCATCGGCAGGAACATTTTTCAGACGAAAAACCCGATTGAAAGCATGGAAAAATTAGCCGAAGTTACACATAAAAATATCATTAAAACAGATAGTTAAGAATTATTTTAGATATATTCAAAAAAACAGTTTGACAAAACCGCCACTCATCGGCAGTATCCCTCTTCGTGGCAGTGAGCAATACGGAAACGCACGCAAGTGCAGGAAGTTCAATCACAGCCTTCAGTTTGACAAACTGAATTTGTGGGCGAATAGCTCAGCTGGAAGAGCATCGGCCTTACAAGCCGAGGGTCACAGGTTCGAGCCCTGTTTCGCCTACCACAAAAAAATAATAAGCGTTGCTTAACTCGTTTATTATATCCCTGCGGAGTCGTAGTTAAGTTGGTTATAACGCAGGCCTGTCACGCCTGAGGCCGAGGGTTCGAGTCCCTTCGACTCCGCCACTAAAGTACAAAGGATATTAATCGCAAGATTAATATCCTTTTTCTTGTTTGGGGAATAAATTCTTCAATTTTATTACAATCTTCAAGCTGTTGCTGCGCACTATATACTTTGAACCTCCTTATTTTCCGCTTTGCAGAATTGTTCTCAAATGGCATTCCGAATATTGCTACAGACAGCAACATTCGGCCCGTTTTTTCTAGCTCCAATTATGATTTATACTACAAAAAGAAGGTTTAAAAATGTCTAATAAAATATACTTTAATCCCGGCTGTGCGCTGAGCATTTATAAACCTGAAATGGAAACAACTATTTTAGACTTTCTGAACCAGAACTATAAAGAAACATCTTTACATAAAATATGCTGTCGGCATGACCCGCAGCTTGAAAAAGAATCTTTGATCATTAATGTCTGCGCGGGATGTGACAAACGATTCAGCAGTTTATATGAAGGAATCTCAACCATATCATTATGGGAAGTTCTAGACAGCCTGGATTCATTCAATTTCCCTGATTATCATGGACTAAAAATGTCCGTCCACGATGCATGCCCGGTTCGCGAGAATGCAAAGGTACATCAAGCTGTTCGCAATCTGCTAAACAAGATGAACATTGAAATTATTGAAACTGAATTCAATAAATCACACTCAGTCTGTTGTGGAGATGATTTTTATCCAAAACTTGCAATGGATAAGATCCATAAACTAATGAAGAAAAGAGCTGATTCCATGCCTTGCGATGATGTTTGCGTATACTGCGTATCGTGCATCAAGTCCTTATATATAGGCGGAAAAACTCCACGGCATTTAGTTGATCTTTTAATGAATGAATCAACTGAACCACAAGAATATGACACCAAGAAATGGCATGAGCAATTACAGAAATATATTGATCTTCACTAGTTATGACAGGCTAGGACGAGGATTAGAGTCCCATAAAATTACAACGATTGCAGGTAGGTAATCGCGTAAGCCAGTTCTACATCAACATCATTTGCATAATTTATCATTCTTGCGGATGTTCGCGGAACACGGATATCAGGCACAATTCCACCTATACCGTTCCGGCTGTCCAACTGAACTTCCTTGTTTATATTGAGGGATTGTCCGTTGGGAAAACTTATTTGATAACCAAGTGGAAGCTTTGCGCCTCCCCCTGTCATACCGAATGACCCATTTGTTCCATAAAAACCGACCACATACCCATTAGCCAAGTTTTTGATAGCCATTGCGACACCTTCCGCAGAACTGACGCTGTCGGGGTTAACAAGGGCAACAACCGGGCCGGTAAACTGAAGAGATTGCGGAGTAATATTCAAGGGAAGGTCCCAGCCGATGATATATGAGTCGTCCGCACTGGGAAGAACTATTTCAAGCCGTTCCGTTTGAGCATTATACAGATTCTGGTATTCATAAAATGTTGTTTCGGAATAAAAAAAGCCTGCAATTTTAGCGGCCAGATCATCAGAACCGCCGCTATTTCCCCGGAGATCAATGATAATTCCCGGAACATTATTGCCTGTCAAAAACTCCATGGCTTCTTTAAATTTATTGAAAAGTTGATCCTGAGAAATATCCTCACTCTCCAACGTGCCAAGCATGATGTAACCATATCCGCTGACAAGAACTTCACGCTTAATCGGGTTCGCGTCATCAACTTTATTCCATAGCCCGGTATCAGTCTGAATTTGCCTATTGTCGTCTGCCGCTATCAAAACAGTTGTAAATGGCCCCGATGCGTCAGATTTTAAATATTTTACCTTACTATTAGTAGCGACAGGATCAAGTGCGAGAGCTCTGTATTGTTCAAGAAGCTTATGTTCATTTGTTGCTATAGAAGCCGGATTGGGACGCCACAGAGTTGAAACCTGTGCGGCTGCCGTTGCAATTGCCACGTCATTCCATTCCAGAATTTCAGACCCGACATCTATCCCCGCGGTCGCAGCAGGACCGCCTGCGCTGACAACGTTAGCAATGACCTTGCCGTTATCAAGACCGATCATTCCAAGGCCGTAGCTTCCTTTAATATTCGGTTCAATAATGCCGAAGATTGGATTGTTCCAAGTGATATGCCCATCCGGTATAGATCGCGTGTATTCAAGAAGTGCAGTTATATAATCGTCTCCAGCAGCAGCGGCTTCCGCAATAACAATTTTAGGCCGTATACTACTATTAAGAGCACTCCAGTTTATCCCTTTCCAATCGCCAAAGGCATACTGCTTTTGCATCAAAGCATGAAAAGCATCATAGGCTTCCAGCCACCCCATTTTGCTGAAATCTTCAACCTCGGTTGCTTTAAAAATCCGCGTCGTCGGATCAACTCCGCAACCCGTATTTCCGTTCAGCAGGAAGACCGACAAACACGCAAATAAAATTACAAAATATTTTCTTAGGGAAAAAGTATCTATAGAAGGCGCTGGCATTAATAATCCAATCTTAGAGTGATGTCTTAAAATATTAAATCTTACGTTTTTTGATTGAAGATTATGTAGTATATAAAATCTATAAGAAGAACTACTTTTAATTAGTTGGATTTTTTTTGGGGGGGGCAAGCAGAGGGGCTAGTTACTTCGAATGCGCTACTAAAATACAAAGGATATTAATCTTATGATTAATATCCTTTTTCTTGTTGGTGGGGGTGAGGACAATAAAATACATTTTTAATCCCCTCTACTTCTCATTATTTCCGTTTTCAGCCCAATATTCAATTCCTGCTTCACCTTCATTCTCTCCCCAACGTTGCTCCATCATATGAAGAAAACAATCAATGGCACTTTGACTATGAAGAGGAAGCCACTCTGGATCATTACCTTCAATAAGAAGAATACTCCCCTGCCATTTCAAATTCCAGTTATCCCCCAAAGACTCCCCTGCCTTCACAGACCTATAAAGTTCTAATACGTCATCAGGGTCATCATCAGACAAATGAGCATCAAACCACCGATCAAAACTCCGTGGGGTTAAATCCATAAACTCTCCATAGCACTAATCTGTTATTTTCATTAAGACAAAACGTCTTCCTTAAAACTATCCATATCAAACTTCATTTCTATTCCTGCCCGGCACCCAAAGCACTCAATAAGAATCGGTTGAACTTTAAACTTAGAAACAAAAAAATCTTGAGAAACCGAGACAGACATTTCGTTAAACTCAGCTGCGCTTATCTTTTCATCAAACAACAAGCTTCCTCGTAAAATACTTGACGAACTAATTGGCATGTAGACAAAATTAACAAGATTTAACCTATCGATTGAAATAGAAAAATCATCCTTTGAAACCCCTGCAACAACGACACTGTCTCCGAGCACTATATTTTCATCAAATTTTTCTATTTTCCATTTTAGCTTGGCTAATCGATCTATTATTGGATTGCCATATTTAAGATCATTATCCACGATTTCCGGCAAAAGTTTTTTCTGAACATTCTTAGTTATATCAAAATTTACTCCTTTCAAATATTTTAAACATCCCTCAAGACCTGATTCAGCATTAATTTTTTCTAATAAAAAGACCCAATTATCAAGAACATATTCTATAACAACTTCTTCTTGATCAGGCGTTGCAATAATCCCTCTTTGAGCAAATCCTTCCCGAACCTCTTTCATAAGATATTCTGGATCATTTCTAACCTTTTTCGTCACCAAACAAATCAAATCCTGCACATCAAACTTATCAAGAAATGATCCCATTAGATCATTGGAGAACTTATCAATACTCCGTCTAAAATTCCAAGTGCGTATCAACTGAATATAAACCAACTTTAGCAATCCATCCGAAACAACTGAAACACGCCCTGAACGTAGTTCTTTTAGTACCTCTCTGCTTAAATTTTCAAATTCAGTTATCTTTAAATCAACCTCGCAATCTTCCTCTCCATAAAAAAAACGTTTTGTCGCAACATCTGTAATATTATTTTTAATTGGTTGGGCTAAACCTTTTCGGTACTGATAAACCTGTTTACCATTCTCGGAAAAACCTCGCAGCAAAGCTTGTGGAATAAAGTGTTGTTTCTTTCCGGCCAAAAGTTACTCCTTAATTTTTTTCAAACCAGCCAAGTATCAACTTCAACGTCCTCAACCGTCCGCTCCCCCCAAAATCAAACCTTCTCAACAAGATCACCACCATCAATCAATACGTGAAACCCGTAATGAAAAACATCCTCCTCTAAACAACAACTACATTATTATTTACTTTCTCACCCGCATACACCTTCCCAAACCTCAAGCCAAGCTCATCAACCCGTATCCCACAAAAAAAGCCGGAACTCCCGTTCCGGCTAATCATACCCATAAAAAATATCCATATACGAATCACTCAAACCAACGCCGGATCAATAAACCTGTCCTTCCGACAAGAATATTAATCTCATTATTAAAGTGACCAAATCAACTTCAAAGCAATCAAAATCAACACACAACCAAGTATTTTCTTAACAGACTCAGGACGCATTCTATGATGCATCACTTTAGTTCCAAGATATCCACCGGCCCATGCTGCACCACCGGCAAAAATCAAAATCTTAATTGAAACAGATCCCATCGCAGCGTACGCCATGAAGGCGGAAAAAGATGAAAAAGGCACAGCAAAAGCAGTCACTGTCGCAACTTTTTTCGGGTTAAAACCTTGCAAAATCATCAGCGGTGAAATAACTCCCCCGCCCCCTACACCGAGCAACCCCGAAAAAAATCCGGCAACAACACCTACTAATAAAGGCCCGATTACAGGGCGGTCTTCCCGGTACTGATCTTTATATTTAGATCTTTTGAAAAAAAGCATCATGCAACCGGAAAAAACAAGAAATCCGATGAACACAAATAATATTATACGAATGCTGAGAAAATGCCCTGCCCATGCCCCGACCGGAGCCAGAACGATGGATGAAATGATGATAGGCAGCCCGAGCTTGAAATCCAGACGTTTGGCTTTGATGTTGGAATATGTGGCACCCAGCATGCTCAGACAGTTTACAAAAAGCCCGGTAGTACGGGCCAAATTAAAAGGTACGCCAAGCCATGTCAGAGAAGGAATGAGAACCAGCGCTGAGCCAACTCCCCCTAAGGCAAATAAAAAACTCAGCACAAAAGAGATAAATGCAATTACAATTGTTAAATCAAACATTATGGTATGCCTATTCTAAATACTTAAAAAATAGTGCCCATCCCGCCACATCGAAATAGGCACATCATAAAAACTACATCTTTGCCAAAGGTCCGGGTTTAAAAATACCGACCAGATTTTCCATCGATGCAGTCAGTCCCTTGACCTCATCAAATCCATTTGCCCGCAAATATGTGTACGCTACCGCACTGCGGAAAATTGAAGTACAGAAAAGAATAATAAATTTATCTTTAGGAAGCTCATTTATTCTTTTTGGAAGCTCGTGCAGTGGAATATTGGTTGCGAAAGGAAAAACCATATAACCCTGCTCAAGCTCAGTACGCACATCCAAAAAAATAAAATGATCATTTCCCAAAGCCTTGCGAACCCCTTCAACACTTATGGCATGCTGACCAGAACTTATAAAATCAAAATCCATCTCCGTTAAAACATCATCAAAACCTTTCATTTTAATCTCCTTTTTAACATAATTATTGTCAGACCTTCCCGAACAACTTGCATAGTTGGCAAAACGACCAATCGTTCTTTTTAAAAAAAATGAGCACGCGCGGCTCACTCCCAACTTCTCACGAACACACTTTTCCCCGTCACATTTTCCAATAACGCCAAATAAAAGTCAGTGTCAATAAATTCTACAAACAGAACAGATACAAGCTGTGTATAAATAAGAATATCGTTCGCTTAATAAAGTTCAGACAACATCATTTTCTCTAAAACAGTTGATATATTATCCAGCCCCGTCTAATAATAAAAATAACGCACATAGAAACTAACCTTTCAACCAAGATTATCCTAACTAAAGGAGCCTCCAATGATTGAACTGATCGAAATAGCTTCTTCAAAAGCCGTTGGTTTAAGAGTTTCCGGCAAGATTGAGGAAAAGGATATTAAGCTGGTAATTGATGCGGTTAATGAAAAATTAAAATACGAAGAAAAACTGGCTATTTATGTAGAACTTGTTGAATTCGGAGGAATCTCCATAAAGGCCCTGATTGAAGACATAAAGTTTGCCTTCCCCAACATGAAGAAATTCACTAAAAAGGCCATCGTATCTGATAAAAGCTGGCATGAGACACTGACGGAAATCAGCGATAAAATTTTTCCGTTTATCGAACTTAAGCATTTTGGCGTTGAAGAAAAAGAAAAAGCACTGCTCTGGGTCATGGAAGATTAAAAAACTTTAAGGTTTTTAAAAATTTTTATTGACATCTCGCGACTGTAGACTTAAAAGATGCTCTCTTGAGGGCGAATAGCTCAGCTGGAAGAGCATCGGCCTTACAAGCCGAGGGTCACAGGTTCGAGCCCTGTTTCGCCTACCATTAAAATATTAAGCGTCACTTAACGCACTTAATATATTCGGAGTCGTAGTTAAGTTGGTTATAACGCCGGCCTGTCACGCCGGAGGCCGAGGGTTCGAGTCCCTTCGACTCCGCCACTTTTCAGAAAGCCCCTTACATGCAAATGTAAGGGGCTTTCTGGGTTTTGTGCATATGAATGTAATCCCACCTTTATTTTTTCCCATTTATTTAAAAATCATAATCAACAAATCATTAGATCTATAACATACATTACAGAGACTTGTTCATTGTCTCCATACGACTCCCACCAATCACTCAATTCACAAAAGAAATATTTTTAGCAAATCCGGCCTATATGGCTAAAAAATATGTTAGGTAATTCTGTTGAACCTTGTTCACCCCTCTTGTTCGGTGACAAAATTAGAAACATCTACCCAGGACATATTATGACAGAAAAAGTATCCGCTATTGTTTACTGTGAAGGTTTTTTTGGAGAAATGGATGGAAAAACGGCCAACGGCTTAGCAAGACATTCCGACAAATATGAAATTGTGGGAATTATCGATAGTACCAAAGCAGGCTTAGATGCCGGAGAAGTGCTGGACGGAAAAGCAAATGGCATTAAAATTTTCAAAAACACCTTTGATGCCCTTGAAGGAACAGAAGATTCAGTAAAATATTTCATTTATGGGATGGCTCCTCTCTCCGGTTCCTTTTCCGCAGAGGACAGCAGTGTTCTTTTTTATGCGATGGAACGAAAACTTAACATCATTAACGGACTGCATGAATTCTTAACAGACAATAAAGCTTTCATTCAAAAAGCTACCGAATGCAATGTTCAGTTACATGACATTAGAAAACAGCAAAACAGTAACCAGCGAAACGTTTTCAAAGGCGATATCTTTAAGGTCAAATGCCCTAGAATCGCGATACTTGGAACAGACAGCGCAGTCGGAAAAAGAACGACCTCAGTGATCATAACTAAAGCACTGAAAGCTCTGGGACTAAACACAGTCATGATCGCAACAGGTCAGACCGGCATAATTCAGGGAGCCGAATTCGGTGTACCTCTTGACGCACTGACAGAGCAATTCATCTCCGGTGAAATGGAAAAAGCTATATTCGACGCATGGAAAACCAAACATCCCGACATCATGATTCTCGAAGGACAAGGATCTTTAAGTCATCCTGCCTATTTGAGTTCATGCTTTATTATCCGAGGCGGACAGCCTGACGCTATTATTGTTCAGCATCCACCGAAAAGAGAAAAACTGGGCGATTATCCTGATATAAACATGCCTGATTTAAAAGAAGAAATTAAACTTATTGAAGTCTTCGCTAAAGCTCCCGTCATAGGCATCACCATTAATCACGAAAATATGTCTGATTCAGAGCTCACCCAGACAATTGAAGATTACGAAAATAAATTTGAAATCCCAACGACAGACGTTCTCAAATTTGACTGCGCTCCATTAATTAAAAAAATACTCGAAGTGTTCCCACAGCTTAATGACAAGATCGCGTAATGAATACGCCCTATCTTGAAATTGACTTAGCAAAGATATTTAGCAACACGCAAAAATTAGTTGAAATGTTCGGGGCCAGAAACATTGATATTACCGGCATTACCAAAGTTGCGCTCGGAGAACCAAAGATTGCAAATTGTTTGGTTTCAGCCGGCATAGTTTCAATTGGAGAATCAAGAATTGCCAATATCAAACGCATGCGGCAGGCAGGCGTTAAAGCCACATTCACTTTAATCAGAACCCCGTCAATGACCGAAATTGATGATGTCGTGAAATATGCGAATGCGAGCTTAAATTCTGAATTATCTATAATCGCGGAACTTTCTGATTCTGCCATTAAACAAAATAAAATCCACGATGTCGTTCTGATGGTTGAGATGGGAGATCTGCGAGAAGGAATTCTTAAGAAAGATCTGGATGAAACAATTGATAAAACAATTCAATTGAAAGGTGTAAACCTTATTGGTTTAGGCACAAATCTAGCCTGTTTCAGCGGAGTTAAGCCATCTAAAACGAATATGGATAAATTATCACTTTTGGCTGAAACATATGAAAAAAAATATCATATAAAGTTTCAGATTATTTCAGGTGGTAATTCTGCAAATTTCGAATGGTTATTTGCAAACGACGACCTAGGCCGGATAAATAATGTCAGGCTGGGTGAGTCTATTTTCATAGGAAAAGAAACTCTTTCGAGAAAACATATTGAAGGATTGCATCTTAACGCAATCACCTTGGTTGCCGGAGTAATAGAATCCAAAACCAAGCCATCTCTCCCAGAGGGTGAAGTGGGACAAGATGCTTTCGGCATCACTACTGCCTTTGTAGATAAAGGCGATATGCTCAGAACTATTCTTGCTATTGGCAAACAGGACGTTCATGTGCCGGGTCTAACTCCATTAAGTGATGTTGATATAATCGGCTCCAGCAGCGATCATCTGATATTAGATGCGACACGATCCCCATTGCGCGTTGGTGATCAAGTAAGGTTCAGCCTTGATTATGCAGCATTGCTCTCGTGTATGACCTCACCATTTGTCGCTAATTCTTTTGTCTAAACAACCTTTTCCCAATAATAACTAAGTAGCCATAGCAACTGCCATTTTCAGAAAGCCCTTTACATGAGATGTAAGGGGCTTTCTGTTAAGGCTTGACTTTTATTCACAAAAAACTAACTTGTCCGATGAGTGGATGATCCAATAAGAGGAGGTTGCAGTTATGGACAAAAAAAAGCTCATTAAATTGTCGTTGCCTAAACAAATTTCGAGTGAAATCGAAATGTCGATTAAAAATGGTTCCCTGAATGTCGGTGATAAATTGCCTTCTGAACCGGAACTTGTAAAAATTTTTGGTGTCAGCAGAAATACAGTTCGTGAGGCAATTCAATCGTTAATACAGGCTGGAGTCCTCGAATCTCGTCAGGGAGATGGCACCTACGTCATGTCATCTGGAAGATTTGAAGCCAATATGGTCAATCGTCTGTATGAATCCATGGATGAGGTGAATGAAGTTCGTCTGTCCTTGGAAAAAGAAATTGTCAAAATTGCAGCAGCAAGAAGAACCGAAAAGGACTTGGAACTGATTAGCATAGCATTGGAAAACAGAAATTTAACAAAAGACTCTGTGAGTGAAAATTGTAAATGGGATATGGAATTTCATTTAGCGATTGCCAGAGCATCACACAATTCTATTTTTTACGACATCTACAATTCTTTTTCTACGTTTATATACAAATCTGTGGAAAATAAAATGAATGGAAAAGAAACCATAGAGGGAATGCTGAATCAATTACATATAGATTTATATGAAGCGATATATCAAAAAGATGCGGAAAGAGCAGAAAGCATTATTGTTACAATTCTAGAGAACTAGAAGAGAAGGCATGGAATTTTGAGTATTAAAATAAAGAAGAGTTCCCAGTTATTATTAGTTATCATAATTATTCTTGTATCATTTAACTTGCGAGCCCCGCTTACTTCTGTAGGGCCGATCATTCATTTTATACAAAAAGAATTTCTATTAAACAACAGTATGGCTGGATTACTGACAACATTACCATTGATAGTCTTTGGTATAATTTCTCTATTTGTTTCAAAAATAAGCGCAAAATTTGGATCTATGCGCACGCTTATTTCAGGTCTTGTTTTAATTCTTATAGGAGAAGCGATTCGCTCCTATACCGGTTTGTACGGCTTATTTATAGGTACGGGCATTTTGGGCATTGGGATTGCCGTTGGCAATGTGCTTATACCAAGCTTTATAAAACAAAAATTTTCCGCTCATATCGGCCCTATAACAAGCCTTTACGCTACATCCATGTGCCTTTCTGCGGCGCTTGGAGCCGGACTAAGTGCCCCGCTCATTTTACAGTTTAATTTTGACTGGAGAGATACACTATTTATATGGAGTGTTTTGGCGGTAATAACGATTGCAACCATGTTTTTTTATTTAATAAAAAACAAACCTGCTCAACTCCCCCCGAAAACCGCCACCCCCGAACTTTTTGGAATAAATGAAAAATCGATATGGAAGTCCCCGTTGGCTTGGTGGGTGACGCTGTTTATGGGCGCTCAATCTCTCGTGTTCTATTCTCTCGCAGCATGGCTGCCCTCCATGATTACATCCAAAGGGATGGGGGTTGAATTTGCAGGATTAATGTGTCTTGTTTATCAGCTGATGGCCATTCCTGCTACTTTGATTATTCCGGTTCTGGCAGGTAGACGGGATGATCAGAGAAAACTTACGACAATTAAAATTGGAATCTACCTTTTGGGTATCCTTCTACTTTTTTTTACAAAATCAAAAACGATCATTTTACTGTCTGTGGTCTTAATGGGTATAGGTATGGGAGGGAGTATCAGTTTAGCAATTGCATTTATTTCCTTGCGTACCCCCAATGCTAAAAAGACAACTCAACTTTCCGGGATGTCACAATCCTTTGGCTATTTTTTCGCGGCACTCGGTCCGTTTTTACTGGGATTTATGTATGACGTAACACAGTCATGGGATTTGCCCATCATAAGTCTCGTTACGGTTCTAATATTGTTGGCATTTTTCGGGCTCAAAGCGGGAGCAAATAACGTGACACATGATTAAGTAGCCATAGCAACCGCCATTTTCCAAAAAGCCCCTTACATATAATGTAAAGGGCTTTTTTTTTAAATTTATCAGACTATTTTTAAAAGGCTGTTTACTCTTTCTACCAGACAATTTATCCTGACAGTATTAAGGACTCGCAAAACCACTTACATACAAAAAAACGCCAGCGGAGCAACGAGCCAACTATTTATGCTTATTCCATATAACATAAAAATTTTTATTACCCTCTCTCTAAGACTAACGAGGATAATTCCGCTTTTGCTACTAAGTGTCATGCTCTTCGTGAGCGCATGTGCGACCCGCTACCTGCCTGAACACCCTCCTCAAAAGATTATAAACAATGCCTACCCTCCAGCCACGAAAGGAAAAATCGCCGACCTTGCAACTCGCTTACAAGTCTTGCACGGTCAGGGTAAACCTGCGTCTTTAGCTTTGGCTCGTAATGATGAAGCTTTGCGGTGGCGTATACTCTTAACTGATTTGGCTACTGAATCGATAGATCTTCAGACATTTATTTTACACAATGATGCTTCCGCCAGCTTTCTTTTGGACAGATTAATAGCTGCTGCCGACCGGGGAGTACGAGTGCGGATATTAATTGACGACTTCCTCATATCGAATGACAAAAACATTCCCATCCTTGATTCCCATCCCAACATTGAAGTCCACGTATTCAACCCGTGGAGAGGAAGAGAAACAACCATAGGGAAAGGGTTTGAATTTATCACCAGAATGGATCGTCTAAATCAAAGAATGCACAATAAGCTCATGGTAATAGATAATCATGCCGCAATTATGGGCGGGCGAAATATCAGTGATGAATATTTCGGTATAAACTCCAATTTCAATTTCCGCGATATGGAAATCCTTACTATCGGCCCTATTGTCAAAGAAATATCCCATCAATTTGATATATACTGGAATGATGCGCTGGCCTATCCCGGTGATGCTTTTGCACACAGAAAAATTACTTCGAAGATGCTGGATGAGCTTAGAAAAGATCTTAACAAACAAATTTCAAAATCGCAGACCTTACTGGCTCAATTTTCAGCGCCACAACAAGGCTGGGACAGCTACTTAGAATATTTTCAAAATAAATCTACATCCGGTAAGACATGGGTAGTCTACGATGATCCTCCGGTAAGCGTTGCCGACAAAACACAGGTAAGACATACACACAGGATGAACGGACTTGAGATAGTTCCGCAAAAAGAACTGCTGATCATCTCGGCTTATTTCATTCCAGACAATCAAACCCTTGAGGATTTTAAAGGACTGATCAAAAAAGGTGTATCAATTAAAATTTTAACAAACTCTCTAGGCTCAAATGACCAGATTATCACCAACAGCGCCTACAAATTCAAAAGAATACCTATACTAAAAACAGGCGCAGAACTTTACGAATTACGTTCTGATGCAAAAGACCGCATTATGTCTGAAGACCCCAGAGTAAAAGCCAAATGGCTGGGGCTGCATTCCAAGCTGATTATTATTGATCGCAAAATTTCATATGTAGGGTCACTGAACTGGGACCCACGATCTATCGCAATCAATACGGAAATCGGGCTTATTATCGAAGACCCCGTTTTAGGTGAGCAGTTAGCACAAATTGCGCTGAGAGATATGCACCCGGAAAATGCGTGGCGTGTGTTGATTGATAGCAAAGGAAAGCTATACTGGAAAAACAGCGACAGGAAAGTTTATCTTCAACCTGCCAGAAATTTGTGGCGCAGAATAAAAGACGCATTCTACACCCTTCTTCCTATTAAAGATCAACTCTGACGCCCCCGCGCCTAAACTCATAAGCAGCAATTTTTTACAAGACGTGACACCACCCCATCCGTTAGCTTGCCTAGTAATAAGGATTATGCGAAAATTTTCGCAGCGAGATAAATTATGAGCAAGGGCAAAATTCAATACCTGCGCCCCGTTGAGGTCGAAGGGTTAGAGATTCAGGAAGTCATAAACTCGAATCACTCTTTCCCGAATCATACGCACGGCTTCCACTCTGTCGGAGTAATGGAAGCCGGGGGTTGCTATTGCCGTCAGTCCGGAGCAGAAAGTTCATTTGTCAGAGGAGGAGAAATAGCCCTATTTAATCCAGGCCTCGTTCATTCCGGAGTCCTGCCAAGCCGGAACTCACTGATAACTTATAGGGTTTTCAGCTTTGCCAATCCTCTTATTGAACAGGCTTCCCGGGATCTTGCCGAAAAAGAAGGACTGCCTGAATTCAGATCAGTAGTAATTGAAGACGAGCTTGCCACCTGTTCCCTCACTCAATTGAAACACACTGTTGTGGCCCAAGCAGGCAGGCTCGCTCTCGACACGGCTCTTTCCAGAGCAGCGGCAGCATTGCTTACCCGTCACTGCGAAATAACCTCCAAAGTACCTAAAACCAAAGAACCTGTAGCGGTGCAAAAAACTCGGGACTACTTAACAGAGAACCTCTCCGGCAAAGTCTCCCTTAAAGAGCTCTCGCAAATAGCAGGACTTTCCCGTTATCATTTACTCAGAGTTTTCCGCGAAGCCACCGGATTGCCTCCTCATAACTTTCACATTCAACAACGGATTGAACACGCTAAAAAATTACTTCGCACCGGAACTCCATTTGCACAAGTTGCTCTTGAAAGCGGCTTCTCAGATCAAAGCCATTTCACAAACGTATTCCACAGATATACGGGAGCAACGCCAAGTCAGTATACTTACGGTCAATAACCTTCCATCTCAGCACTTCCTCACTGAATAGCAATTTTTTCCAAGACTCAAAAAGCCCATCCCGATAAAGACACTCCTAATAGGAGAACCAGCAATGACCACTGATCATCAGAAAGACGATTCTTTGAAACCGCAAAATATATTTCCTGTACTGGCTGTGCTTGGCGCAGTATTTCTTTGGGGTAGCTCATTCGCGGCAATGAAACACTTGGTTACAACCATAAACCCGTGGACCATCATGTGGCTCAGAACCGGTATTGCCACACTTGCCCTCATACCTTTTACGTCCAGACTTTCCGAACCTGTAAAAAAAGGAAAAGACCGCAAAGCTCTTGCCCTTTTGGCTTTTTTGATGCCCTGCCTCTATTTTTTATTCGAATCTCATGCCCTGACTTACACATCAGCAACACAAGCAGGACTGATATCAGCCTCACTGCCTCTGATGGTTGCGGTAGGAGCAGGATTCTTTTTCAAGGAAAAGACTACGATTATCGGCTGGCTGGGACTGGCAATATCCATAACAGGAGTTGGTGTACTGTCACTCACAGGCTCTCCATCGATTAATGCAACCAACCCAATCCTTGGCAACATGCTGGAAATCGCAGCAATGATCAGCGCGACCGGATACATGCTGTTAGTAAAACGATTGTCTGCGAACTACGGCCCGTGGACACTTACGGCTGTTCAAAATGCGTCAGGATGTTTATTTTTTATACCCGGTCTATACTTACTCATTCGCGACGGACTTGGGCCTGACCCGCTCACCATTCTGATAATTGCAGGCTATCTCGGGGCATTTGTAACTCTTGGCGCATTCGGACTTTACAATGTCGGAATGAGCAAACTTCCTGCCGGAAAAGCATCTGCATTCATCAATCTTGTTCCCGCAATTGCGGCTTTCTTCGGTTGGCTTCTTTTGGATGAAACTCTGACTTACCTGCAAATGCTCGCATCACTGATAATCTTTGCCGGGGTATGGCTTGCCCAGTGCGGGGATAAAATCGGCAGAAAAAAAAGACTCTGCCGTGCCTAGATAATAAAATGTATAAACATTAAACTCAAACTTCTTAAAAACCCCCTTGCGTAAAACAATGTAAGGGGTTTCCTGCTTTCAAGAAACAATAAACACTTAATCCTCTGTCTTTCTGATTGTTTTTTTATTATGCTTTTATATAAATAAATTATTTTAACATTTCACCAGCCGAACACATATTTCAATACGGGAGTGACTCTCATGAAAAAAATATTATCGACTATTTTTATACTTCTGCTTCTGGCTGCAACAGCATGGGCAAAACCTCCCGTTGTGGGATTTGTTACCGGCTCCTCTGGATTGGGGGACATGTCCTTTAACGACATGGCTTACGGCGGAATTCGCAAAGCTCAGCAAGAATTCAATTTTAAATTGATAATTCTCGAGCCTCGTAAAACAGGTGAAACCACACTTAAAGATTTTACCACTCTTGCTGATCAATCTGATGTAATCATTCTTCTAGGTGCACAGCATCAAGAACTTACAACACAAGTGGCCGGAATTTACCCCGACAAAAAATTTATAATAATAGAAGTTCCAATTGAGAATGTTGCCAATATTTCCTCAGCCGTCTTTAAACAGTACGAAGGCTCATTCCTGGCCGGAGCTCTTGCCGGATATGTGACAAAAACACACACTATCGGATTTATAGGAGGGGCGGAGGTTCCTGCTGTGCAGCAGTTTGAAAAAGGTTTCCGCGACGGAGCAGAATATGCAGCTCCCGGAACAACCGTTCTTGTTGAATATCTCAGCCCCGCCGGAGATTTTTCAGGATTTAACAATCCGAAAAAAGGATACAAGCTGGCTATGAATCAATACGGAAATAATGCAGATATCATTTTTACCGTTGCCGGACTTACAGGAAACGGAATAATAGAAGCAGCAAGGCGCTCGGGAAAATACGCAATAGGAGTTGATTCAGATCAGGATTCTTTAGCCAAAGGAAATGTTCTGACCAGCATGATAAAACGTATGGATATAGCTGCTTATGAAGAACTAAAAGACATAATGAAAGGTAAATTTTCCTCCGGTCCCACTTACTATGGATTGGAAGGGGATGGGGTAAGTTTAAGCGAGATGAAATATACCCGCGATAAAATATCGGACGAAATCCTGAAAAAAATTGATATAATCAGAAAGAAGATTATCAAGAAAGAAATCATTATCAAGAAAGATCAGTATGAATAAAAGCAGAATTCGCTTACTTTCAAAAAAATATCACCCAAAAAACACAATACTGAAATAAAAACGGAACACGTTTTTCAGCATAATTAAAAAATGAAAGACAGTTTAAGGCTGAAAATATCAATAGGCACTGGTCTTATTTTGGCGATTTTTTTCTTTTTTCTCGGGTACTACATTGTTGATTCCCAGAAAAAATCATTAGAAAACCGCCTCTACGAACATGGCAGCAGCATAGCGGCTCTGACAGCTCGTTCATGCGCAGAATACCTGCCACGTTTCAGCTTCTTTTTAATAGAAGATCTAGCCCTTTCTGTCGAACAATCACCCCAAGTAGCCTTTTGCGAAATTTTTGACCGCGAAGGTACCCCTTTTCTGCAATCGGGAAATATTATTTCCAAAAATCACACAATTAAAAACAAGCCGCAATATGGCGACAATATAATGATTGTATCTCGCTCTATTCTCAATGGTGAAGAACTTTTGGGCCGAGTTGAAATTGGATTGAAACTGGATAAGGTCAAACGTCAGATTAATGAAAAAACTCTCAGTCTGATTCTTCTTTTCAGCACATGTATGCTTTGCACAATTATCGCTTTGGATGCTTTTTTCAAACGCATTCTGATTACTCCTCTCGGAATGCTTGATAAAAATACAAGAAAGATTGCCAATCGCGAATTTGTTACGGTTGATGTGGGCAAAAGAATAGATGAAATAGGGAGATTAGCTTTAAATTTCAACTATATGAGTACAAATCTGAAGAATCTTTACCTAAACCTTGAAGTCAAAGTTCAGGAACGAACTCACGAACTCGAAACAACCAACCAAAAACTGGTTAAAGCTATTGCTGAATCGAAAGCAATGGCTGTCGAAGCTTCAAAAGGAGCCGTTGCCAAATCGCAATTTCTTGCCGCGATGAGCCACGAAATAAGAACTCCTATGAATGCGATTCTAGGAATGGCTGAAATTCTCGAAGATTCCGGACTGGACAGTGAACAAAAACGATTTATCGAAATCCTTCAAGAATCTGGAAAATCACTGCTGCTCCTGATTAATGAGATTCTGGATTTAAGCAAAATTGAAGCAGGGCAAGCCCACTTTGAACATAAAGATATTGATCTCGACCAATTACTGGGAAAAGCATTTAAGGTCACAGCACTTGCAGGCCACAGCAAAGGACTTGAACTTGCGTACAATATCAACAGAAATATTCCTCAAAAAATTATCGGCGACCCTTCAAGGCTGCAACAAATTTTTGTAAACCTCATTGGCAACGCCATCAAATTCACCGAAAGAGGTTTTGTTGTTATTGAAGTGTCCCTGAGCGAAAACAAATCTATTGAATATAAGAATAAGGTAGGGATACATTTTGCTGTGAAGGATAGCGGGATAGGAATTGAAGAAAACAAACTTGAAAGTATTTTTGACAGATTTACACAGGCAGACTCTTCCACAACACGCCAATACGGGGGAACAGGTCTGGGTCTTTCAATTTGCAAATCCCTTTGTGAAGCAATGGGTGGAAAAATTTGGATTGAAAGTAAAAAAGGGTTCGGCTCCACCGTACATATGGATATTCCTTTTATAAAAAGTACCGTCATTTTTTCCAACGATTCAATCCTTAAAGATAAGTCTATCCTGCTGATTAACGATCAAGATTATTCACGCGAAGCTTTTGCAATAAGACTCAGCTCAACGGTTAAAAGAATTGATAAAGCTCATTCTTTTGAAACCGCTAAAACATTGATAAATGATCAAAAACAAAAAGGGCTGATTTATGACCTTATTCTTATCAAAGATAATATTCACGGCTGGAACTGGGAAAAAACAGTCTCATCACTAAAAAAACTGGAAATACAAGAAGAAAGAATTATCCTCATTGCCACTGTGGACCATGATCATATAGACAAGTCCTTTGATGGAAATGTCATGCTTAAACCACTCACGCTCTTGGATTTGGAAAAAGTGGCAAAAGAAATCCTAGTCAAAACTTCTCATAATCTTTCTGAAAAAAACAACATGCGGACAATCGAAATTCAAACTTCGCCTCTCAATGTTCTGCTGGTAGAAGATAATAATGCCAACTGCATGTTGATTGAACTTTTTTTCAAAAACCTTCCCCATAAACTAACCATTGCCAAAAACGGACAGGAAGGCTTTGACAAAGGAACCAGCTCACATTTTGATTTAATTTTAATGGACATTGAAATGCCTATTATTGACGGCTATGAATGCACTCGCAAAATAAGAGAATGGGAAAAAGAACAAGGGAAAACACCATGCAAAATTGTAGCTCTTACGGCTCATGCTTTAACTGAAGTACGAGAAAAAATACTTACGGCGGGCTGCGATTCTTTCCTTACTAAACCTGTTTCAAAAGAGAAAATAGTTAACACCCTGAACGAACAAAACGAGAAAGGCCGCGTCAGCTGACGCGGCCTGTAAAACTGATGACAATTCAGCTTAGGTGACCACCTAATTGAGGCGACCTTTCTAGGTTCGGAAGGAACTTCCGATGAGGTCCGTACTTAGTTTAGAACGGATATTTTCTGAGCTTCGATCCCGGCGAAGATAAGGTCCTGCTCGACCCTGCCTTCAAGTGAGACTTCAGCGCTTTCGTTAGCAGGCAGGGAACCTGCTTTGTCAGTGCCTAAATCCACAATTATTTCGCCAGTCGCGTCTTGAAATACATACTTATTATTGTTAATCTTCTTAATGAAGTGTCCGTGCAGAACAGCTTTAGTATCTGCGCCGGAAATTCTGGCTTCCGCTACAGTTGTTACATCGTTAGACTTTGGGTCCTGACATTCAGCGGTTGCTGCGGCTGCTACAATAACTAGAAGAACGAGAAATATAACACTCATTTTTTTCATCTCTGTTACCTGTTCCATATTTATGGAAGTAAAGTTAATAAAATATTTTTAGATCCTAAAATTTCCTGACTAAATCTTTTTTCCTCAACCAGAACTCAGCTTGTGCTTTTTATCACTAAATCTTTTCTGCAAAAACGTCTGTGCTGATCGATTGATCAAACAATAGGGAATTCTAATTGATTATGCAATCAAAAAAACGCACCTGCTTGTGATTTTTAGCACAAAACAACTTTAACATACTGATTTAAAAGGAAATATATTTTCACTTTTTGCTATTTACGGCCTAAAGCACAAATATGCTGCAAAAATTTTTCCGTTCTTCTATTTAAAAGGATATCAAACTGTTGTAATAAAAATGATCAGGCATACATATTCAAAAGACTAAAAAACATTTTTCAGAGACAATACCCTGTTCACATTTTTTGAGGGATCTTATTCCGTCACCAGCGTTTTAAATAATGTTATGATATGCGGGAAAAATGACTTGATATTAAACATGGAAACTGCAAACAAGACTCAGCGCTGAACTCACAATATACAAATCCTGCTTTATATAATGCGTTGTTTCCACAATTTAACTTGTAATAAAAGTAGATAAAATCAGAATGAGCCAAGAAAAGCTTCTAGACATAGTATATGCCGACAACAAGCTCGTGGTTGTGAATAAGCCAAGCGGCTTGCTATCTGTCCCCGGACGCGGCCCTGAAAATCAAGACTGCGTGGTTACCCGTGTTCAGGCCATGTTTCCTGAATGCCGCAAATTTCCCACGGTTCACAGGCTTGATATGGACACTTCCGGACTGCTTGTACTGGGACTTACGGCTCGTGCGGTGCGGGAACTGATTGATCAGTTTCAAAAACGGCAGGTTAAAAAAAGATACATTGCTTTGCTGGACGGAATTATAAAAGAAGATGAAGGCATCATAGAGATGGCTTTCAGGCTTGATCCTTATAATCGCCCCTATCAGGTGTATGATCCCATACATGGAAAATTAGGTGTAACTCACTGGCGCAAACTGGGAATAGAGAACGGCATGACCAGAGTAGAATTTAGCCCCCGTACAGGCCGTACTCATCAACTGAGAGTTCACTCGGCCCATCCTCTCGGGCTTAACTGTCCCATTGTAGGAGACAGGCTGTATGGAACCGGAACAGCGCCGGGACAGCTAAAACTTCATGCCGGGTACTTATGCTTTACGCACCCCAAAACTAAAGAAGTGCTGGAATTTGAAATTCCGCCATTGTTTTAGATTCAATCAAAAAAAAGACCACCGAATCACTTCGGTGGTCTTTTTATATATTTATCAGTGAGAACTAACCGAGCGGTGTGTTTTCAAGCAAGTTCCAGATACCGCATGGACAAACGTTTCCGCAGAAACCGCAGCCGATACATTTATCCGGATTAACCACCATTTCAAACTTCTTGCCGCCAAGAGCTTTGCGGGAAATCGCGCCTTGAGGACAGACCGTTTCGCAAAGACCGCAATCTCTACATGATCCGCAAGATGAACATTCACTTGCACACTGCTGCAAGTCTGAAAATTCAGTCAGACGAGGATCAAAGTACTCAAGAGTCATTCTGGTATAGTCAATAACCTGCTTAGGAACAGCCTCAGGACGTTTGCCTGTGAATATTTCATCAATTGCTTCCGCAGCCTTACGACCATGCCCGATGGCATGAGTCAACAAACCGGGACGCACAGTGTCACCGATGGCATATACTTTAGGATCAGTGGTCTGATAATGATCATTAACAACCACGTGACCACGATCAATAGCAATACCTTCCGGAAGAAAATCAACATCAGGTGTGTCACCGATGGAGAGAATCACGGTATCAGCTTCAATAAGCTCGCCGGACTTAAGCAAAACGCCTTCTTTAGTCACTTCCTGAGTGAAACAAGGCCACTTGAATTTTGCTCCTGCCTCTTCTGCTTCTTTCCTTTCTTTACCGAAAGAAGCCGGTTCCTGAATATCGATCAAAGTGATGGACTCAGCGCCGAGGCGTCCGCATTCAGTCGCAACGTCACAACCGACGTTACCGGCACCGATGATAACTACTTTTTTACCGACCTTGGCATCACCCTTTACTGCACTCTGAAGAAAAGTCAGTGCAGGAGTAATCATTTCATGACCGGGAATAGGAATCATGCGCGGTTTCTGAGCCCCGATAGCAAGAACAACAGCATCATTTGCCTGCTTAAGTTCTGCAAAATCATCACTATCCATTTTTTTATGTAGATGAACGTGAGGAATAACTTCCGCAGCTCTTTTCAGTTCAGCTTCAAGAACTTCCTTAGGGATACGGCTTGAAGGAATAGCGGAGGCAATTTTACCACCAAGAGTTTTGGCCATATCGTAGACGACAGCTTCATGCCCTTTCATGCGAATCTGCCATGCAATGGAGATCCCGGCAGGGCCACCGCCGATAACAGCTACTTTTTTACCGGAAAGCGGTGGCAGCTTAGGAGCCTTGCTATTCACGCCTTCACGTCCCAATTTAGTGATGTCCACAGCGGGCATATTTTTAAGGCCGCGAGTACATCCTTCCATACACAAATTAGGACAGAGATATCCGCAGACCGTTGCCGGAAATGGAGTATATGCAAGTGCTAAATCGATAGCTTCATCAACAAGACCGTCACGAACAAGCTGCCAGCGCTCCTGAACAGGCATCCCGGTAGGACAATTGTTCTGACAGGGAGCCGCATATTTAGCGTTTTCCCAAACGGGAACATATCTTCTGAGATTACCTGTTGGAACCAGCCCGATCGGGGATCTATCAATATCAGTTAAATCTCCGATCAAACCGCCACGTCCAAGTTCTTCATCCCATACTTTCGCACGGAACTCAGTCATTGAGCGACGGACTTTTCCTGTTTTCTCAAAAGGAGTTTTGGCTCTGATAAGTTGCCAGTCAGATCTGATAATCAAATCTTCATAGGCTTCCGACCTGCCGATTTTAGCAAGATTTTCTTTAATATTTTCGGTCAGCCATGCCCAGTCAGCATCGCTGATAGGTTCTAGAATGGCATCTGACTGAGAAAAACCGTCATGTGGTCCACGGACAAAAATACGCCCGCTAACCATACCTACGCATGGCCTATACCCGAGAACGTTTTCCTGAGTCTGCCCTTCGTAACCACATACTACTGCGATTCCGCCAGCCATGAATTCAGCAAAATAGTCACCGACTGATCCAAGAACCCATAATTCGGGTGGATCAAATCTCGGGTTGGCTTTGGTCATGGTCATACCGCGAGCACCGATGCTCCCGTTAATTACGACTTTACCTTGCGCCATTGCATTACATGCGCCGTTGGAACCGTTGCCGAGAACGATAATTTCCGCTCCGGCATTAAGCCAGCCAACGTCATCAGAAACTGATCCGTGTACAGTAATGGTTGTTCCGGGGAAACCTTTTGAACCCAAACGCTGACCGGGAGACCCTACAACTTCGATTTCAATCGGTTCTTCTTTGGAAATCCACAGCCGTCCACCAATTCCATGTTGACCAAGGGCATCTATTTTAAGCTTACGGGCGCCTTCACGAACACTCTTTTGAATGAGTTCTTCAAGAATGCGTGATTCAAGACGTAAACCGTCTTCAACGCCGTTTATGCATATTGTTTCTGTAGCCATTTTTTATCTCCGGTATATCATGAGCTTCGGTTTTTAAACCACGTACTTGATGCCGAGTCTGTCGGCTGCATCACGATCACTGATTCCGAGTGCGTCCGCCATGCCGATAGGCAAAGAAGTCGAACGTCCGAGAGGAGCAATAATCTTTTTGAGTTCCGTGTCGAAGCTCAGATAAAAGTCAACAACGCGTTCTGCAACTTTTTCAGGATCAAGACGACGATAAAGACGTGGGTCCTGCGAGGTTATTCCCTTCGGACAAATCCCGAGATTACAGACGTTGCAGCGGTCTTTCTCGGAACCGAGACAGCCAGCTGCGGCCTGCATGACGTACTTACCAACCTGAACCATACTTGCGCCGAGCATAATCAAAGCTGCTGCGTTAGCTGCAAGGTTGCCGGACTTACCGATACCGCCACCTGCGATCAGTGGAAGTTCGTTCTGTTTTCCGGTTTGGACAAGTGCGTTGTAACAATCGCGCAAATTACTTGCGATAGGATGCCCCATGTGATTCATGGACACATTGTATGCCGCGCCTGTTCCACCGTCTTCGCCGTCAATGGCAAGTCCTGCCGCATAAGGGTTACGTGTCAGGTTGTTAAGAACTGCAAGCGAGGTAGAAGATGCTGAAATCTTCGGATATACAGGAACCCTGAATCCCCAGGCCATACTCATGGACTGAATCATCTTGGCAACAGATTCCTCAATGGAATACTGAGTCTGATGGGTAGGAGGGCTCGGCAGGCTGATTCCCTGAGGAACACCGCGAATAGCAGCAATCAGCTTGTTAACCTTATACCACATGAGCAGACCGCCATCACCGGGCTTAGCTCCCTGACCGTATTTGATTTCAATAGCGCATGGATCGACTTTCATTTCTGGGATAGCATGAATAATTTCATCCCATCCGAAATAGCCGCTGGCTACCTGTAAAATTACATATTTCAAAAATCTGGAGCGCAGCAGACGCGGAGGACAACCGCCCTCACCTGTGCTGATACGGACAGGCATACCGAGTTCTTCATTGAGGTATGCAACGCCCATCTGCAGACCTTCCCACATATTGGGGGAAAGTGCGCCGAAAGACATGCCGCCGATGACCAGAGGATATATTTCCCTTACCGGAGGTTTCCAACCATTTTCCGCAAAGGTCTTCATACCTTCTTCGGGAGACTGAACCCTGCCGAGCAGAGTAGTCAGGTTGAATTCATGCCTGCCTGCATCAAGTGCAGGGTCGGTAAGCATGGAGATACGCATAAACTTGATCTGATCAAGCAGGCTTTCACCGGAATTTCTGCGGCCACCGCGAGTTCTGGGGTTCCCGCCGCGATCACTATGAAACTTAAGGGTAGTAGAACCTTCATCGCGATTCGGCCTGATTGCATTATTTGGACAGACCATGTTGCACATGGAACAACCGATACATCCATATGCAGGATCGGTTCTCTGTCTGATTCCGTAAAAGACTGAATACTCGTTGGTCGCCTTTGTTTTGAGACCGATAGGAGTTTTAATATCACGTTTACGAAAAACGCCTAGTTCAATAGCATTTACCGGACAGACCGAGGTGCAACGACCGCACTGTGTGCAAAGGTCTTTGTCCCACTCGATTTGCCATGGCAAATCCTTTACGCCTAAAGTTGACGGGGTAATTGGTCTGTTTGAGAGCATTGGATAATCTCCTTGCAGTCGGGTCCGACAATAGCTGTATCAAGATGCATTGGTTGAAAATCTTTGGATTTATCACGATCAGGAATAGCGGCATTCAGGCCGCAAACTTCAGAAGAGAAACCAAAGATGCCGTCTTTTCCGCCGACAATTCCGGGGCGGAATTTCTTGCGGTCCTGAGTCATAAACATGCGTCCACCGGGCAGACAGCCGATGACACAGTTAGGACCGTCGATAATAAGCTTGCGGCATGTCCTTTTGAGGTCTGTCAAAAATTCTCTGTCAGGATGATGTGCTAATTCGCCATCACTTAACGGAGTAATGATATGTTTATATGCCCTGATATCAAGGCCGAGTTTTTTAGTTGCATAGTGAGCAATATGAGTGAAGACTTCAGAGTCTGACTGATATCCGCTGTACCCAGTAATATTTCTGGATTCAAGATATTCTTTAATGGGGAGAAAAGCGGTATTCTCACCATTAGTCATGGATGCAACGCCTTCAATAAAGAAAGGATGACATGCATAAAGGTTGATCGCGTAGTTGGTATTCTGTCTGCCCTGAGCAAGAATTCTGCGAGCATAGATGTCTTTATTGCGATCAAGCAAAAGGTATTGGCCGATTTCGAGAGGATCACCGACTTCTTTGATTACTATTGTGTCAGGCCAGAAAGAGAACACCATCATGTCGCCGGTTTCTTCGCCCATCTTCTTAAGATCTAGACGCATTTGAACCAGACGAACTCCCTGCTCTGCTTCAGTCATGTCTTCCCATCCTCTGGGAACACTGTAAGCAATGGCAGCATATGTTCCGCGAACAGGAGTCCCGACAGGAGGAGGAGTATGAGGAGTATAAAGGATACTGAATTTAGACTTAAACCCCTTATCCATTATGTACTGATCCAACCTGCGAAGGCCGGCCTCTGTGAAGATACCCGATAAAATCGGACAATCTTTTAATTCTTCAAACGGACCGCTGAGTCCATTCAAATATAGTCCCACACCGGAGCCATCATGCCCTTCTTTCATTACATTAAGAGCATCAATAGCGCGCATGGGTGAAATTGGATCGCGGCTTGTAAGTGCAAATAAACGGCACATATTGTCAGATCACTCCATGATTATAAGGTTCCACATTCTTGCAGTTACTTAAAGATATATACAATCCGGTATATTTTACCAACTCAATTCTAAACATCTTTTACACGGCTACAGAAAATGTTGCTTGAAATGTATTTTTAACTCAGCCACCCCGGCTCTAATCAGTAATTTCGAGGATTGTCATCAAGCGAGCGAACACCTTTACATTTTGAGTCTTTCCACCCCTCAAAATTGGTGCTGAAATTATTCGGTGCTCATTAAAAAGAATCAAAACCAGAATAAAAAGGTCGTTTTTTTGCAGATTAGAGCGATTCAGGAAAACCAGAATGACAGAAAGGAACAATTTTGGCAAACAAAAATACGAAAATGGAAGTTTTTTTGGTTGAAATTCTTATTTCACCTCTTTCCCTTCCATTCTTTTTACGTAACCCACCTTAGACGACCCCCTCTCCTTTGCGTTTTTCGAAACAGCATAAACAACTGAAATTCTTTAACAAAATAAATTATACCCAAAATTAAGGCTAAACTTAACCATACTTACTATTTTTTACAAAACATGCTCCTGCACCAAACTATCTAAGAACAAACCACTAAAAATGCCATAATTGTCATAATGTAACTAAACACTAAAAGCCGAGTTCATGCCTATTATATATAGGATACAGACTGATTTAATACACCCTAATGATTCTTAGCCAAGGAACAACCTTAATTCACCTGAGCAAATACGGACATTTATAACATTTTTGTCAATACAGCCCCTGTAAAAAGAGCTTTAAGTACAAATTTGCAATATTTCACCTTTGCAAAGTCAAACTTGCCTGACAATCAAGAAAAAGAGTAAAGTACAAAGTAAGCACTTTTATCCAACCATAGACTCAGGAAGGAATTATTATGCAGCGCGATGAAATTGAAAGAATATTCGAAGCTTATTTTGAAAAATATAAAAAAACAGAAGGAGACAGAACCGCATGGTCTGCCGTCTGGCTGGAATCAACGCCCGCAGGAGTACTTGAACTGAATATGACAAAATGCCCCAGAGGGCTGATCTTCAAATTGTTTGTGAATAAAAAGAAAGAGGCGGAAGTAGCAGGGTGGGATGCATTTTTTGAAACAATGAATCTGATATCAGAAAAATACCCTTCATTATATGATGAAGAGAAAGTTTTCTCAGACATGAGTTTTGTAATTTAAAAGATCTACTTGCTGAGATAAGCTCTGTATGCAAGCAGCACAGAAGGAAGTTCCGTGACTTTAAATCCGACTTTTGCCGCAGTGGCTAATTCAGCACGGTAAAATTCATCCTTCACGTGCATTCTCGGTTCCGTAAAATAAAACCCTCCACCGGGTTTGAGCACGGAGAATACTTCCTTGAAAGCTCCTTCCAAATCAGGAGTTTCGTGCAACACATGACCGGAAACTACAAAATCAACCGTTCCGGTGTAACCAATTTTTAGAGGTCCGCATTTATGCGGGGAAATAATATCATCAACACCGGCTTTAGCCGCCCGCTCCATCGCGATCTCGAGCATCTTCTCCTGAAGATCAACGGCAATAACTTTTCCGCCTTTGCCAACAAGCTGAGCCGCTCCAATAGAGTAATGCCCAAACCCGCAACCGAAATCTAACACGGTCATTCCGGGTTTCACCCATTTTGACAAAGCATCATCCACAGGATCAAGCATACGCCGTAAAAAATTATCAAAAGTATACGTCAACCACCATGGACAAACATGCATACCTTATATCTCCTCAAGTTAAAAAACCCGCAAGCCGTTTCATGTCTATGCCTAATTCCGAAGGATCAGTTTGACAAAGAACTTTCATTCCCTGCCCTTCCATACCATAGGAATTTAAATCAATACACTCGGAACGGACAGGTCGCATCTTTTTATCAAAAAGGACCTTAACCTTCGGCTTTTGAGGTGCATCATCATTCGTTTCAAGGACCAATGCAAACCTCTTATCTTCCAACTGAACAAATGTACCCGGAGGGTAAATACCCATAATCATTACAAATCGATTAAAATAAGCAGGATCAAAGTCAGTACCTTTCCACTTATACATAAGACTTAATGTCTTGGATGCGGTCATAGCCTTTTTATAAACTCTGACACTGGTGAGTGCGTCATAAACATCACTGATGGCTATCATTCTACCGAAAGGGTGAATCCCCTCTCCTTCCAAACTGCGGGGATAACCCGTCCCGTTAAAACGTTCATGATGTTCAACAACTCCCCTCAGAACCTCTTTGCGCATCCCTTTGACAGAACTTAAAACTTTCAATCCCAGCAAAGAATGAGTCTTCATAATTTCATATTCGTCATCCGTAAGCTTACCCGGCTTATTCAAAACCTTATTGGAAATACGCCCCTTTCCAACGTCGTGAAACAAAGCTGCAATTCCTAACTGTTGCAGCGTGGCTCTATCCAGCCCTATATCTTTTCCCAGAAGCACAGAATATAAATTTACATTTATGCAATGAGTATATGTGTATTCGTCATAATTTTTGAGAAAAGACAATGTCAATAATGCTGATTTATTAACAGAAACATTTTCAATAATCTGATCAACAATTGACTCCGCAGCTGCAACTTCAATACTCTTACCAGTACGGATATCACTTATCATTTTTTTAACATAGCACATAGCTTCGTCGTGCACCTTACGCGCAGCCGGCAAAGCCTCCGCCAGATCTCGAGCAGCAGTATCCGCTGTCCGTTTCGACTTAACTTCTTTTTTACCGGGGAGATCCAGGAACTTGTCCGTAAGGATCTCAACCTGTTCTGTGTCATCAGGAAGATATTTTTCAATATCCTCAAAAGATTCTATAAATCTGCCGACTTCAACTTGCGGGTCAAGAAAAGACCCCTTACCATACCCGCGAATATACATGCCGGGTTTAACATCTTTTTTCTTAATAGCTTTTACGTTATCAGCCATTTATCTAAACCTATACACAGATTTAACAGCAACACGCAGGACATGCCTGCCTGCATGCCCCACCTTATTAACTACTCGCCACAAACGTCCTGAGACCTCTAAATTGAGGATCTTTTAAAGAAGGTCTATTATAATCTTAACAAGCAATCTGAATTTCATTTATTTTAAAACTAATACTACTTCATTTAGACCGCAATTATACTCAGAGAAACTTAAAATAACCCTCATTATGCACATTGGACATATTAAAAGCTTCTTGACCATGGAGCGTGGATGTTCTACGCAAGTATTTCAGCAACTGAATGTTGCACCGTACTAAGCAGCTTCTCTTCCGGAAATCGCTCCGGTTGCGGCTGCATTTTTATTGACACCACCGAGGAAAAATTTGAGGTTTATGAAATGAGCACGATACCCATTTCAAAAGAAGGCTTTGCCAAGATTAAGAAAGAACTGGATTCTCTGAAAAGAGAACGTCCAGGCGTAATCAAAGCAATCAAAGAAGCTCGCGAAGAAGGCGACCTTAAGGAAAACGGGGGCTACCATGCTGCGCGTGAGCGTCAGGGAATGATGGAAGCTAAAATAAATTATATTGAATCCCGAATCCCGCATTTTAATATTATTGATCTGGCTACACTCGGAGGTTCCAAAATCATTTTTGGAGCAACTGTTGTGCTGGAAGATATTGAAACAGGCGATACAAAAATATATACAATAATGGGCCCCGACGAAAGTGATTTCAAAAAGGGAATCATCTCTATTGAATCCCCTGTGGGACAGGCTCTACTTGGAAAAGAAGAAGGCGACGAAGCTCTGGTTAACGCGCCTCGCGGAAAGATCGAATATGGAATTGTATCTGTGACCTTTAAGGGACACGTTTCCTAACTGACTTCCGTGAACGTATTACAGGGCAGCAATATGCGGCTTCTGAAAATAGATTTTTAAAGGGGATGTGCTTACGCGCAACCCCTTTTTCTTTTTAAGAGCAACCAAACGAATATGAGCAATAAAAAACAGCCTGCATTAGCGGATATTACTTATTCAGGATTCTGCGAAAAATGCAACACAACTCATACGTTAGGATCGAAGAACACCCTCGAATTGTGCGAACTTCTCATGAAAAGAATGGACCGGGAAAAGCGCATCGATTTCACCGTCCCTTCCGCTGATGCGAATCCGGATTTGTCCACCGATTATCTTTTCGGTAATGCCCGGGGACAAATGTTCGGCGTAATGACTTACACAGGCAATCAAGGGGAAACCGGTGCGGCCTATGCTTTCTCAGGTCAATATAACGGCATATGGGAAGTTGCTGGATGGGTTGCACCTATAATTGATACCACCGAATTCGACTCTCTTACCAAAACTACGGAACTCGAAATCAAAAGAATCGGCAGAGAAATGGAACTGTTCCCATCCGATTCAAAAGAACGAAAAGAGCTTTCCCGGCACCGCAAGCAAATGTCCCGCGATTTGATGCAGAAAATCCACGCCATATATCGTCTACCAAGCTTCACTGGAGAAACTAAAATTCTGCCGAAAGTAGCTCCTTCCAACAAAGGAATTCCAACCGGTACAGGTGACTGTTGCGCTCCCAAGCTCCTTAATTTCGCTTTACGCAACGAGTTGACCCCGCGCGGCATCGCTGAATTCTATTACGGCAAAGAAAACCGCTCCGGCTCCAAGCAGCATAAGCAGTTTTATTCTTCCTGCGAAGAAAAATGCGGATTGATACTTGGACATATGCTTTGCGGATTGAGCTCAGAATAAAGGGGCGCCAGCTTCAAAAACATTTTCCCATATCGTAAATATCATTTTCAGATTATATTACACTTACGGAGGATCTGAATAATGACAAAAAAAACCATCTCATCTACGACACTTAAAATTCTTTTTATCTGCCTGACACTTTTTTTGGTAAGTTGCGCCGGATCTAAAACCGCGCAATCACCCGAACTGCCATTACAAACAAAATGGGTTCTTGAAGATCTCGATGGCAAGGGTGTTATCGACTTCGCACAGTCATGGCTTATGTTTTCTGAAGACGGAAAAATAACCGGATCAGGCGGGTGCAATCGCTTCAACGGAAGCTACACTTTTAATGATCAAAAAGTCGAAACTGGACCACTTGCAAGTACTCGCATGGCCTGCGGAGAAGCGCTTGATCATCAGGAATTCAAGTTTTTAGAAGCTCTCGATCAACCCCTAAGTATTAGAATGGAAAACGGCCTGCTCTTCATGGAAGGCAATGGAAGAACCCTTCGCTTTTCGCGCATGGAATAGTCTACCGGGGAAATAGATATGTTTCGAGATTCAGACAAACTCGGAAAACTCACAATAATCATAGGTATACTTACCTTGATCTCCATTGTGCTGTTCTATCAGTTATTAGATCTGCCCATTGCGAAAGGTGCCCATGCCCTTAAGGGCTCTTTTCTGGTAACACTCGGTAAGGGAATAAGCGCGCTGGCATCAGAGCATGTGGTGCAGACCATAACCTTCGCCACTCTTTTAACCGGAGTATGTGACGCTGTAGTTAATGGGCAGAGTATGCGCTCCCGCAGCTTGCTTTTTATTGCCCTTGCGACAGGAAGTGCAATGCTTATCGGTGATGAATTGAAATGGTTTTTCGCCCGTTGCAGGCCGCTTCTTTTTTTTGAGGACGGTTCTTACGGATTCACTTGGTTTTCAGATAAATACCTTAAACATTCATTCCCGTCAGGACACACGCTACGAGCTTTCTCTTTGACCTGCTCCGTTGCTCTGCTTTTACCTAAAAGACGCTGCCTACCACTGATTCTGGCTGTATTGATAGGTCTCAGCAGAGTTGTTGTGGGCAAACATTACCCTTCGGATGTAATATTCGGAGCTTTCATCGGAATGACCTGCGCAGCATGGAGTTACTATTTCATTTTCAAGGACACTCGCTGCTCACGTTAAACTCAAAAGCACATTTACTATAAGCCGTTCACATTATTTTGACTTTGCTAGTTCACATTAAGTGACTCAACAAAAATAATATTTTATTCCAAAAAAAAGATCCTTCTTACAAATCAATATTTGCAAGAAGGATCTTTTAATTTTTTATAAGTCTTCCGTTTTACAGAAAACAGTCAAATCTGATGAATTACTCTTTTTACTTTTCTACAAGTCTTCACCGGAAGAAAAACCTTTAGTCTTTCTAGCTTTGTTCTTTTCTATCATTTTAATAAGCTGCACATAAAATAGAGGTACAAATAGAACCCCTAAAATAGTCGCAGCAATCATACCTGCAAAAACAGATGTCCCCAGAGCATGACGACTACCCGAGCCGGCACCAGTCGCGACAACAAGCGGAATAACTCCGAGAATAAACGCGAAGGAAGTCATCAAAATCGGACGGAATCGCAAATGAGCTGCTTCAACCGCCGCATCAACAACCGATAAACCGCTTTCGTACTTATGCTTAGCAAACTCAACTATCAAAATAGCATTCTTCGCCGCCAGACCGATCAGCATAATTAAACCGATTTGAGCATAAACGTTATTATCAAGACCACGCAGCCATTGCCCGGCAATCGCCCCGAAAACCCCAAGCGGCACGGAAAAAACAATAGCAAGAGGAATAATCCAGCTTTCATATTGCGCTGCCAGAACAAGGAAAACCATAAGCACCGCAAGAGCAAAAATGACTACAACTTCGCCACCAGATTTTTTTTCCTGATAAGCTATATTCGTCCAGTCAAAACCATATCCTCGAGGGAGAACCTCATTGGCAACTTCTTCCATAGCCGCAATTCCCTGTCCGGTACTGTAACCGGGAGCAGTTGCCGCAGTTATTTCAACAGCCCTGAACAGATTGTATCGACGAATATATTCCGGCCCCTGTATTGTCTCTTTTGTGATCAAGGTAGAAAGAGGAATCATCAGCCCTGTTGAACCACGCACGTAGAATTTGGAAACATCCTCGGGACTGGTTCTAAACTGCGAATCGGCCTGCGCCATTACGCGGTATGTTCTACCATATTTATTAAAATCATTAATATAATATCCGCCAAGGAATGTCTGCAAAGCGCTGAAAACTTCATTAAGAGGAATTCCAAGCTTGCTGACTTTATCCCGGTCTACGTTAACATAAAGCTGCGGCACATTCGCACTGAAGGAAGAAAACTGACTCTGTATCTCAGGACGCTGTGAAGCTTTAGCCATAAAGTCCTGCGCAGCCTGAGCCAGCTCTTCAACTGTCCCACCGGATCTATCCTGCAATTCAAACTGCAATCCACCGGTTGAACCGATACCATTAATGGGAGGCGGATTAAAGTTATGAATTCTTGCATCCTGAATACCCATAAATTTCTTCTGGGTTTTCTGCATAATAGCCCCGACACTCAAAGATGGATCTTCACGATCATCCCAAGGTTCCAATATAACAAAAACAGTCGAAGTATATGATGAATATGCAGAAGTTATCAGGTTAAAACCGCCAAGAACAAAGAAGTCTTTAACCCCCGGTTCAGTTTTCAAGATTTCTTCAATTTCTTTTACAGCTTCATCCGAACGCTGAAGAGAAGCTCCTTCCGGTAATTGGACATTGACCATAAAGTATCCCTGATCTTCGTCAGGAACAAAACCGGTCGGAACGGAACCGAAGAGGACCCATGCACCACCCAGAATAATGACAAAAAAAGTAAGGGCCACAAAAGCCTTTCTGATCATCAGCCGTACACCAAAGGTGTAACCTTCCGTAACTTTGCTGAAATACTTATTAAAAACTCTGAAAAACCATCCCAGAGGACCACGGGCTTCCGTTTGCGGACGAAGCAGAAGTGCACACATGGCAGGAGAAAAGGTCAATGCATTTACTGAGGAAATTGCGACCGAAACGGCAAGGGTCAGCGCAAACTGTTTATAAAGCTGCCCGGTTATACCTCCCATGAACGCAACCGGAATAAATACAGCAATAAGAACAATTGTAGTTGCAACAATAGGCCCTGAAACTTCTTTCATTGCCGCTTTTGTTGCTGTTCTTGAGTCCATTCCTTCTTCATCAATTTTCTTTTGAACAGCTTCCACGACAACAATTGCGTCATCAACAACAATCCCGATGGCCAGAACCATTCCGAAAAGGGTCAATGTATTAATGGAGAATCCGAGTACTTGGAAAAATGCAAAAGTTCCCACAAGTGAAACAGGTACTGCAAGCATAGGAACGATTGTTGCCCTGAGATTTTGCAGAAAAATGAAAACAACTATGAAAACAAGAAACATTGCTTCATAAAGAGTGCTCAAAACTTCATCAATGGAGGCTGTAACAAAAAGAGTTGTATCGTAAGGGATGTCATAAACAACATCTTTCGGGAAAGATGGAGCCAGTTCTTTCATTGTGCTGCGAATTTTCTGAACAACATCGAGCGCATTCGCCCCGGGAAGCTGATAAACAAGAAGCATCGCATTGGAAGCAGCCCCCTGTCTTCCGAAGGCAGTGTAAGACTTAGATCCCATCTCCACCCGCGCAACATCTCTGACTTTTACAGTGCTGCCGTCAGGATTAGCCTTAATAATTATATTTCCGAACTCTTCAGGTTCGCTAAGTCTACCTTTTACCCGGACGGTCATCTGAAACTGCTGATTCATCGCGGCAGGAGGCTGTCCTACCTGTCCTGCGGGAGCTTGCAGATTCTGAGCCTGCACAGCGGTAACAATATCACCGGAGGTAATTGCAAGACGGGCCATTTTGTCAGGATTGAGCCAGAGACGCATTCCGTAATCCTGATCTCCGAAAAGACTGATATTACCGACTCCGGGAATTCTGGCAATCGCATCATAAAGATTAATTTTTGCGTAGTTATTAAGGAAAAGAGAATCGTATGTACCGTCCGGAGAAAGCAAACTGACAACACAAAGCATGCTGGAAGACTGTTTCTTTACACTGACACCGGACTTTGTAACTTCAGCAGGAAGCTGAGGAGTAGCAAGGTTTACACGGTTCTGCACATCGACAGTAGCCAGTTCAAGGTCACGGCCAAGGTCAAAAGTGACATTGAGTACAAGCCGACCATCATTGGAACTGATGGAGTTCATGTATAACATATCCTGAGCACCGTTAACCTGCTCCTCAATAGGAGCGGCTACAGTCTGCTCAACGACATCTGCGCTGGCCCCGTTGTATACGGTAGAAATCTGCACGCTGGGAGGAGCAATTTCGGGGTACTGAGCGATAGGTAGAGAAAAAATACTCAGCAAACCTACAAGTGTAATGACTATGGATATTACCGATGAAAAAATCGGCCTATCGATGAAAAAATTAACCATTCCCCTTCCCTGTATATGAGCTTAAAAAGCTTCCCCCCGCAGAATCAGGGAGGAAGCTTGCTCACAAAATAATTTATGTAAACCGTTTAAAGATACCCGGAAAATATCTACACACAGGCTGTTTATTTAGTATTCTTAGGAGTTACAATCTCCGGAGCAACCAATGTTCCCGGCCTGATTTTGTTAACACCGTCAGCAATAATCAGATCTCCGTCCTTGATGCCCTTTCCAATAACAGCACTCTGATCATTTGAATAATCAATCGTTACCGCATTTTCAACAACAGTTCCATTGGAAGATACAGTCAGAATCGATTTACGACCCTGAACATCTAAAATAGCTCTTGCAGGAACAACTAACGCATTTTGAAATTCTTTAAGCAAAGCAACAATCTTTGCATACTGCCCATCTCTCAGCATTTTCTCAGGATTCGGAAAAACTGCGCGCAAACTAAGTGTTCCGGTTGAAGGGTCCACAGCTCTATCTGCCATGCTGAATGTTCCGTTATGATCATAAAACTTACCGTCAGCGAGAATGATTCGAAGAGTCTTACTACGCGCGGGTAAATCCTGATTTCTTTTTTCTTCAATCTCTTTAATTGCAAAAAGATATTCTTTTTCGGGAATACTGAAATTTACATACACAGGATCTACAGCAGAAACTGTAGCAAGCAATGAAGATTCTTTCGCAACCAATGCCCCAAGGTTGACCTGAGTCTTCCCGATAATTCCTTCCATAGGTGCATAAATACTTGTAAAATCAACATTCAGACTTGCCTGCTTAACGGAAGACTTGGCATTATTGAGCTGAGCTTCAAGAACCTGCTTATCGGTTACCCGGGTGTCGAATTCATCACGACTGACCGCACCTTGATCAAACAAAGTTTTAAATCTTTTGTAGTCAGTATTCGCCTTATTGAGGGTCGCCACACTACGAGCCAATTCAGCTTCTGCCTGCTTCAAAGTTTCTTCGTAAGGCCTAGGATCAATCACGAAAAGTAGTTGTCCCTTCGTAACAATCTGACCTTCATCAAAGTGACGCGCTTTAAGATACCCTTCAACCCGTGAACGAATTTCGACGGTCTTTTTAGCTTCAATCTGAGCTACGTATTCACCTTTAACAGGAAAACTCTGTTCGGTTACTTTATAAACTTTTACCGGAACAGCCTGTTGCTCAGCGGCTTTCTCATCTTCATCACCAAAGCATCCGGCAACAAAAGCGAGTGAAACAAACATAAAAAACAAAACAAACCGTCTGCAGGGTAATTTTTTTACTTCTACAGTCTTGCGAAATTTAAAATTCACGAATCCCCCTAATACAATATATAAAACAAATGACTCTGCCACCCCGTACGATAAAGGAGACACTAACTAATTAGCTATGTAAATAAAAGGAATTTATAACTGAGTTAAAAGCATTACCCCTCATTCATATCTGTATTCATTCAGTACTAATGATGCAGTCTGGTCTTCACCCGCGCAATAGCGCCGGGAATTTCTTCTTTTGCCAACTTACGCAAGTGTTCATACTCCACAGAAAAATCTGCACTTGGATAATTTCTATCAACAACACTTGATGAATAAAGACTCGGAATAGCATTCAAAACGACACAGGCAATGTCAAAGAGACATTTATCACACTGGCAGAATTCAACTTCTTGCAGATCAATGAAAGCTTTAATCTCATCATAAACAGCTTGTTCGCTTAAATTTACAATATCGCCTGATTTAAAAAACTCATTAAATGTCAACATGGTATCCCCCTAAATCATTACTTCTGCTTATGAACCGCCGTTACTCCAAGTTATATTGTATAACATTAAGCATTTGATTCAAAGTAAATTTACCCTTTCTCTCTTCATGCAGCTATAGTGGATCGCAAACGACCTTATTTCTTCCGGAAGTTTTAGCTTCATATAAAAGAATGTCAGCCCTGTTAATCATTCCGTCCAGACCGAGTTTTACATTTGAAGTAACTCCGATGGACACGGTAAATTTAAGTTTTTCATGCCTACAGTACATGGAAAAAGCTTCTATCATTTCCCTGAAATCATCCACATAACTTTCAAGCTCGGCTGAATCTACACCCTCAAGAAGAACCGTAAACTCTTCGCCACCGAAACGGGAGGCAAGCCCTCTGGACCCGAAATATTCAACAATTTTAGATGAAAATTCTTTTAAGACTAAATCACCGACATCATGACCGTAAGTATCATTTACGTTTTTGAAATGATCAATATCAAGCATAACAATACTCAACAACTTGTCATTATCTTCAGCTTCAACAAACATAGGTTCTGCATGCTCGAAGAAATAACGTCTATTCCACATCCCGGTAAGAAAATCTTTATTTGCTCTGTCACGTGATTCTTCGAGCAATTCCAGCATTTCCAAGTTCGAATTAACCCTGCACAGAATCTCTTCGACACTTGCACTCTTATGGATAAAGTCATTTGCTCCGGTTTTCAAAAAAAGAGGGGCTGTTCGGGAATTTTCATCAGAGGAAAGAACAATAATACTGAGTTCATCCATATGACTACTAAGCCGCAATTTTGCAGTCAATTCCCGGCCATCCATCCCCGGCATGGTATAATCTGTCAAGACCAGCTTTATATCGGGATTATCGGCAAAAATTTTACACGCTTCCTCACCATTTGCCGCTTCAAGCACGGTAAGCCCCTGCCGTATTAAAATAGCTGAAATCCAATGACGCACAGTAATGGAATCCTCCACCACCATGACCTTGGTTTTTCTATTATTGAAAACGCGCTTAACTATACGGACTATATATTCCGAATGCTCAGGCCTTTTAAGGACATAATCAACTATATTCTTTTTTAGAATATCTTTGAGCTGGTTATCATCAAGAGAGGCGGTTACCACAATGGCAGGAATTCCGTTTGCAGTTAATAAATCAATCCCGTCACCAGCTTCATGCCCTTCATAAATCAAACTGCTGAGCCCTACAAAATATTCGTTTTGTGAGATCAACTCAGCGGCCTGTTCTAAGCTGTGTGCAGTATCACATTCAAAACCGGCATGCTCCAAAGTTCTTTTTATGAAAAGAGCTGTAACCTTGCTGGCATCGACTATTAAAACTTTTTCCACAGCTTATGCTCCCGAGTGAAAAGACTAAGTCATACAATTACGTTTAAAAACAATCGCACTTTAGCGAGTACACACTTTTATTTAAGTTAACTCGGTCATTAAGCAAAGGGAATTATAATCATTTTCTTGGACAAGTTTCGCAGCCGCAAATTGAATACTTGCTCTCGGCGCGACGTTGCCCGAACAAAAGCTTAATCTTTTTTCTAAGTTCATCAATAAGCTCTGGATCTTCAAAGTCATCTGGTTCTACAAATCCCAGTTCAGTTAAACAAAATTCATGCACGGGATGCAGCCCTGCCTTCTCAAGCATTTTACAAGCACACTTTTTTTCACAACCATCTATAATTATGAGATCTTGAACGTTAGAAGCCATAGTAATACAGTTATCAACGCCTGCGCCGATTGCGGCAAGGCATATCATTTTTGAAAAACCGCTTTCATCCAGTTTTACAGCAATACCGTTCGCGGCCTGTCCGGCCTTTGAGGCTCCAGAGCATGCTACAACAAGAAATCCAGTTTCATATTTTTCCAGCATAAAGAAACCTCCTACAATAAATAAACTATACTTCTTTTTACCATAATACCTGCTCAAAAAAAACTTAAAAACAAAAAAGCCTGCAACAATTGCTATACAATTGATGCAGGCTTTGCCTTTCATTTATAAAAAAACTTAAATAATCATATTGAAGATATATCCGACAATCAAAATTCCTCCGGCAACCACTCCTACAAAAACAGCAATCAGCTTAGGCTTTAACACCTTTCTCAGAATCACCATTTCAGGGAATGAAAGCGCGATGACACTCATCATGAAGGCAAGCACAGTTCCGAGAGCCGCTCCCTTACCAAGAAGAGCATCCACAATTGGAATAACTCCGGCGGCATTTGTGTACATGGGAATCCCCATCAATACGGAAACAGGAACAGCCCACCATGCGCCCTTGCCCATGATCGAGGCCATCATTCCCTCTGGAACATAACCGTGGATAGCCGCCCCGGCCGCAATCCCAAGCACCATGTACAACCAGACTTTACCCACAATCTCTTTAACCGACTCCAGACCGAAGCTGACGCGTTCTTCAAACGACATCGCTTCCAATGTCCCGCCTGGATTTGCAGTTGCCAATTTCACCCAGCCTTCAACATGCTTCTCCATGCCCAGCCTACCGATTATCCATCCGGCTACAATGGCGATGGTAATTCCGGTTACAAAGTACAAAGTCGCAATCTTCCATCCCATCATTCCATAAAGAAGAACCAGAGCGACCTCGTTAACCATAGGCGCTGAAATAAGAAATGAAAAAGTAACACCTAAAGGAACGCCTCCGGCAACAAACCCAATAAACAAAGGAACAGCCGAACAGGAACAGAAAGGAGTAACAACTCCAAGAAGAGCCGCCATAACATTCCCGACAGACTCCCTGCGGCCGGCAAGCATCTTCCGCGTCCATTCTACCGTGACATAAGAACGGATAATTCCAATACCGAATATTACCAGCCCAAGCAGCATCAACACCTTGGGTGTGTCATAAACAAAGAACTGTACGGTTTCACCTATTGCACTTCCCGGAATCAGTCCTAAAAATTTAAACGAAAAATATTTAGAGAAGGACAGCAACTGTGAATACAGCGCGAACCAGGTAACAACAGCTACCGTCAACGCTGCCCAAAGAATTTTTCCAGAAAAGAATTCGGGTTCTTTTTTCCCAACTTTTCCAAGAGTACCTATTTCTTCCAGCTTTTTACCTGATGAACATGCACAAGGCTTAACATTCAACTCTTCCATGACAAACTCCTACATTGTTTATTTTGCCAAATACGAAAACATTACCTAAAAAAAACAGGACAGACCCATCGTATCAACGGATGCAGTCCTTATAGCTTCTTAATTGAGTTTGAAACGTAATCTTTAACCTGCTTTTCAAGCCTCTTCCCGAGAAAATCACTCAGACAATTCAGAAAACCGGGCACACAGTCCATCAAAAGGCTGTAATACACCTTCGTTCCGCGCTTACTATCCTTAAGAATTCCCGCCTCTTTCAATAAGGACAGGTGCTTAGAGACAGTAGAAATATCGCGACCCACAAGCGGAACAATATCACAAACGCAAAGCTCGCCAGAACAAAGCGCTTCTACAATCACAAGCCTGCTAGGATGGCCCAACGCTTTAAACACTTTCGCCTTAGCTTCAATATATTCATTCACGCTTAAACCTCCTTAACTTTCGTATTTGGCAAAATAAGAAATAAGCCTTAATTTGTCAACTGATTTAATCGTAAAAGTTATGACCGTTCATTATAATAATTATGAACGGTGTCTTCCAGACTCGATTTTCCACTCATGGACAATATCACAGACCTTTGCAAACTGTGTGCTGTCTTCGTTGTAATGCTCTGCAAAAACGTGAAGACACGTGCCGCCGCGCGGAGAAAAAATACCTTTAACTCTCATCCACAGTGGAGAAAGACGGCTGACAAAATCATCCAGAATATTATTGGTAATTGTTTCCATAAAAGACTGATGATTACGGTATGCCCCCATATAAAGCTTAAAACTTTTGGATTCAACGCACACTTCGTCAGGAATATATTCCACGATGATATTCGCAAAGTCAGGCTGTCCGGTTACAGGACAAAGCGAAGTGTACTCAGGAAATTCTATGCTTATGATATAGGGCCTGCCCGGAAAATTATTCGGAAATATCTCAAGAATTTCAGGACTGGGAGAATCATAGTTATAACTGGTGGCGCCTCCCTTTCCGAGAGTTTTCAATGCATCAGTCTTGTCTTGGCTTTTAGTCGTTTTCATAACAAATCCCCGTAATTTTATACTCATTCAGCGCAAAGCTGATTTTTATTTATTTTTAATGTTGAAAGCCGTGAGCAGATAACAGCTTATGACTTAAAAGAAAACTCCGTATAACCACCGAAAATAAACGAAACAAGACTGTTTTTCTATTTTGACTTTTTGTTGCAATGCTGGCAACCCTTCTCTCCGAAAAGAATTTCAGGCCCCGAAGCAGAACTGTCGAGATGCGGGACTTTCTCCCTTTTGCTCGTATCGGGCAGACTCTGCTTCATGACAATAACCATCAACACAAGGGAATATAATGCTCTCCTCAACCTTTGAACGCAAAGCGTTCACTCTTCTTACGTGCCTTTTTATCAGCTCACTTGTTATAGCCGCTGTAGTGTCTACCAAGATAATCAGCATCTTCGGTTTTTACGCTCCGGCTGGAGTCCTCGCCTATTCTCTAACTTTCATCGCTTCTGATATCATAAGCGAAATATGGGGAAAAGAAAGAGCAAATGAGGTCATCCACTGCGGCTTTATCGCACTTCTAGCTGCCATCTGCCTGTCATGGGCGGCACTTCACTGGACTCCGGCCCCTTTCTGGAACGGTCAGGACGGCTTTGCCAGTGTGCTGGCAAACACTCCAAGAATTGTGCTGGCATCTCTAATAGCATACTCGGTAAGCCAGACTCACGATGTCTGGCTGTTCCACCTGCTTCGCAAAAAAATGGACGGAAAACATTTATGGCTGAGAAACAACCTGTCAACGGTCACATCTCAGTTGATAGACTCTACCATTTTCGTGACAATTGCTTTTTACGGGATTTTACCGGTTACGGAAATTATTCTGGGACAATGGATGGCCAAAACAGCTATAGCTCTTTTAGACACCCCCTTAGTCTACTTAGGCGTTTCAGTTCTTAAGCGGCAGAACAGACTCTGCACCGCTTCATAATAATTACGGGTTCTTTAATATCTGCGGGCATTCTCAAGGGATGTCCGCAGTCTTTATATCTTTGACACATCTTTCTTCTTACAATTACTTTTAACTGCAAACCTGATATGATAAGCTCATCCTTTAAAACCCAAAGGGAATACAATGAGCTCATCATATAAAAACTATTGTTTCATAATACTGACAGTATTCTTACTGGTTAGCGCTATACACCTTCCCACGGCAAAAGCCGCAGACTATTATCTCCTTGAAGATTTTTATAAATTCAATCCAGACGAAATTTCTAAAACAACTGATTTTAATGAATTGATTAAAAAAGATTCTCCTCCTCCCTTAAATAAAAACTTAACCGTCTCGATCGCAATGGTATATCCAGGCAAACAGGTTTCTGATTACTGGAACAGAAGCAGTAAATCTTTCCGGTTACGTCTGAAACAATACGGCATCACACCTCAAATACACTCTTTTTTCTTAAAACCCACAGCAACATTCCGCGAGCAGAATGCTGTCTTCAAAGAAGCATTAGCAACTGATCCGGATTATCTTATTTTCACGATTGATACCCTCAGACATCAAAGAATGATTGAACCACTTTTAATTAAGAACAAACCTAAAATAATACTCCAGAACATAACAACACCTCTTAAAGCATGGACCGACAAACAACCCATGATGTATATTGGATTTGACCATGTAAACGGCTCCAAAATGCTTGCTGAATATTTTGCTGAAAAAACATATGGAAACGGGCGTTATGCAATACTTCTTCCCGACCCGGGATATCTCAGCGAAGTAAGAGGGGAAACTTTTGTTTCTTACATGGATAACAATACAAACCTTGAACTTGTTTCGGTCTATCAAACTGGAATAAATAAAGAAAAAGCACGGCTTGCCACTCTAGCTATTATTGAAAAAAATCCTGACATAAAATTTATTTACGCTTGTTCTACAGATATAGCCTTAGGAGCTATAGAGGCCCTCCGCAAAAAAAATATGATCGGGAAAATTATGGTTAACGGATGGGGGGGAGGATCTTCTGAACTCAAGGCTATCCAGAAAGGAGAAATGGATGTAACTGTAATGCGAATAAACGATGACAACGGAGTAGCAATGGCGGACGCTGTCATTCTTGATATGTTAGGAGAATCTAAAAAATTACCTCTTGTTTTTTCAGGTAGACTTGAGCTTATAGAAAAAGGAATCAATCCTCAAAAATTGGACCTCCTAAAAAATAAAAGTTTCCGTTACTCAGGACGTGCTGAGGATTAATTCATGATTAATTTGAACAAATTTCGCAAGAAAAGCCCCCTCGGGCTTACATCCCAAATAATCATTCCTATGATTGGACTGCTTATTATCATGGGAATTTTCATCTTTTCATGGTCCTTTTACGTCTCTAAAAGAACCCTTGAAAATGAACTGGCACTTGATATTGAAAAAACCGAAAGTATTGTAGAACTTTCTCTGGATAATACCCTTGGCGACATTAAAGATGATTTAATCGAATTATCACTCTCTCTGGATTTCAAAGGAGCGCTTGTCACCGGAGATTCAGATTTTATTGAACAAAAACTATATAATTTTCTAAGTTCTAAACAAGGTTATCTTTTGGATATTCTTGAAGTCTTCAAGGGAGGAGAGCGCTGGGTTAATGCCGGAATTGTTGAAATACCTGTAATCCAGCTCAAAACAAAACATAAAAATGCTCTTACAACATTACCCACGTGGGGTCATTTATCATTCAGAGCACGAGACAATATTAAAACAATTTTGGTTTGTGCTGTACCTGTCACCAATGATCAAACCGGAGAAGTTGTTGGAATGCTTTATGGAGGGATCGACTTAAATTCTAATGTTTCTTTTTTAGATAATTTAAAAATAGCATCCTCCGCCATTGACGCGGTGCTGATAAGCAAGAAAAGATTACTGATCAGCACCAGCAATCCTTCCGGCGAAACCATCAGTGAGCTCATCAGCTGGGGCCATAATGCTTTGCCCGGCAATTTCATTGTTAAAGACGATCTCATCTTTTCCACAATTCAACTATTATCGAATCAGTCTGAAAGCCCTTTGCTTTTCAGCTTTTCACGAATCAACTCCTCATTTCAATCTCTTAAGCTAGGCTTTATGAAAAGCTCGGGGATGATGCTCTCGCTTGCGATACTACTATCTTTCAGTACTGCATGGATAATGCAAAAACGAATTCTCACAGCACTAAAAAAACTGACTGATTACGCGGATTCGGTTGCAAAAGGAACCAGCGATGCCTCTTTTATAAAAGGACAAGTAAAGGAATTCAACCAGCTAGGGGAAACCCTTGAAGCAATGGTTGAAAATATACATGAAAAAAGCACATATATATCCAAACTTTTTTCATCTGCTAAAGCTCCAATAATCAACTGTGACCTTCGCGGTAAAATTATGGATATGAATCCTGCCGCTGAAAAACTGGCTAAATTTTCACATAAAAATTTTCATGGAAATGCTCTGATAGAGTTCTTCCCTCCCGAGTATTCACAAGATGTGGAACAATACTTGGCACGAGCCGCATCAGGGCAAAATCCACCAATAGTTGAGATCCCTATACTGACAAAATCAGGAGAAAAACCTTTTTTTGCGTGGACTTTCTCACCTGTAAAAATGGACCCGAATGGAAGAGCTAATTTCATTTTGCTGCAGGGACAGGACATTACTGAAAACAAAAATGCGGTAAAAAAAGCTCTTGAAAGCGAAGCTAGACTTAGACAAATTATTGATCTTCTTCCTCAAGAAATATTTGCAAATGACATCCACGGCAAATTCCTTCTGGTAAATGAAAACAAAGCTGAAAGACTGCAGAAATCCACCGATAATATTACCGGGGAAAATTTAACCGAAGTCATAGAGAACCATGATGATGTCACACGAATATTAGGTGATAACGAAAGAGTTGTAGAACGAAATGAAAAGCTTTCAATCGAAGAAAGCTATCTGGACAAGGACAGAAATATACACTGGCTTGAAACAACAAAAGTACCCTATACATCAACAGCAACTAATACACCGGCTATTCTTACTATATCCATGGATATAACTCGCATAAAAGAAGCAGAAAGCACACTCCAGCATATGAATAAAGAGCTGGTGGAAAGAGTTTCCATGCGGACAATTGAACTTGAGAATGCAAACACAGCTCTGGTAAAATCAATGGATGAATTACGCCAAACCCAAAATAAACTTGTTGAAACAGAAAAAATGGCCTCACTGGGAGAACTGGTCGCAGGCATAGCGCACGAAGTAAATACACCACTGGGTATCGGTGTAACGGGAACTTCTTACTTGAAAGAAATAACCGACAATCTGCAAACACAATTTTCAGATAATTCCTTAAAAAAGTCAGACCTTGAAAAATATATCGCCACGAGTTCCGTTGCGCTTGTAAATATTGTGAAAAACCTTGACAGATCCGCAAAATTAATAAGTGACTTCAAGCAGTTAGCTGTAGACCAATCATCCGAAGACCTGCGAAATATTAACCTTCTGGATTATATTCAAGGAATACTTATATCCCTGAAACCCAAACTTAAAGGTCATAATCACACGTTGGAAGTTAAATGCCCTGAGGACATCGATATCACAATTTCTCCCGGCTCTCTCATGCTGGTAATTTCGAACCTTATAACCAACTCTCTGACTCATGCTTTTCCGAACAACGAACAAGGATTAATAAAAATTGAAGCAGAAAAGAGCGGCAATGGAATTCTTTTCAAATATTCAGATGACGGGCTAGGCATGAACAATGAACAACTACTCAAAATATATGATCCCTTTTACACTACAAAGCGAAGCGCCGGCAGCACAGGACTGGGGATGCATCTAGTATACAACCTTGTGACCAGAGCTCTAAAAGGAAGGATCGAGTGCGAAAGTACTTTAGGAGAAGGAGCATCCTTCAACATATGGTTCCCTACGGACAGTTCGCAGGAACCTGAAGAACAATATCTTTAATCTACAAGCAATGTAACAAAACCAATCAGCTCAGATCAGTCCATAAAACCATATTTCTACCGCGGCGTTTAGCTTCATACAACATTGAATCTGCCCCCACAGTCATATCCAGCGGCTTTGACGACATTGAAGGAGATACCGTTACCCCGCCAATGCTGACTGTCAGAAATTGTCCCGCAGAAGAGAACCCATGAACAACCTGTAAAGCCTCAACCGCCGCACGCACCTTTTCGGCTTTAAATTTAGCTCCTTCAGCGTCAGTCTCCGGCAACAGAATAACAAACTCCTCTCCTCCGAAACGAGCTGCAAGATCAGCCGGACGCTTTATCTCACGAGTAAGAACATTGGCGACGTTTCTCAGAGCTTCATCACCTGCAGCATGCCCATAGTTATCGTTGTACTGCTTAAAACAATCCACATCCAGCATAGCAAGAGAGATTACATCTCCTGACCGCAGACATCTACGCCATTCTTTTTCCACCGCAATTTCAAAACTCCGGCGATTAGGCATCTCCGTCAACCCGTCAAGATTTGCTAATCCCTCAAGAAGTTTTCTCTGTCTGGAAATTATGAGGTGATTCTTAATTCTGGCTTTTACAATAGACGGATGAAAAGGCTTATGAATGTAATCAACAGCTCCCATTTCCAGCCCGCGGGCTTCGTCCTGCTTTGAATCAAGAGCTGTTATGAAAATAACCGGAATATTTTTAGATAATTCCTGCTCTTTAATCTTATGCAGCAAAGCATAGCCGTCCATTTCCGGCATAACCACATCAAGCAAAATAAGGTCGGGAGGAAACTCCGCATTTATACGATCTAAAGCCTGATTAGCATTTTTTGCCAGTATAACTTTATAGTCCTGCCGCAATAAGTCAGCAAGAACATTCAAGTTCAAGCGCTCATCATCCACAACTAAAATCTTTGATTTTTCATCCATTTCATGACCTTTTTCTAAGAGTGATACCAAGTTCTGCTGCAATTTTTTCCAAAACCAAGCAGCACTCATCAAAATCCAAGTTATCAATATGCTGCGTCAACTTTTTAAGCTGTCCTTCAAACTGTTCAGGATCAAGAAATGTCACCAATTCTTCAAGCACGTCATAAGAATCGGCATCTCCTTCTTTAAGAAGTTTATATAATTCATTTATAAGCTCAAAACTTTTATCTTTATCATTTATATATTCATTGTTTTCACTTTTATAAGAACCAGGCAACACACTTAGTCCCTTAATGATTTTCAACAGCTCTGAAACAAATAGATTTAAAGAAGAAGCCATTCTGTCTTCATCAAATTCATGAATTTCTCCCTCGATAATCCGGCATAATTCATAAAGATGCTGAGCTCCGACATTACCACTTACCCCTTTAAGAGAATGAATCTTAATTGCGGCTTTTTCAAATTCAGAATTATCAATCAACATTTTTAAATCATCAGCAAAGTTCCCGTAATAATGTCTGAATCCCTTCAAAACTCGAAGATACCCTTTTTTATTACCCCCGACATTACTTAGTCCTTTTACAATATCAATTCCCGGAACTTCAGGAATAGCTATACCATCCTGCTCTTCTCCGCCGCTGATGGGAACATAGCTAAAAGCAGTTGATTTAATATACTTTTTCAAAACATCTAAAAGAGTTATGGGAGATATCGGCTTAGTTATGTGTTCATTCATACCGGCTTCTAAACTTTTTTCGAGATCACCCGGCATGGCATGAGCTGTCATTGCTAAAATAGGCAGATCTTTATAGTGCTCATCCGAACGGATTATCCGTGTCGCGGTAAGCCCATCCATCTCAGGCATCTGAATATCCATTAATACAATATCATACGGAGCGGACCACAAAGCATCCAAAGCCTGGCGCCCATTTTCAGCAACAGTCACACCGATTCCAAAACTTTCCAGCATCTTTGTTGCCACGTACTGGTTGAGTTTATTATCTTCAACCAAAAGAGCCTTGATTTTACGCCGTTTAACCCCGGAGATGTTCTGCATATTATTCAAAACAGATGAATCTTTTTTTAGGTCCGTATCAAATTTGAATGCAGCTTTAACAGACTGATATAAAGAAACTCGTGTCACAGGTTTAGAAATAAACCCATTTATTCCGCTAAGCGACGCTTGTTTACGAACACCTTCCCCCACCCCGACAGGAATCATCATGACAATTGGAATATCAATTAAATCAGGTAGAGACCGGATCAAAGCAACTTTTTCAAAACCATCCGTATGAAGAGGATTACAATCCATAATAATTAAATCTGTTTTCGCGCCACCGGCCGAATCTGATTGTAATCGATCAATACCTGAATCAGTAGAAGATTCTAAAACAACATCAAAAGATAAATACTTAAGCCATGCCCCGAGAAACTCTCTCGAAGTACTGTTCTCATCGATTACGAGAACTCTCATTCCGTGAGTGCTGGAAGGCATAATCAGACAGGGCTGAGTTTCAGCATTTATAAAATTTATATCAAACTCAAAAGAACTTCCTAAACCCGGCTGACTTTCAACGCTTATAGCCCCACCCATCAAATTGACGAGACTTTTTGATATAGCAAGCCCTAATCCGGTCCCTCCGAATTTGCGGGTAGTTGAGGCGTCTGCCTGACTAAAAGATTTAAATAATTCATCTATTTCTTCCTTACTTAGCCCTATCCCACTATCCCGGACAATAAATTTAAGACAAATATCGGATGGATTATGACATTCACCAACACAGGAAATAAGAAGTGCGACCTCTCCTTCCTTTGTAAATTTTATTGCATTATTCGTAAGATTTGTAAGGATTTGGCCCAAGCGAAGAGGGTCACCTATTATGCGATGCGGAACATCAGAAGCAACGGATAAAACAAAATCCAAACCTTTCTGCTCAGCCTTGATTGCAACCAAATTGCAAAGTTTATCAAGAACATTATCAAGCGCAAATTCGGTATTTTCCAGCACAAGTTTGCCTGCTTCAATTTTTGAAAAGTCAAGAATCTCATCAATAATCGAAAGCAAAGAATCAGCCGAAGACATCATTTTTTCCAGACACTCCCGCTGAGTAGTATCAAGAATAGAATTTAATACAAGATGCCCAAGTCCGATGATGCTGTTCATCGGAGTCCGTATTTCATGGCTCATATTTGCCAAAAATTCAGATTTGGCACGGGTCGCAGCTTCTGCGTCCAACTTGGCCCGATTAAGTTCTCTTGCAACTCGGCGGCGATCAGTAACATTGCGCAAACACTCTATCCCACCATAAATCTTCCCTGAAGCATCACGAAGTGGACAAGCCACTCCCCAAAAATACGCACCTTCTCCTCCGAAAACTTTCGGCGCATAAACCTCTCCAAACAGCACATTTCCCTTCCGCTGAACATATTCATACATATCCGAAGGGATAGCTTCTTCTGCATCAATGGCCCAGTTGAGAAGAATGGGTTTACGAACTCCATAAAAAGGTAACGCATATTCATAATTGCCTTTACCTACCATATTCTCCTTCGACACTCCCGTAACATCCTCCATGGCTTTATTCCATGCGACAAGGACTCCTTCGGCATCGACAACCATCGTAGGGTCGGGCAAAAATTCAATTATATCATTTAAGCGGCGATATGATTCTTCCAAAGCCTTTTCACTTTTACGCCTGTCTGTCACATCCCTAAAACTCCAAACCCTTCCTACCACTTCGGAACCAATGCGCTGAGAATTTGAATATCTTTCAATAATTCTTCCATCTTTCAGAATAAATTCATCGACATTATCCGGTTCAGACTCAAATGGAAATTTCCAAATTTTGTCGCTTGCTGACTCCTGAATCTCCACCAGAGAAAGAATAAACCCAAAAATATCAGTAACGATTCCATCATTTAAAAGTTGTTCAGGGATATCCCACATATCGGCAAATCGACTGTTCCACGCAACAACCTGTCCGTATCCGTCAACCGCCAAAATACCATCGGCAGAGGATTCAATTGTTGCGGTAAGCAGTGAAACCGAGCGTTCAATTTCCGCGCGGCTGGCTCTTTTTTCGGTAATATCACGGAGTGTCCCAAGCAAAAGAGTTTTCCCGTTAACAATGAGAGGGCGAATTCGAACGTTAATATAGAACTCTCCCTCATCTGTACGTTTACCGACTCCCTCATACTCCAGACTTCCCAACTCAAGTGCTGTTTGAATATGTGCTGCAAAAGAAACAACAGAAGACACCCCGTCCGGTTGCACATTCGGCATAATATTTACAGGAGAAAGAGATTTAAATTCATCTTCCGAGTGACACCGGAACATGGAGAGAGCTTCCGGATTGGCACTCACGAAATTGCCGTTTAAATCCATTAAAACAATTGCATCATTCGCATAATCAAAAAGAGCTCTATATTTTACTTCCCGCTCAATTAAAGCTTCTTCTGCTTTTTTTCTTTCTGTAATATCACGCCAGACAACGTGAAGTATATTTTTACCTTTATACATGATCGGGGTAATCAAACCTTCAACCGGAAAAACCTCGCCGTCGGCTTTTTTTAAAGTCCACTCAAAACGATTCGCCCCGTTAAGCAAACACTCTCTTGCAATACGACGGGACTTTTCCAGAGAAGGACTTCCGTCAGGCTGAAACTCAGGCCCCACGTCTTTCGAACTTAAACCTATCAACTCTGAACTTGAATTCATGTGCAAAAGCTTATAAGCGGCCCGATTACACTGAACGATAAGCTCATTATCTATTAATACGACAGCATCCGATGATTCTTCAAAAAGAGTCCTGAACCGCTCTTCACTTTCTTTTAAAGCCAAAGCCTTCAAGCGGGCCTGCTCATGCAATTGAAGCCGGTCAAACGCAATTCCGACATAAGGAGAAAGAAACAAGAGAATATCTAAATCCCCTTCATCTAAAATTTCCGACTCATCATAACTTTGCACAGCTAAAACACCTATAGTGCGCCCCTCATGAATAAGAGGAACTCCGAGCCATACAACCGAAGGAACTCCAAGTACTTTCAACTCACCGAGTGCGATAAGCTCAGCCCTTTTATGTTTGTCCGCGAGCAACGGCTTACCTGTTCTTATAACGTAATCCGTAAAGCCATTCGCGAGAGACCTTGGAGGAGGAGTAGGCTCAACCTCTTCAGTAAAGTAAGAAAAGCTGAGCACATCCTTTTCTTGGTCATAAAAAGCAATATAAAAATTACGAGCATACATAAACTCGTTAATATGTTTTTGCACTATAGAATAAAACTCTTCCATGCCAGAAACTTCCGTAACAGCAAGAGTTATCCGGTACAGTGAACTCTGAACACTCTCCATCCTCCTGCGTTGCGCAACTTCTTCATTTAAAATCTGATTCAACTTAAAAAGCTTACGATTCCAAAAAAATATCAACAGAATGACAAACAGCAAAAGAATAACAACTTCACCCAAAACGCTGAAATCCAATGCCGGATCAGCCTTATTCCTAAACTTACTTTGAGAGGATTCATTCCCGGAAGAAGTTTTCTGAACATTTCCAGAACGTGGATTTTGTGTAGACCGAACTTTATCGCCACTAAAAACTGCATAAGATTTTTTATTATCTTGAACTTGGGCACAGTATAATGTTTTTGCCGAAACGGACAAAAAAAACAACGAGAGCACAACTACATACATCCCGTGTTTCAGCATTTTAAAAATGCGGCTTTTACTTAAAGAATTAAAAAACACTTATTCTCCCTTACGAGCACACTGTCCGCATTACCGATAATTCTATTTTTAAATATCCGACTAAATGTAACAGATAATATTTATTCAAAACAAGCAGATAAATTTAATATCTTTGGTTAAAATGCAACTTTTATTGCAGGTGCAACTTTTATTGCAAAGACACCTCCGTGCAACAAAAGGCGCACTCTTCGTAAAACCCGTGCGTCGTGTAAACAAAAGTTGCACTGTGTATTCTCTTAAATTCTCCGCTTTTGTTGAGCAAAAACACATTATTAATAAACACTTCTCTTCCACAAAAGACATAAAGATCTGTTTTAATTATTAAAAATATCTAAAAAATGATTTTTTATAACCCTCAAAAGCAATACCATAAAATTTGGCACAATCTTTCCAATGGGTTCTGAACAATATTTGTCTCAGGAGGAACCTATACGATGTACGTCGGGCTAAAAATGCTGAAAAATTTCATGCCGCAATCTCCGGATGCTCTTGCGGAAGATGCTGCTGCTCTTATGGAAAAACACATGCTGTGGATGTTGCTGATTGTAGAAAACGATAAGCTCATCGGATACGTCCGCACTGAAGATGTAAGTGCGGCAATGCCTTCCAAGATGACCGGACTGGATAAGCATGAAATAAACTATCTGCTATCCAAACTGACCTTGCGCAAGATAATGCACACAGACATCACCACCATCAGCCCTGAAACAGAAATTGAAGCCGCAGCAGCTAAAATGCGCGAAAAGAATCTCGCAGGACTTGCCGTAGTGGACGGCAACGCGAAGCTTATCGGCTATATAAACCGAAACGTTATACTTGATGTGCTCGCGGAAGAAATGGGTTTTGCGGAAGGCGGCTCCAGAATAGTTTTTGAAGTGAGTGACAGGCCCGGAGTGTTAAAACACGTCGCGAGCCTGATTGACGATCTCGGTTACTCAATTATCTCGACCGGAACTTTCAAACATAATGACTGCCGAATGGTTGTTATCCGAATCAACGCTGAAAATCCTTCATCTGTTGCCGCAGCTTTGCAAAAAAACGGCTACGACGTTGTAGGGCCGGAGGATTTCAGGGATGAATGGGAATAACGAACCATTGCTGAGCGTCAACAATATTACGCTTACTTTTAAAGGAGTCGCAGCTCTTTCCCGTGTTTCCTGCGAAGTTCCTAAAGGCAGCATAACGTCTCTCATCGGTCCAAACGGTGCGGGCAAAACCAGTATGCTCAATTGTATTTCAGGCCGCTACACCCCGGACAAAGGTTCCATCACCATGCGCGGAAAGGAACTGCTCGGAACCAAGGCATGCAAGCGCACTGATTTCGGAATGTCCCGCACATTTCAAAATATAGCCTTGTTCAAAGGATTATCTGTACTTGATAACCTGATGGTCGGACGGCACTCCCGCATAAAATACGGATTACTCGCATCTCTTTTCTACTTCGGCAAAGCCCGCAAAGAAGAATCCGTACACCGTGCACGCGTTGAAGAAATTATTGATTTTCTGGGACTCTCCCCCTACCGCCATCAAGCTGCCGGACACTTACCTTACGGAGTACAAAAAAAGGTCGAACTGGGCCGCGCTCTAGCCGCCGAACCTGAACTTCTGCTTTTAGACGAGCCTATGGCAGGCATGAACCTCGAAGAAACAGAAGATATGGCCAGATACATTCTCGACATCAACGAAGAATGGGGAATTTCCGTCTTTTTAGTTGAACACGATATGGGCGTTGTCATGGACATTTCAGACCACGTCGTAGTTCTTGATTTCGGCAGAATTTTAGCCAGCGGAACACCGGAAGAAGTTCAAAGCAATCCCAAAGTCATCAGCGCCTACCTCGGCGACGAAGACGGGCTTTACCAAGGGCGTTAATATGACAAAAATTTACAAAACAACCCTTCCGGCCTTACTGATCAAGAATGCCCGCGAACGCGGGGATCGCACTGCCATGCGCGAAAAACATCACGGTATATGGCAGCCTTTTACATATAAAGAGTATCTGACCATCACCTCCGAGTTCGCAGGCGGACTTAAAAAGCTGGGCATAGGAAAAGGCGATGCCATTGTCATCATCGGTGATAACCGTCCTGAATGGCTCTGGGCGCAACTGGCGGTTCAGGGAATCGGCGGTTACTCGGTCGGCCTTTATCAAGACGCTCCGGCTGACGAAATAGGTTACGTGTTCACACTTTCAGAAGCAAAACTGGTAGTAGCTGAAGATCAGGAACAGGTTGATAAAATCATGTCGATCCGTGATGAACTGCCGCAGCTCAAGCACATCATCTACCACGACCCCAAGGGTCTTGTCGGCTACAAAGAAGAAGGACTCATGTCCTTTGATGAAATTTGCGATATGGGCCGCGACACTGCATCTGACTTTGAAAAGTGGTCCAAAGAGACATCGCCAGAAGACATAGCAATTATTGCTACAACTTCAGGTTCAACAGGCCGCCCCAAGCTGGCTATGATGTCGCATATAAATCTTCTCTCCATGGCTTACAATCTCGGAATATCCGACCCGAAAAACGAATCTGATGAATTTGTTTCCTTTCTGCCCCTTGCGTGGATGGGAGAACAGATGATGGCGGTAGCTTCAGCTTTGCTGTTCGGCTTCTGCGTCAACTTCCCGGAAGAACCGGACACCATACAGGAAAACATTCGTGAAATCGGGCCGCATCTCATATTTTCCCCGCCAAGAGTTTGGGAAAACATGGCGGCGAAAGTTCGCGTTCGCATAATGGAAACCACACCGTTTAAAAGATGGATTTTCAACACACTCATGCCTATCGGGATCAAGTACGCTGAAAAAAATCTTCACGGAGAAAAACCAAGTGGCGCATTGGCCCTCGGCTATAAACTTGCAGAAATAGGATTATTCAGAGCCATGCGCGACAGACTCGGATTCTCACGCATCCGTTCCGCATCAACGGGCGGCGCTCCTCTCGGGCCGGACACTTTCACATTCTTTCACGCTCTCGGCATCAACTTGAAACAGATTTACGGACAGACCGAAATTGCCGGAATCTCCTGCATCCATAAAAACGGCGAAATCAATTTTGACACAGTCGGCGAACCTATCTCAGAAACACAGATCAAAATATCTGACGAAGGGGAAGTTCTTTCCAAGAGTCCGGCTGTTTTCCTCGGCTACCTTAAAAATGAAGAAGCAACAGCGGAAACACTTGAAGACGGATGGCTCAAATCCGGTGACGCAGGATACTTTAAGGATAACGGACAGCTCATCATTATCGATCGCTTAAGTGATGTAATGGAACTGAATGACGGAACCCGCTTCTCGCCTCAATTTATTGAAAACAAAATTAAGTTTTCCACCTACGTGCAGGAAACTGTCGTCATCGGACGGGAGCGGGATTATATCACTGCCATTATATGTCTCGACAGTGACATTGCCGGACGCTGGGCAGAACAGGAACAGCTCACCTACACAACATATCAGGATTTAGCCGCCAATCCGAACCTCTACGACCTGATTGCAGAGGAAGTTTCCTCCATCAACGAAACCTTGCAGGAAGGCACATCAATCAAACGCTTTGCCCTGCTGTTCAAGGAACTTGATGCAGATGACGGCGAGCTGACCCGTACCCGTAAAATTCGTAGAAAAGTTATCGAACAGAGATACGAAGATCTTATAAACGCATTGTATAACGGGGATTCCATGCTGAATCTCACCACCCGCATCAGATACCAAAACGGCTCCGAACGCACCATGTCGGGCGACATAGCCATTCGCGAACTAAACAACCCAGCAAGGAAGGTTTGATCATGGAATATTATTTCCAACTTATAATCAACGGCCTTGTTGTAGGTTCTATATACAGTCTGGTCGCCCTTGGTTTTGTTATCATCTACAAGGCAACAAAAGTTGTTAACTTTGCGCAGGGTGAAATGGTCATGGCCGGAGCATACATCTGCTTTGCACTGACTGTTCAGTACCAGATTCCTTTCGCACTGGCCTTTCTGATGACGCTGGCTTTCTCCGTAATTTTGGGACTGGTGATAGAGCGGATGATACTTCGCCCCCTCATCGGTGAACCGATCATATCCGTAGTAATGGTCACAATCGGACTTTCATCCATTCTGAAATCTCTGGTTCAGGTCTTCTGGGGCACGCAGATCAGAGTTTTTCCGCCCATTCTTCCACAGGAACCTTTTATACTGCTCGGGCTGCCCATTGCTCCGGTATATGTAGCCGCCTTTGTACTCTGTCTGCTGTTGTTTGCTGTATTCTCTCTGTTCTTCAAATACTCATCCATCGGCATTGCCATGCGGGCAACAGCGTTTGACCAGCAGGCCGCGCAGTCCATGGGAATCGGCATCAAAAATATATTCGCCCTGTCGTGGTGTATCGCAGCGGTTGTTTCGTCCATCGGCGGAATCATTCTCGGCAACATAAACGGCATAAACTCTCAGCTCGGACATCTCGGACTCAAAGTTTTCCCGGCTGTAATTCTCGGAGGACTGGACAGTCTTCTAGGTGCGGCCCTCGGCGGACTGATTATCGGTGTGCTGGAAAATGTCTGCGAAGGGGTCGCCCGTGAACTATTCAATCTAGGCGGGTTTAAAGAGGTTGCTTCTTTTGTCGTGCTGGTAATTATTCTCATGGTCAAACCATACGGCCTGTTCGGAACAAAGGAAATAGAGAGGGTTTAACATGCTTAAATGCGGACTTTTTTTTACATCATATAATAAAGAAGACCAGTTTTTTCCCTCCATGTTTCAGAAAACATGTCTGGGGCTGTTCATTGCGGCAATGCTCATAGCACCGCAGGTCCTCGACTTTTATTATATTTCAGTAATGAACCTGATCATGATCGCAGCCATTGGAGCTGTCTCCCTTAATCTGCTCACTGGCGTATGCGGACAGATGTCACTGGGACACGGCGCATTTGTCGGCGTCGGTGCTTACGGGTGTGCAATTCTGGCCTCCAAAGGTTTACCCTTTGTTATATGCCTTCTCGGAGGCGGTACTTTTGCCGCACTCGCAGGAATGTTCTTCGGCATTCCCTCGCTAAGACTTAAAGGAATCTACCTTGCTATCTCCACTTTAGCGGCACAGATGATTCTTGAATATGTATTCCTGCACTGGTCCGCCTTAACCGGAGGGGCAAACGGAATGCCCGTCGATCCTCCTTCCATCATGGGATTTTCATTCGATTCAGACGAGAAGATGTTCTACCTCATCTTCGCAGTAACCACTTTGTGTGTGCTTGGAGTCAGCAATATTATCCGTTCGCGTTCGGGAAGAGCTTTTATCGCCATACGCGACTTTTACCAGTCCGCGGAAAATGTCGGTGTAAATCTGTTCCATTTTAAATTGCAGGCTTTCGCAACCAGCTCTTTCATTGCTGGAATTGCAGGCGGATTGTGGGCTTACTACGCGATGTACATCACCCCTGAACAATTCTCTATCTCCCTGTCGATCAGCTATCTCGCCATGATCATTGTCGGTGGAATGGGTTCTGTGACAGGCGCAATTTTCGGCGCGGTGTTTATCACACTACTGCCGGAAGTTCTTAACACCACCACATCCCTGCTATCCTCATTTGCGCCAGACATCAGCTCCTTAATGGCCCCGCTTAAAGAAGGAATATTCGGACTTACTCTCGTACTTTTTTTAATATTCGAACCGGAAGGGTTGGTCCGTAAATGGAAACTCATCAAGGCATATTGGAAACTGTACCCCTTCGCTTATTAAATTACGTGTCGGCAGACACATAAACGATAATTCAACAATTTTACAGGAGACCAGATTATGAAAAAGATCATAATTTCATCGGTAGTCATGGCAGTGATGCTCTTTGCAACCGCAGCTTTTGCAACAATAAAAGTAGGACTTCTTTCCGATCTTACAGGCCCCACCTCCAGCGTGGGAACACCTTACGCTCAGGGCATTAAAGATTGCACTGCTTACGTGAACGCCAACGGCGGAATCAACGGCGAACAGATTGAACTGATTCAGGTTGATTATGCTTACAACGTGCAGCAGGCACTTTCTGCGTATAAACGATTTAAATCTAAAGGCATCGTTGCCTTGCAGGGTTGGGGAACAGGTGACACCGAAGCTCTCGTCCGTTTTGTATCCCGCGATAAAATCCCCGTATTTTCTGCGTCCTACTCGCCTCACCTCATGGACCCTTCAAAAGCTCCATACAACTTCACAATAGCACCTGACTACTCAACACAGGGGCGTGCAGGACTGAAATATATCAAAGACACATGGACTGAAAAACGCGCTCCCCGCATTGCTTTTGTCTATCCAGACAAGCCTTACGGACACGTTCCACTTCCAGCCATGAAAGAATATGCCAAGGAACTCGGATTTGAAGTCACCGGAGATGAAACCCTCGACCTCAAAGCAATGGATGCAACTCCTCAAATTCTCGGCCTGAAAAAACAGAAAGCCGACTTCGTATGGGTAGGTGGGACAACTCCTTCCACAGCAGTGCTTATGAAAGACGCTGAAAAACTCGGATTTAAGGGCAAATTTCTCGTAAACATCTGGGGAAATGACGAAAACCTTGCCAAAATGGCCGGACCGGCCTGTGAAGGCAATCTCGGCATGCAGGCTGCGGCTGTTTACGGTCAGGACGTACCGGGCATGAAAATCATTGAAACAGAAACCAAAGGTCAGCCTCAAATGACCCATTACCTGCGCGGATTCGTATCCACAATGGTAATGGTCGAAGGCATGAAGAAAGCTGCTGCCAATGGCAAAATAACGGGTGAAAACATTAAGAACGCACTTGAAACAATGCGTGATTATGACCCGATGGGACTTGCCCCTGCAATCAGCTTCTACCCCGAAGATCACAGACCCAGCATGGCTGTTAACGTCTGTACTGTTAAAGACGGCAAACTTGAATTCGTCCAGACAGTTTCTTTGCCTCGTGATGCAAAGTGGCTGGGTAAATAGACCTGAATTATTGAACAGTCAGGAGGGTTTCAGCCCTCCTGACTATTTAAGGTAAGGAAAATATATGAGTCTGCTAAATGTTCAAAATCTTGAAGTCGTCTACAACGATGTAGTTCTGGTTTTGAAAGGTCTTTCTTTAAATGTCGCCAAAGGCAGTATCACAACTCTGCTCGGCGCAAACGGGGCAGGTAAATCCACTACCCTGAAAGCTATATCCGGCCTGCTGGAAGGCGAAGACGGCAAAGCTACATCGGGCACAATTCTCTACAAGGGACAGCCGATGAGCAGTAAAAGCCCCGAGAAAACCGTTCGGCAAGGTATTTTTCAAGTTATGGAAGGTCGCCGTATTTTTGAAGACCTGACTGTTGAAGAAAACCTACGTTGCGGAGCCTACACTCAACCTGCGAAAAACTTTTCAGGCAACCTTGAAAAAGTATATACATATTTCCCGAGATTGAGGGAACGCAAAGCCCAGCTTGCAGGATACATGTCCGGCGGCGAACAGCAGATGCTCGCCATCGGCCGGGCTGTAATGGCCTCCCCTGAATTGCTGCTGCTCGATGAGCCGTCACTTGGACTCGCGCCGCTGTTAGTCGAAGAAATTTTTGATATAGTAAAAAAAATCAACAAAGAAGAGGGGGTTACTGTTCTTCTGGTTGAACAGAATGCCCGCATGGCCCTTTCACTGGCTGACTACGGCTATATCATGGAAAACGGCCGGATTGTTATGGACGGAAAAGGTTCGGAACTTTTACATAACCCGGATGTTCAGGAATTTTATCTGGGACTTTCTCATGGCGGAGAAAAACGCAGCTATCGCGACGTAAAACACTATCGCCGCCGTAAACGCTGGCTAGGCTAACAGGGTTTTTCAATCACCTATTCTTAATTGCCAATCGACCTAAAAGACGAGGATTTAGCGATGGACAGATCAAACATAATTTATGACCAGATAGAGCAGGATACCTCTGAAGCCCGCAAGGCAAGACAACTGGACAAAATAAAAACAGTTATCTCGAAAGCGATGGATTCATCCAAAGAATTTCAGACTCGCATGGGTTCTGCCGGACTGACTGCTGACGACATAAATGACCTTGATAGTTTTTCTAAAATCCCTGTTCTTCGCAAAAAAGAACTTCTCAATTTGCAACGTGATAAAGGGCTGGACTGGCTGCTCACCGCTACTCCCGGTGAACTAAGCAGAATTTACCAATCCCCCGGCCCTCTTTTTGATCCCGAAGGACGGGAAAAAGATTACTGGGGCTGGACGGAAGGATTCTACGCAGCAGGGTTCCGCCCGGGTGATCTTGTCCAGATGACATTCAGCTACCACCTCACCCCCGCAGGACTTATGCTGGAAGAACCACTTCGGGAAATAGGCTGCGCTGTAATCCCTGCCGGACCGGGCAATTCTACCGTTCAATCGCAACTGATGACCACGCTTCCCGTAACCGGATTTGTGGGCATGACCAGTTTTCTGAAAGTTATTGCAGAAAAAGCACGGGCGGCAGGACTTGATCTTAAAAAAGATTTCAAACTGGATGTCGCTTTTGTTGCGGCGGAACGGTTGCCGGAATCTCTGCGAAATGAAATCGAAGAAGCTTTCGGCATGAAAGTTAGACAGGGTTACGGTACGGCGGATGTAGGCTGTATCGCTTACGAATGTCTGGACCTCGGCGGAATGCACGTATCCAGCCGTTGCTATGTTGAAATATGCGATCCGCAGACAGGTCATCCTCTCCCGATGGGCGAAGTGGGCGAAGTAGTCGTTACCCCTTACACTCTTTCATATCCCTTAATCCGTTTCGGAACAGGTGACTTATCCTGCATGGTCGACAGTCCTTGTGCATGTGGAAGAACAGCTCCCAAACTTGCCGGAATACTCGGCAGAGCAGACGACACCGCAAAAGTAAAAGGACAATTTATTTACCCTGCACAGGTTGCAGAGGTTACACAGGGTTTCCCTCAGATTAAAAAACATCAAATAGTAATCACCAATGACAAGGGACGCGACCTGCTGACACTTAAGCTTCAACTCGAAGGACCATTTGATGAAGGCAAATTTATTCCCGCATTTCAGGAAAAAGTTAAACTTAGACCTGCCCTGCTGATACTTGATGAAAATGAAATTATCGAAGACGGCGCAGCTCCGCTTATAGATACACGTTCGTATGATTAAATTTCAACTTCACGGTTGCAACTTTTATTGCTGGCATATATTATCTTTAACAAATTCAACTCATATTTACGTGATGCAAGACTGATAATTTCAAAAGGACAGGATGAACAAGAGCACTTTCCCTAAAAACCCCGTGCTTCTCGTAGATGACGAGGAAACATGGTTGCGGTCTTTTTCGCTGGCTCTGAAGTCAGCCGGTATTGATAACATCCTTTGCTGTAACGACAGCCGCGAAGTAGCATCCATACTGGAAACCACCGAGGTAGAAGTAATTGCCGCGGATCTCGCCATGCCTAATGTCAGCGGAGAAGACTTAATCCGTCTGGTTTCCGCCAAGCATCCCGATATTCCCATACTTGTGATTACCGGTATGAATCAGCTTGAAACAGCCGTGCAATGTCTGAAACTCGGCGCTTTCGACTTCTTTGTAAAAACCTACGATAAAAACAGTCTGGTTTCCGGCATCCGTCATGCCATTCAAATCCGCGAGCTGAAAAGAGAAAATACAAGTCTGCGCTCCCGCTTTCTGGATGACAAACTCGAACATCCCGAAGCCTTCGATCATATCATCACCGATAATATGACCATGCGCTCCATCTTCAAATATATTGAAGCGATTGCAGATTCCTCCAAACCGGTGCTGATCACCGGAGAAAGTGGTGTAGGTAAAGAACTCGTTGCGTGTGCTATTCATAAAGTAAGCGGCAAGAGCGGCGAATTCGTGCCTGTGAATGTTGCCGGGCTTGATGATAATATTTTTGCAGACACACTCTTCGGTCATAAAAAAGGAGCGTTCACCGGAGCAGACAAAGCCCGCTCAGGACTCGTAGTCAACGCAGCCGGCGGAACTCTGTTTCTGGATGAAATAGGCGACCTCGCCCACGCTTCGCAGCTCAAACTCCTAAGACTTGTGCAGGAACGCGAATACATGCCCATCGGATCGGATTTAACCCGCAAAACCGATGCACGCATTATTGCCGCCACCAATATTGATCCAGACATATTAAATGATGGTCCCGGTTTCCGCAGTGATCTCTATTACAGACTTAAAGCCCATCATGTTCACATTCCACCTCTTCGGGAACGCAAAGAAGATATCCCCATGCTTGTGGATTATTTCCTACGCGCAGCATGTAAAGAAGAAGGACAAAAAAAACCGGAAATCCCTGCAAACCTCATCGCTCTACTTTCCTCTTACGATTTCCCCGGGAATATCCGTGAACTGCAATTTCTTATTCTCGATGCCCTCAGTTGCACTGATGGATTAAAACTTAATATTGAAAGACTGGAGCGTCACATCAGCCATGCTCCAGCCATCACTAAGCAAGCACACAAACAAACAGTTGAAGGCAAAGTCGCCTTCGGGACCAGCCTTCCCACATTAAAAGAAGTCTGTGACGAACTGGTCGAAGAAACCATGAGACGCACTGACAACAATCAGGCAACAGCCGCGGCAATACTCGGAGTATCCAGACAGGCCCTCAATAAACGTCTCAATAAAATGAAACTGACTCAATCATAGCAAAAAAACAGGCAGACTATAGGATTTGATATGGCATCCTCTCAAGAACGCGTCCAGAATCTGGAAAAGCAAAACTCCCAGCTCCAAAAAGAACTGAAACAGCTTCGCGCCCTTATAGATGCCCCGCGCAACGTGATGCAATTTTCTTTTGATCCGGCCTACCGCTATATAACTTTCAATCAGGCTCACTATGAATTCGTAAAACACAACTGGGGTGTTGAAATCAGCGCCGGAATGAGCGTGCTGGATATTTTTAATGAAGGCAAAGAAGTCCAATCCGCCAGAGAACACTTTGACAGAGTTCTACAGGGTGAATCCTATATCCTGAAGCGCAAATATAAACGACGCAAAGGCGAAACCAAGTATTACGAGAACACCTATGTTCCAGTCATTGAAAACGGCTCAATCGTCGCAGGAACAGTCTCGGCTCATGACATTACAGAGTGGAGCGAAAAAGAAGAAGAAGGCCGCAAATACAGATCTATTTTCGATAAAGCTCTGGAAGGAATCTACCGTTCCACAATACGGGGCAGGTTCATTGAAGCCAACCGTGAAATGGCCCGAATCCTCGGCTATGATTCTCCTGACGAACTGATTACCTCCATTACAGACATAAGCTCGCAATTATACTGCGATCCTGTTGACAGGGACACCGTTTTTTCCCGTCTGCGCACTGAAGAAGTCGTCAAAGATTTTGAAACGCGCATGTTCCGCAAAGACGGCACTCCCATCTGGGTTGAATTCAATGCCCGCTGTGAAAAAAACAAAGACGGACATACTCTTTACGTGGAAGGAAAGCTTACAGACATCTCCGCCCGAAAAGAAGTTGAGCAACGGCGGCAACAGATGATGCAGGCTGAAAAAATGTCCTCGCTCGGGGTTCTCGTTGCCGGAGTGGCGCACGAAATAAACAACCCCAACAGCTATCTGACTCTGAATCTCCCGCTACTAAAAGATATCTGGAATGATACTCAGGGAATACTTGATGAATTCAGCGAAGAAAACGGTGACTTTGTTCTCGGCGGACTGGAATATTCCGAACTGCGCAATCACCTGCCCTACCTCCTGCAGGAAATGATGGAAGCGGCTTCACGCATTAAAGACATTGTCTCGCGATTGAAAGACTATTCCCGACAGAATCCCGAAGATGGACGTGAATATGTAGAACTGAACGATGTGGTCAAAGGGGCGCTGACTTTTGTCCGGCACAAAATAAAAAACTCGACCAGAAATTTTGAACTGATCCTGCCGGAAAAAAGTCCGGTTGTAGAAGCAAATCCGCAACGGCTTATTCAGGTACTTATCAACCTTATTGTAAACGCCTGCGACGCTCTGCCTATAAATGAAGGATACCTCACGGTAACAGTCAAAACTTGCGGCGAGACAAACCCAAAAAAGAACTACGCCTGCATCACAGTGCAGGACAACGGCTGCGGAATTCCTGAAAAAAATTTAAAAAATATTGAAGATCCCTTTTTTACCACCAAACGGGCCACAGGCGGAACAGGACTGGGTCTATCCATATCCTCAAACATTATGAAAGAACATAATGGATTACTTGAATTTTCATCCATACCAGCCAAGGGAACAACTGCCACAATAAAACTTCCGCTATCTATATAATTCTTTTGCGAATTAATAATTCGCCTGATCCCTCCATATATTATTAATTATAAATTATATGCTATACTGCGCGTCGACAACCGATTAGCGCAGTGTTATATATAATAGCTAAAGAGTATACGCTCACGCACAAATATCTTTTTCCTTGGAGCAGTCGATATATGGACATCACAATCAGAGCTCTTCTCCTCGACAATTCCCTCATTTGTTTTGCGCTTGGATTCATCATGCTGCTCTTTTCTTTTTTCCACAAAAGATATCGCGGATTCATCCTTATCAGTTTAGCATACCTATGTTTAAGCATCGCATTCCTACTGTCCACTTCCCGTTCTTTTTTACCTGAATATTCAATCATTGCATCAAAAACACTGGGTTTAGCTTCTCTGATATTGATGAAGATAGGCATTGAACGTTTTCGGCAGATACCGCATAAGCTAATTAAATTATCATTACTGCTTCTTTGCGCGATCTTCGCTTCATCTTATTTTTTTACGTTCATAACTCCAGATACTTTAGCTCTCGAAATATCCTTTTCCGTACTGATTTCCCTGCAACTGGCTCTCTGCATTTGGGCAACCTTGCGTAAAACTAAAAAACTAAAAAGCTATCAGTTCATGCTTGTATTCGCAGGCCTGCTATTAATTATCGCCCTTTCCACTAAAATATTCGCAATGATAAAATGTCAGAACTTTCAAACTACCTGGCAGTATTGGGCTCATATGCTGGCCTACTCTTTTGCATTAATAGCATCATCTTTCGCTTTTATCTGGGGCAGTGTAGAGCGGGCTGAAATTGAAAAAGATAACCAAACAGCTAAACTGGAACAAAACTATCACTTCATGGACGCGTTTCTAGACGCAATTCCATTACCGGTTTTCTACAAAGACAAGGAGTTGCGCTACCGCAACATCAATCAGGCTTTAAGCGAAATAGTAGGCCTCCCCAAAGATCAAATTCTCGGCAAAACAACAATGGAAGTTGTCCCTACGAAACTTGCTAAACTCAGCAAAGCTCATGATATTGCAGTGCTTGAAACAGGACAAACCCAAAAATACGAAACATCATTTCCTTTTTCGGACGGGCTGCATCACGAGATTGAAGTTAAAAAAAGTGCATTTATTGACTCATCCGGAGAAATCTGCGGAATAGCCGGAGCTTTTACAGATATAACTGAACGCAAAATTTATGAGGCCAAGATTAAACATCTGGCCCTGCATGATCAGGTTACCGGACTTCCAAACCGTAATATGTTCTATGCACAGCTTAAAAAATCAATTGCAATGGCAAAACGCAACAAGTACACGCTGGCATTGCTATACATTGATCTGGACGGATTCAAATCTGTCAACGACGATTTCGGACACGATGCAGGCGACACTCTGCTTAGGACTATAGGAAAACGCCTTTCAACCGCTGTTCGGGAATCCGACACAGCCTGCCGCATCGGCGGAGATGAATTTACAGTGCTGGTTGAAATGTACAATGACCCTGCAGATGTGATAATTGTAGCCGAAAAGATACGCAAAGGCTTAGCAGAACCAGCCACCTGCGAAAGCCATCCCTGCCAGACGAGTGCAAGTATAGGCATAGCCCTATATCCTCAGGATGCAGAATCTTCACGAGACCTCGTGAAAGCAGCAGACACGGCTATGTATTCAGCCAAACAACAAGGTAAAAACAGAATCTGTTTCTATAATGACAAAATCTAATAAAAAGAATTTGAGAATAAAATGAGCATAGATGAACAACAAAAGGCGTATCATAACGTATTCTTTGCACGACAGCCCATATTCAATAATAAAATGAAAGTATGGGGCTATGAGCTCTTTTATCGAAAAAATGAAGAGTCTGACTCCGCAACATATATTGATGAATTCAAAGCTACCATGGAAGTAATGTCCAATCTGGCCTTAAGCCCTGATGACAAATTTAAGGCCGCCAAAATTATTATTAACTTTTCGGAACAGGCCGTCCTCGAAGACCTCCCTTTATCGCTGCATCCTAAATCCACCATTATACAGTTCACTGACCCGGAAGAAGTTTCTCCTGAATTAATAGAGACGGTACATAAGCTAAAAGACAGAGGCTATACCATTTCATTAGACGACTATGCCGCACGGTATGAAAACCAAGAACTATACGCCTTAGTCGACATTATGACCCTGAACATTTCAAAGCTGGCCCGCCCTGATATCACACAGTATATGCAGGCTCTCTCCGGCCTAAAAACGGTATATCTGGCTAAAAAAGTCGAAACGGCAGAACAGTTCGAATATGTGAAGGAACTCGGATTTGCTTATTATCAAGGATACTTTTTCAAGCGCCCGAAAACCGAAGTTGCCCGTAAAATTTCTTCCAACGAGATGCTCCGCTTTAACCTGATGCAAATGCTCAACAGTGAAGATTTCGACATAGGAGAACTCAGCAAAACAATTGAAAAAGATGTGTCACTAAGCGCGCGCCTTCTGAGTCTATTAAATTCTCCGGCCTACGGCCTCACCGCTAAAATTTCGTCCATCCAACAAGCGGTAGTATACCTTGGCGGAGATCAACTCAGACACTGGCTTCGTGTTATTCTCCTTACAGACATGAAACAACCCGGCAAATCTGCGGAATTAACCCGCCTAAGTCTCCAGCGGGCCAAGGTTATCGAAATGCTCAGCTCACATTCAGAAATACTGGAAAACGATGAACGTTTATTTCTGGTAGGCCTGTTTTCTCTGCTGGACGCAATGCTCGAACTGCCGATGAACCGTGTAGTGCAACTACTCTCAGCATTGGACGACACCATCCGCCAGACACTTGATGGAGACGAAACCCTCTTCCGGCCATGGCTGGCTTTAGTAGAAGCAATGGAAGATTCAAATTGGGAAAAAGTAGGCGCAATGGCGGCAACTCTGGACCTTGAAGCATCCGACATAATGAAGTGTTACAAAGAAGCGCTGGACTGGTCGAATACTGTACTGACCTGCATGTAATTTTTCAGGAAATATAATGTTTAAACACCTTATTTCATTCAAAACAAGCCTGTTTTTAATATGCGTAAGCATTGCATGCGCAATAGCATTCAATACAATTGGTTCAACAATTGATAGCGAAGGCATATTGCATGAGCCTTTCGGCTTGATCCCGATAGGCTGGCTGTTTTTTCTACTAGGAATTCTTGTCGGTATTGTTTGCGTTATTCGGTGGCTGTGGCGAAAACGGTAACTACTTTAACTTAATATCAAGATTTGCAAGCAGTGAAACGGCTTCCGGTAATGAAAACACAGTCTTATGAAGTTTATTAGAACTCGCATTCATATAATAATTTCTTGAAGTACTGAAATCAGCAGAACTTAAATCAGCTTGACTAAATTGGCATCTCTTCAGGTCACAATCATCAAATTTAACACGAACCAGTTTCGTATTAAGAAAAGAAGCTTCGACCATTGAACATGAAATAAACTTAACTTTACCAAGATTCATATCGCTGAAAATAGAACTATCAAGCAAACAGTTTACATAAGAAGCACTAATAACCACTCCCGTACTGCCCCAATTTATCCCCAGTAATTTAGAATCATTAAATACTGCGCCGATAAATTTCGTATTATGAAATTTAGCAAGGGCAAGATTACAATTCGAAAATGTGCATTTTTCAAAAGCACACCCTCTTAAATCGGCAAACTGAAAAGATGACCCTACAAAACGACAATTGTAAAAAGAAACATCCCTGAGTAGTTCATCACTAACATCCAGAGCTTTAAAGACTTCATTTTCATAAGTCTCATTATCATGAACAATTAAAGCTGACATATTAAATTCTCACTTATCTTAAAATTCATCATGGTTCATTTCGCCAGAAAAAGCCCCTTTAGAATCTAAAGGGGCTTTTCACACTTATAAACTTTGCTAAATTATTTCTTGTACCTGTTTCTAACAGCAACAAGAAACGGGGTAATCATAAGCAATATCCACTCAAGGCTCATACTCTGTGCCGGATTGAAGACACAGCCTGAAGAGCCTGAAGAACTGGTTGCTCCCAAAACAACTGGGTCGGCAATTACCCCTGCTGCGGTATTAGTATCATAACTGCCGTTATCCTTAATCCCGAAATTAACAGTATAGACACTGTTCGCGCTTAAGGTTTCTCCGGAAACCATTACCCCCCCACTATTGTCGGTAATCCAATAAACTCCATCCGTTGCAGAAGCGGGAGCAGCATTCAGACGGGAGTAGGTAAGATTACTGCTGGTTGACGCAAGCAGCTTAAACAGCTTGAGATCATTTACAGCGATATTAGTTGAAGGAGTGAAAGTAAAAAGGAAATTATGAGTTGAATCGGCAGTTATCGCTTTTGTCTGGAAAGACTGCTGTCTGCCAAGAACCGTCATACTCGGAGTACCATAGGAAGTAGTCAATGCCGTTGAAGTCGGCACAGAAGAAGAAGCAGATGAAATCAAGTCAGAATCTTCGCCGGCTCCGGGTTGCACAGCTGAAGAACTATCCCCGCCGCCAGAAGAACTGATAGTTGTTCTTTTAAGAACACCATTCTGTCCGCCAGATACGAGAAATCCACCTTTGGCTGAACCGCTTACAACTTTAATATTAGTTGAAGCCTGTACTAATCCGGAAGTCCAAGTGCTGTCTGAAGTATTGTAATCGTGAACATATCCATTAGAATCTGCAGCATAAACATGGGTTTCATAAGCCCATACTGAGTTTAATATAGTTGCTGCGGGTGCGGTTATAAGAGTTGCGGTTGAACCGTCATAAGAGACAGCATAACCGGTGTCCCCAACCATATAGACTTTCGAAGCTTCCTGAATAACAACATCATACATTGCGGTTGGAGCAGCTCCGGGCATTGTTATCTGCTCAACCGTCCATGCATCGGCAACGGGAGAAGTCAACTTTAAAGCATTATTGCCGGCACCGACTCCATAAAGAGTCTGCCCGTCAGTGCTCACATCGAGGGCATTGAGTGCAACTAAAACGCCAGCACCTCCACCTTTCGTCTGAGGAGTATAAGTTGCTGTCGTCCCTGCAATCGTAATTTTATATAAATAATTAGCCGCAGTGGCAGTGGAAGCATATAGAGTTGTAGCTGAAACTGCCTTAATGTCTGTGAATGCAACCGGAGGATTATTTGTTACGGCAGACCAGTTGGTACCGTCATACATAATCATCTCTGTTCCGCCCTTGATAAGACCGAAAACATTGCTTCCGTAACCGGTAAGCCTGTTCACAGGCTTTGAGCCGACAACCCCTTCATTAACACGGGTCCATGTGAAAGATTCAGAAGCGTAGACACCTTTATAGAGGAGTCCATTGTCGCCACCCACATAAATATCAGTACTGGTAGCGTTATATATGGTGTTGATAGTACTGCTTACATCCGGCTGGGTCTCAGGGGCCGCTGCTGCAAAACTTGCTCCCGTAGAATAAGCTATTCCCCTATTGGTATTAAGACCATCAGTATCAATAGCTACGGCATTGGCTCCGGATGAGGCAACCCCGTCAACAGCATTCATTACAGAAATAGCAGTGCTTAAACCATCATACTTTTCCCAACTAGCAGCATTGTATCGCCATACATCGGTAGCTGTAGAGACAATCAGATCGGTTGAACTACCGGAAACGTAGGTTGGAGCGGCACCAGAATAATTCTGATCTACTGCGGCCAACGTACCAATAGCTGCTCCTCCTGAATCACTCACCAAAAAAATCTTGTTGGTATTATCCACAATTATCAATTTTCCGTCAGATGTAGGATATAACCCTGTAGCTGTTCCAATGGCTGTATTGATATCAGTAGCAGTTGTCCAAACATTCGTGTTAACGGAGAGATTCGTTAATACAGTTGGAGTTCCCGTGGCGGCCATAGCTTTAACAGCCCCGGCGTCACCAATAAGATAAAGACCGTTAGCAGAAGCAGCCAACCCGCTAACAGCGATCCCGGAAGCTATCGAAGCATCCGCACTATTCGCGTCGCCGGAAGCGAAAGCAATCGACTGCACAAATTTTGTTCCATCTGAGCTGGTAAAATAAAAATTACCATTAAGTGCAGCAATATAATCTGCTGTCACCGGAGGGGTGCCTGCAAGAGCAGTTATTAATCCTGTTGCGGCTCCGTTTGTAAATATCGTAATCCTTGCAAGAAGACCTGTTCCTGCAACCTTAACCGCAACATAATCATCAGTGGTAACCTCTGCCCCGGCAATGGCTCCCGACTCCACAGCCTGAGTACTTACAGCACCGGCAGAAGCCCATGAGGTAGTCGGGGCTGTCGAAGAGTATAATTTTTCATCATCACCGCTGGGAATATAGTAGGTTCCGGACAGAGCCACGATAGATTGTGGATCTCCGGGAGCAGTTGCTACATCTTTGGTAGCACCAGTCAAAACGGCATTCCAAAAAGTCTCTCCACCGTACAAAGAAGCTCCGGCATTGCCGACAATAAATGCCCGACGTAAGGAACCGGATATAACCAGAGCTACACCGTTAAGATTCTCGGTTGCAATTCCCTGAGCTTTGTATGTCACAGCTTCGCCGGAAACACGGAAAACCTCACCCGAAGCGCCCGCAACATAGCCGAATGTATCGGCAGTATTATAATCTATAGAAAGGAAATTAGGGCTGCTTCCACCTGTAACTGTAAGAGCGGCAGTGGCTACGGCGCCACCCACAGCCAAATCGGTAGTACCCAGTACAATCTTTGCACTGTCTCCAACGGCATACCATGATGTAGCTGTTTGAATAGAAATATCATTGATAACCGGACAATTATTAACATTAAGCCCGGCTGTAAGAACTCCGGCCTTTGTTACGTTGTACAAATTATTGCCGCCACCACCACCAAAAACTACAAATGCGTCGGCGGTTCCGGTTAATTCCCGGACGCCCTTAATACTGGAAGTTGTTGCGATTGTTTCGCCTGACAGATTAGCACCAATACTTGCCCAGCCTACACCAAAATCAAAATAAGCGCCTGCACCATCATTGGTAACAACCACAACATCGGCACCGGGACAGGCAATTCCAACGACAGTTTTACCATCAATCGCAGTTCTGGCCGCTGCCGTTAGAGACGCAGTAGCCCAAGTTATGCCGTCTGCACTGCTGACTATAGTTCCATTTTCAGTGGCGGCCCAAAAATTACTACCGTCATGGGCAACACCTACAAAATCAGTCGAAGCAGGAGGATAGACTTGAGCCCACACAACGTTCGCGGCTGTTGTATCAACCATATTGGCAGCAGTCATATGATAGGCCTTGCCATCATCACCGACAGCAACCAAGCCATCACCTGTATCCATGACAATTCCTGCCAAATCAGTTCCTAAAGCGGTAGGAGCATCAGGAGTCCATGCAGCATGAACAGGATATGAAGTTAACAAAATGAAAAAGAATATCGAAATAAAGCTCAGCTTAAATTTATTAGTAGACATATACTCCCCTTATTGAACGTTACATATATGTCTACGGACTTAAATGCAACAAATATCTATTTTATTACAAGCAACTGATACAATAAGATAAAGAATATTACATCAACGCATCCAGAAGGAGAATTAAAGCTTAAAACGTAGTTAAAACTTGTGACACCTTCATTCTTAATGTATCTTTGAAATGGTGAAAAATTATCCTTTGTCCAAGGAACTAACCATGACCCGAAGCAAATGTTATAATCTTTTTTTCATTATGTTGTTTACAGTCTGCCTGACAGCATTCGTCTTTACGGCCAGTCCCTGCGACGCAGCAAAAATGAAACGAATCCTTGTCGTAGAAACCATGCCCGTTCCGGTTGTTCTGGAGTATTCGAAATGGTTCATGAATGGAATGAGGGACTTGGGTTATCAGGACGAAAATGTCCAGTTCGAAATTCTGCGGGCCGAAGGCAGCCGCGAAAAGGCCGAGAAGCTACTGCGGGAGGCAATGGAAAAGGGAAAGCCTGATCTTGTTGTGACGTTTGCAACACTCGCCTCCCAAGCCGCGTATACAATATTTAAGGGAACGGATGTTCCCATACTTTTCAGTGTGGTTGCGGACCCAGTGGGGGCCGGAATCGTTAAAAACATCGGGAAGTCTACCGGCACAAATATTACGGGACGCGTCTATTCACTATTCCGCGACGTGAAGATTGATCTCACAATGCGGCTGGTCAGGCAGGTTGTGCAGGACAGGCCTGTACGTTTCGGCTTTGTCTATTCCAATTACCCGTCATCGCGGGGTGATCTTAAAGGACTTCAGTCTATTACGAAGGATAGGAGGGATGTGGTTTTTGTCCCTTATGAGATTAAATACAGGGAAGTTCCCACGGGGATTCCAGATATGCTGCATGACGTATCCAAAGGACTTAAGGAGCTTACGGGTAAAATAGATTTTCTGTGGCAGCAAGTCGGGCCCATGGCAGAAGTGAAGGCGTTTACTGAATTACAAATCAAGGAAGGTTCCTGCCCCATCGCACTGGGGAATACCATGAACAGCGTACAACGCGGGGCACTCATAGCCGTGATTCCCAACATAGAAAGAGGAGGACGTGAAGTAGCCGGGTTGGCAAATTCCATACTCAAAGGGGCAAATCCCGGTGACATTCCCGTAATTGTGCCACAGGCGTTTGATTTGTGTGTCAACCTTACAACCGCTATTAAACTGGGCATCGTGATTCCCTCAGACATGCTGACGCTGGCCGGCAAACATATTTATCGCTGATATGCGGCTACAAACTAAAATATCCCTAGTGCTCATCCCGAGCATTGTTCTGTTGATCATGGGCTTCGGCATATGGGCGGTGCAGAGTTCAACCACAACCATCCACGCTGCGACGGAACAGTATGCAAAAGGGATTCTGCAAACCTTTGTCTCACAGGACATTGAGCATCGGCACGTCCTGCTAAAACTCAACAGTCTGGATACCATTTCGAGTTTTAGGGAGGCATATCAAAAGGAAGCAACCCTTACGGCACGTCACATCTCGCTCATCTGGCCGGGACACATTTTTGGTTTTACTACGCAAGGCAAACTCGTCTTCGACACAGCCGACACAGCTCCGGAGGTCATGAAAAAACGATGGGCTTCCGAACTTAATAATATTCGTATCCACAATCTCAAAAAGGCTGAGGGTCATATAGAAAACGAAATGTACGTTGCTATGCTCTTTGAGCCTTGGGGATGGATTGTCTTCGTATCTCTGGACGACGACGAAATACACATGGCTTCAACCCGGATACGAAACGCTGCCATAGGGGTGGCCCTCATTGCATCACTTCTCACTCTAATCCTTCTGCACATTCTCTTCAAAATTTTCATTGTTTCCCCGGTTAAGTTATTGAAAGAAGCTACAGCTGCCATAGCAAGACAAGACTACACCAACACGATGGGAATCGACACCAACGACGAACTGGGAGAACTGTCCAGAGATATTGATAGAATGTCTCAGGAAATAGCATCCAATCAACTCCGCCTTCTCCATTGGACAGAAGAGCTTGAAAAAAACGTTCACAAACGAACCAAGGAATTGAACTGGAAAAACAAGGAGTTGAGTCAGGAAATAATTCTCCGCGAACAAGTTGAAGCAACCCTCCGACACTATTCTGACGAACTGCAAAGGAGTAACGAGGAAATCCAGCGTTTCTCTTACATCGTCTCACATGACTTGCGTGCTCCGCTTGTTAATCTCAAGGGGTTCGTAAAGGAACTGCACTTTTCCATGGAAGACTTGGAGACCGCAACAGCCGACATGAAAACACTCTTGGCGGAAGACAAACAAAAACTCTACTACAGAGCCATGAACGAAGATATCCCCGAAGCGTTGGGATTTATTGATACTTCGGTCACGCGTATGGATAGACTCATTAACGCCATTCTCAATCTTTCCCGCCTCGGTCGGCGGGAACTCAAGCTTGAGTGGCTGGACATGAACGAGCTTGTCCGTGAAACCTTTCATACTTTGGCCCATGATATCGAACAGAAAAATATCCGTGTTACTGTAGATGATATGCCTGAAATATGGGGAGATCGCCTGTCCATGGAACAGATTTTCGGAAACATCATCGGCAACGCAATTAAATACCTTGATCCAGACAGACCGGGGAACATTCACGTTTTCTGCGACCGCGAAACCAGAGCTGCTGTCTTTCACATTCAGGACAATGGACGCGGCATAAATCCAAACGAAACGGACATGGTTTTTGAACCGTTCCGGCGTCTCGGTAAGCAGGATGTGTTGGGTGAAGGCATGGGCATGGCCTACGTAAAAAAACTTATCAAACTCCTTGGCGGACGTATTTGGCTTGAGTCTGAACCCGACAAGGGGACAACTGTTTCGTTTCGTGTTCCTGATAAAAGCGATGCAGGAGAACACGCATGAACGAAATAAATAAAGAATGCACCTTTGTACTCGTCGAGGATGACCTTGGTCACGCACGACTCATACAGAAAAATCTGCACCGTTCGGGAGTCCAAAACAAAATTGTGCATCTGACCACCGGCAGACAGGCTGTGGATTTCTTACTGAGCCAAGGGGAATATGCGGGTAGTCCCCCTCCCGCCACAGTTCTGGTACTTCTGGATCTGAACCTACCGGAAATGGACGGCTTTACTGTATTGAAACACCTTAAAGCCGATGAAAGGTCAAAAAACATCCCCGTGATCATGTTGACCACAACCGATGACAGCAGAGAGGTCAAACGTTGCTATGAGCTGGGGTGTAGTGTCTTCATTACCAAGCCTGTGGACTACGATCTCTTTTCCGAAGCGATTCAGAAGCTGGGCAGATTTCTAAACGTAATTAAGCTGCCAGACGGGGGGGTAAAGTATGTCGAACAGTGATCAGAAACAAATTCTCTACATGGAGGATGATCCAGGCTTAGCGCGTCTTGTCCAAAAGAGGCTCAATCGCGAGGGGCACGAAGTGGATCTCGTTACGAACGGGGCCCAAGGGCTGATTATATGTCGCGAAACTTCCTACGATGTCGTCATTGTTGACCAGCAGATGCCGGGCATGGAAGGAATAGAAGTCATCCGTGCTCTGATGCAATGTGCAAATCCCCCTGCCATACTAATGCTTACAGGACAGGGCAACGAACGTATCGCAGTGGAGGCGATGAAACTCGGTGCCAGTGACTATATGATCAAAGACACGGAGAGCCGGTATCTGGACATCCTGCCTGCGGTGGTATGGCAGTTACTGCATCAACGTGAAATGGAGGAGGAACACCAGCGCATGAAGCTTGCGTTGGAATATCGGCAGAACTTCGAACGCCTACTTTTCAAGCTTTCTACGCAATTCATTAATTGTCCCTTGAGCAAGATCGATCAGGAGCTCAACCAAGCACTGCAGTCTGTGGGGAACTTCGCCGGAGCTGAACGAAGCTATGTTTTTCAATTCCGGGAAACCGGCAAATTTATTGATAATACCCATGAGTGGTGTGCACGCGGCATTACGTCTCAAAAACAAATATTTCAAAGTTTTGATCTCGACACACAAACACCGTGGGTTGCCGCATCCCTTAATAAAAACAATGTCATCTGCATTGATTCTGTAAACGACTTGCCGCCGGAAGCGAAGGCTGAACGAAGTCTATTGCAAGAGTGCGGAATCAAATCAATAATACTTGTTCCCATGATGTTGCGTACGAAACTTCTCGGTTTTGTCGGCTTTGATTTTGTTACCGATGAAAAGGATTGTACTGACGATCTTGTTTCCCTGCTCAGGATGGTGGGCGAAATAGTCATGAATGCGCTGGAACATAAGCGCTATGAAAAGGCTCTGCGGACGAGCGAAGAGCTGTTCAAAACAATGAGTATAACAGATCAGCTTACATCCCTTTTCAACATGCGCCACTTTATGGAACAGATTGAGGCTGAAATGGTCCGAGCGGAGCGTTACAAGTCTCCCCTTTCGCTTATCATGCTGGATGTGGACAACTTCAAAACTTACAACGACACCTTCGGTCATGTGGAAGGCGATCAAGTATTGCGGGAACTGGGAAGTATCATCCGGAGTTCGCTACGTGTCACCGATTCAGCCTATAGGTATGGCGGTGAAGAATTTACGGTACTGTTGCCGAATACGGACGCTGAAATGGCTCGAACAGTGGCAGAGCGTATCCGAAAGGCATTTGCCGAAGCGGTGTTCTATCCTGATTCCGAGAAAAAGGAGCAACGCACGATTAGCCTGGGGATCGCGGAATATGTGTCAGGTGAGCGAATTACCGATATTGTAGACCGCGCGGACCAGCACATGTACCGGGCTAAAAAAAAGGGCAAGAACAGAACGTGCATGTAAGGGACACTTTTTATATATACTTAGTGTAGTCATTAACCAGCAAGTGAATGGGGGCTTCGTCTTCTTCAACTTCGGGGAAACGCGGCAACGGTTCGTGAAAACGATTGTCGGAATTGTCGTCGTTAACAGCGCTTACTTCTCCGACCATGACGTCCCCGGCTCCTTTTTCACAATAAAAGGAATGATACATACCCGGTTCAAGACAAATGCTTTCACCCGGTTCGAGTACTATTTCCCCGCCCGGTTCAACTGTGCGGATAAAACCGTCCACGCTTACATCAAGCGGCTTGTCGGACATGGCTTCGTTTTCATCTGAGCCGTAAAGCTTGATAATAAGATTACCGCCAGCACGGTTAATGATGTCCTCGCGTTTGGACCAGTGAAAGTGCATGGGGCAAATCTGGCCTTCACGCAGAATCATTATTTTTTCAGCATATGGCTTGGCATCGCCTGCCTTAAGATTACCATTGCGGATGGTGAAAAGAATCAGTCCCAGTTTGTCAAAATCGCCCTTGCCGTAATCAGTCAGATCCCAGCCGAGCAAGTTGCGGACAACTTCACTGTCTCCTGTTCCCTTCCAATCTTCAGGTTCCCAAAAGGCCCATTTGGGAAGGCTGAAATGGTGCTTGCTATAGAATTCTTTTGCCTTAGTGATAAGACCGTTAATTTCACTTCTTTTCATACTGTTTCTCCGTATATAAGAAATTTATTTTATTAATTTGAACTCATCGGGAATGGCAGGCATTGCCCCTTTGCAAGAGCAGACATAAGCCGCCAGCCTGTTTGCATGTTCACTGATATCTTCCAGACTGTGTCCCTGTAGCAAACCGATAATAACCGAAGCTGTAAATGAATCCCCGGCACCTATGGTATCCTGCATATTCTGCACTTCCACGCCGCGACTTTCCACCACTTTGCCCTCACCCATCAGCAAACTACCGTTACCACCTCTGGTGAGTACTGAATATTTGAGATCAAATTTATTATGCAGTTCGCTGAGCATATTCCGTTCACTGCCGGAAAGAGTAAACATAGGAGCCACAGTCCTGAGCTCATCATCATTGAGTTTGAGAACATGAGCCTTTTCAAGGGATAACCGAATAACTTTTTCGTTGTAAAAATGCTGACGCAAATTCATGTCGTAGACCTTCAGGGCCTGCGGTGCTTCCTTTAAAAAAACATGAATTGAGGCACGTGCGGTATCACTGCGCTGGGCAAGAGTTCCAAAACAGACGGCATCAACCTTCGGAGCAAGGCTTAAGGCTTTGTCATTAAGAGTCAAATGATCCCAAGCAATATTGTCTGGAAAAATATAATGAGCTACTCCATCTGCATCAACACTTGCTTCAACAAATCCAGTCGCATGTTCCTGGTCAATGCTGACAGTCTCAAGATTAAGACCCCGTCCGGTCAGTTCTTTTATGGCACGTCTGCCACGCTCGTCGTTGCCTATTGTCGAAACAGCAATTGAGTCTGCGCCTAATACTCCGGCATGATATGCAAAATTTACGGGAGCACCGCCTATTTCCTCGGAATCAGCAAGTACGTCCCAAAGGATTTCACCAAGTCCGGCTATAAGAAATTCAGCCATTTATTCCCCCTACTCTTTGACCGATCCGGCCAGTAATCCGCGGATGAAATAACGGCCGAGGAAAATATATATTGCCAGAACCGGAGCAGCAGCCATGAGTGATCCCGCCATGGGCAGATTCCAGCTGACAGCCTGCCCTCCGGCAAGCTGGGCAAGGCCCACTGTAATGGGATTGTCCGCATGACGGGTCAGACAGATACCCCAAAGAAATTCATTCCAAATCTGAGTGACCTGCCACAGGCTTGTTACAACAAAACCCGGAATCGAGAGTGGAAATACAATGCGAGTGTAGATGGAAAAGAAACCTGCGCCGTCCAGTCTGGCTGACTCAACCAAAGCTGTAGGTATTTGCGAGTAAAAGTTTCTAAAAATAAGTGAGGTAATGGGTAATCCATAAACAACATGAGCCAGAATCAGTCCGGGAAGTCCTCCGTACAAATTCATTGCTCTAAGCGTCTGGAAAAGAGGAATTAGAATTACCTGATATGGAATAAACATACCGAATAGAAAGAGGGTGAAAATAAATTCGCTACCTTTGAATTTCCATTTTGAAAAAACATAACCATTCAATGAGCCAAGCACCGTTGAAAGAACCGTGGCACAAACGGTCAGAATTACAGAACTTACAACATTGGATTTCAACAACGAAAAAGCGTCTGAAAAGCTCGACCAATGAAACTTGGAGGGAAGCTCCCATGCTGTTGATAAATTAATCTCAGCGGGCGGCTTTAAAGCTGTAACCACAGCCATGTATGCGGGCATGAGAAAAAAAAGAGCCAGCAAAAAAAGTGAGCTGTAAAGCAAAAACGAACCGACTGTAAATCTACTGGTGGTAGCTGTTGAAGGTTTACTCATTTTTTTATCCTCTGGTCCTTTGTCTGTATTGGCTGACTACATAGGGAACTATAAACATGGCCGCAACCATGAACAGAACAATCGCGATAGCCGCGCCTCTGGCAAAATCATTTGCCCGGAAGGTTGTCATATACATGGAGAGTGCAGGATGTCCTGTCTGGGCATTATCCGGCCCGGTCATAGCAAAAATAATATCAAACATTTTTAGTGAGATATGAGAAAGAATAATCACTGCACTGATGGTAATGGGCTTTAGCATTGGAATTGCGATATGACGGTAATAGGCCGTGGTGCTGGCTCCGTCTAACATTGCCGCATCACGCAAATCCTGAGATATTCCGTTAAATCCGGCGAGATAAAGGGCCATGGTGTATCCGGCATACTGCCAGACCGTTGCCATTATGATCCCTAATGTGGCTAGGTTGAAGCCGTGAGTTTCTTCCATGAAAAGAGCTTGAGGTAATAAACTGCCTCCCAGCCATGCGAACAGCCCGATAACAACTCCCGGTCCGAGCCAGCGTTTAACCGCACGGTGTGGATGAGTCTTAAGTACCCATAAACCGGTGAGGATCAAGACAAAAGCAGCAATATACAGAAAAATTTGTAACAGATTCTGCCAGTTAAATTCCAGCACAGCTTTAGTGCTGGATGTCCACTGAAAGGTAAGAGGTGGTAGACCTACATAGGTAGGTAAAACGTTGACTCCACCCTGTGGGGCTAAAAGCCAGCGCCAAATGGTACCGGAAACAATAAAGGAAAGGGACATTGGATAGAGAAAGATAGTCCGTAGAAGATCTTCACCCTTGGGTTTCTGGTCCAGCAGAATGGCGATGAACATGCCAAGACCTATGGCGCCCGCCAGAAGCATGACAGAATAGTAGACCGCGTTTACCAGATCCTGCCTGAAGCCGCTGGAGAGGAACCCGGTAAAAAGATCACTGTAATTTGCCAGTCCGACAAATTCCATCTCAGGCTCCAAAGCCAAAGCTCCGTCGCCGCCCCAATCTGTCATAGATATCCAGATGGTGTTGCCGATGAAACCATATACAAATACCCCAATCAAAATGATGGAAGGCAGAAGCGTCAAAAACGCTTTTAATCTGTCCCGTGAAGCTTCCCTCATATCCGTACCTATACCTTTATTGAGGCCGCGCCGGAAAACCGGCGCGACCACCTTTTACTTGCTTTATACTTTTTCAAGCAATTTGCTATTTGCCGATTTTAGATTTGTCAGCCAACTGCTGGCAAGCCATTGAAACGGCTTTGGCATTATGGGTCTTAAGGAACATTTCCATGATCTGTGAGAATCCACCCATGAAGGTTTCATTCGCAGCTACACCATGAGCCAATGAACCAACTACTCTGTCTTTACCGAAATCTGCTGATGCAGACTGCAGGTAAGCATTGTACTTGCTTAGGTCAGAGTCAGTACGGGGAGAAATTGAACCCTTAAGCGGATTAAATGTGTCACTGCCTTTCTTTGATCCAAGGACTTTAAGCCATGCAATGGCGTTGTCGCGGTTAGGTGCGCCTTTTGGCAGACCGAAGGAATCGGAAAGGAACATGAATTCACCACCGGTATCCGGAGAAGTAGCCCAACCGAAGTCTTTGCCGGGAGCCATTTTTTTGGTGGTGGACATGTAACCTGCTGCCCAGTCACCCATAATATTAAAGGCTGCTTTGCCGTCAATCATCATATCAGTCGCCTGCTGCCATGAAAGGGAGGAAGCGTCTTTGTTTGTGTATTTGAGGATCTTGCCGAACAGTTCCCATGCTTTGACCACATCAGGACTGTCGAATCTTAGCTTACCGGACCAGAGAGCATCCCATTTGTCAGCGCCCAAAGATGCGAGTGCTACAGATTCCCAAAGATGATTGACTGTCCAGTTTTCAGCCATAGCCAGAGGAACAATACCCTCTTTTTGCAACTTAGGAGCTATTTTCAAAAAGTCAGCCCAAGTTTTTGGTGCGGTTACGCCCCATTTTTTCAGATTGGCAGGAATGTACCACATCACATTAGAGCGATGAATGGTCACGGGAACGGACCAGATACCGTCGTCAGTTCCGATGAGTTTGATTAAACCTTCTGGAAATGCGTCCATCCAGCCCTGCTCTTTGAACAGGAATGTAAGGTCTTCCATGCGGTCTGCTTTTACCCATGTTCCGATGAGTTCCTGACCAGAATGAACCTGAAAGCTATCAGGAGGTTCGTTGCCGAGCATACGGGTTTTTAATACCGCTTTGGCATTTACACCTGAACCGCCGGTAACAGTGGCGTCAATAACATTAACATTTGGATTCTGATCTTTGTATTGCTTGATCAGAGCCTGTAAAGCCGGACCTTCATCTCCAGCCCACCAGGAAAAAATTTCAAGGTCGCCGTTCAGTTCTTTGGCCATAGAGACCTGCGGAACTGCGAGCATTAAAGCCACGGCAAGCACCAAAAACAACTTCGCCAAGGACATTTTCATAAGTACTCCTACAGTGTTAAAACAACCAACCTCTAACTTGAGTCACATATAGTTTGTCGCCTTAAAGATTGCTCTAATAAAGCGCCATTTTCGTTTCTGGATCAAAGAGAACCATGCGGTCAAACTCGAAACCAATGGGAACTATTTCTCCGGGATGAGCCACAATACGCCCTTCGACCTCAGCTATCAGTTCGTTTTCGCCGTCGATAATAATCTCCAGCAGAGAATGGGCACCGAGAATTTCAGAAACAACAACTTCACCCTGACACCACCACTCTTTAGGAAGGCGCTCGATGTTCTGCCCCATCTTGATAGAGTCAGGACGGATTCCGACCAGAACCGGCGAACCATTTACAATTCCTTCAGCCACTCCATCCTGAAGAGGAAAAATACTGCTACCGATGACAGCATAACGTTTGCCGTCAACCACACTGCATACGCCTTCCAGAATATTCATGGGTGGATTCCCGATAAATTTTGCAACGAAAACATTATTAGGCTTTTCAAACACTTCAATAGGTGTCCCTACCTGCTGGATATGACCATCTTTTAGAATGACAATCCGATCAGCAAGAGTCATAGCCTCGATTTGATCATGGGTGACGTATATGGTGGTAGTTTTCAACCGCAGCTGCATCTTTCTCAGCTCCATCCGCATTTGCGTTCTGAGCTGTGCATCAAGGTTTGAAAGGGGTTCGTCAAAAAGAAAAACATCCGGTTTGCGGACCATGGCTCTTCCCATGGCTACACGCTGACGTTGTCCACCGGAAAGTTCAGAAGGCTTACGCTCCAAATATGGTTCAAGCTCCAGAATTCTAGCTGCTTCCATTACTCTGGCGTTCTGCTCCTCTTTGCTCTTTTTACGCATCTTAAGCGAAAACCCCATGTTCTCGCGAACCGTCATATGCGGGTACAGTGCGTAGTTCTGAAACACCATGGCAACGTTGCGATCCTTGGGAGAAACATTATTGACCACTCGCCCGCCGATGCTGATCTCACCTCCGCTTAAGTCTTCCAAACCTGCCACCATGCGTAGCAAAGTAGACTTTCCGCACCCTGAGGGTCCGACAAGCACAATAAATTCGTTTTCCTTTACAGAAAGGTCCACCCCGTGGATGACCTCTACTGAGCCATAACGCTTGACGACGCCTTTAATTTCTACGTTTGCCATCTTTATTCTCGCCTTGCTCGGTTTTAGCTTCGCGCTTTGAATTCGCGAAACCTGTACTCGGTTGAATGCTCGTATATTTCTCCGGGACGTAATATCACGGAGGGAAATTTGGGTTTGTTGGGTGCATCAGGATGTGTATGCGGCTCAAGGCAGAAACCTGAACGGGGTCCATACTGACATCCACATTTTCCAACGGAACCAACAGAAAGAGAATTTCCTGAATAAAATTGCAGCCCAGACTGCGTGGTCGCGACTTCAAGTTCCAAATCGAAAGAACTGCTTCTGGCTATGGCTGCGATGTTCATTTCTCCTTTTCTAGAATTCAAGATATAAAATCTGTCATGTTTCAAAGGATAATTCCGGGCCGCAGCTCCCTTAATTAAAGAGAAATCAGTAAAATCAGCATCAGTACCTTTTACATCAATAATTTCACCGTTTGGAATGAGGCTGTCATCAAGGTTCAAGGTCTTGCTTGAGAAAATTTTTAATTCATGACTGCCTATATCTTCGCCATTTATATTCAGATTAAAATATGGATGCGCGGTCATGTTTACAGGTGTGGGACTGTCGGTTACTCCCCTGTAATCAATACGCAGTCCATTTTTAATCAAGGTATAAATCACGGTGACCCGCAGGTTGCCGGGATAGCCGGATTCCCCGTCCGCGCTGTCATAGCAAAGCCTTAAGGCTGGCCCTTCTGCGTTTTCTTCCGGGAAAGCTGTCCAAACACGATTGTGAAATCCTTTTGCCCCGCCATGCAGTTGGTTTTCACCTTCATTTTTGTCTAAAGAAAATTTTTTACCATCCAACACAAATTCAGCCTGAGAAATACGGCCTGCGGTCCTGCCTATGGTGGCACCTAAGTAATTATCATCTTTCAGATAACCGCCAAGTTCATCAAAACCTAAAACAACATCCAAAGACGGCCCTCCAGAAACAGGAACATCAAGCTTCGTCAGTGTGGCTCCATAAGTAGCTATGCCGGCTGTATACCCCTCTTTATTATTAAGGATGTACAAGCTGACTTCTTCTCCTGACGGAGTTCTGCCCCATGACCTGCACTCAATGCTCACTTAGTTCCTCCAGCACAACTTGATCCCCGTACAAGCAACTCCGTTTCCAAAATAATGGTTTCAGGAGTATATTCCCCTTCTGCACTGGCCAATTCCTTCAACAACAGAGAAGCGGCTGTCCTGCCCATTTCAAATGCGGGCTGGGAAATAGTTGTCAAAGCCGGTTCAATAAGAGCCGATTCCGGTGAACCGGAGAATCCTGCCAATGCGATATCTTCCGGGATGCGCAATCCTGCCTCGCGAAAACGACAAAAAGCCCCCACAGCAACAGGATCATTAATAGCCAGAATTGCGTCCGGTGGATTGTCCATTTTCAAATATTCCTCAGCTCCCTGCCGTCCGTTAGTCCCGCGGCAGCCTCCGATATTAATATTCAATTCGGGATAATACGGTATGCCGTGGTTTTTAAGAGCCTGTAAGTACCCGTTAAAACGCAAACTATTCAGAGAGATACCTTCCCGTCCGGCAAGAAAACCGATGCGCTTATAGCCGCAGTCAATCAGGTGACTTGTAGCCTTGTAAGCCGCACTAAAATCATCAATGCATACCTTTCCGGTCTCCAGTTCATCAACTACACGGTCAAATTGAACCAGTGGAATACCCTGCTTGATCACATTTTTCATATGGTCGTAGGTCGTTGTCTCAAGGGATATAGCCATAAGCAATCCCGCAACCCGATTAGCTGTCAGAGCTTTTGTATTGGCTATTTCACGACTTAGAGTTTCGTTAGACTGGCAGACCATGATGATATAACCGGCATCGTAGGTAACTTCCTCAATGCCGCTGATAAGCGTGGCAAAAAAATTATGACGAATTTCAGGAACAATAACCCCGATTATATTACTGCGTTTTTTCTTCAAACTTTGCGCGATGGGATTCGGCTGATAGCCGTATTTTTCTGCCGCTTCCAGTGCCAACCGTTTAGTTTTGTCGCTGATGTCCGGATGGTTGTGCAAAGCTCTGGAAACAGTGGATGCTGATATCCCCAGCTTACGGGCAAGATCTTTGAGAGTTGTCTGACCCATATTATTTACCTTCCACCCCTGTTTGAGAAATGGACAGAAATTCCCGTCCCGGCTGACGAACAACCAATTCAATGACCGATCCGGCTCCAAAAATATTTTCCATAGCTTTTTTATATTCATCAAAGCTGGAATCTTGAACGTAAACTTGAATAGTTCCGGCAAAACCGCCGCCGTGAACTCTGCCAACTCCTTTTGAACCAAGAAGAAGTTCGGTTAAAGTCAAAGCTAAAGGAATGGGCTGTTCAGAAGGTAAATGCGTATTGTAGCAGTTTTGTAAAAGTCGGCAGGAGGAATTTCCGGATTCGGAAACCAATTTGAGAAACTCTCTTATGTCTCCGGCGTGTAAAGCGTTACCTTGCTGTACTGCCCGCTCGTCCTCTCCTATAAAATGCATAAGTCTGAGCGCAGCTCTGTCTCCTGCTTTTTCCCGAAGCAACCCCATATTCTCGATGACCTCGGACATGCTTATTCCACGAGCTTCGTTGCGACCGAGACATTCTGATGCCCGCTGCATTTCTTCGCGTATGGCCGCGTATTCAGAAGTTAGATCAGCGTGGCTTCCTCCGGTATTAACTACACAGAGGCGATATCCGGTCCCGTAAAACCCTTCACTCGCTGTTTCAGCATTAATAAATCCGGGAGAAACCCGTTCGACTGCGGGATTATCAGAATCCTTGAAATCAATTCCCAGAATGCCTTCAAAAGAAGAGGCCATCTGATCCATAAACCCGCAGGGCTTACCAAAATACAAATTTTCTGCCCGTCTTGCTATACGGGCTATATCTAGGGGACCAACGTTGGAATTGTTGAAAAGTGCGCTGAAAATTCGTCCTATCAAAACCTCAAAAGCGGCTGAAGAACTTAGACCGGCCCCGGCGGGAATAGAGCTTGAAACACAGGAGTTAAACCCGGAAACTTTTAATCCTGATTTACGGAAACCGTCAGCAACTCCACGGACAAGGGCTTCGCTGGTTCCTTCTTCCTTTGAACGAGGAGATGTATCGGACAGATCAACCACAATAGGCTTTTCAAAATTTTCAGAGAAGATGGTGACGACCTGATCATTCAGACCGGAAGTTGGTGAAAAGATCGACAGGCAATCCAGATTGACTGCTGCCGCGAGGACTCTTCCGTTATTGTGGTCGGTGTGGTTGCCGCCAAGCTCGGTTCTTCCCGGAGCGCTGGCAATGCCTAATAATTTTGAGTTGAATGATTCTTCTGTCCAATCCAAAAGTTTAGTTAAACGGCTACGGGATTCATCAAGTCTGGAACATGAATGTATGGCGCAAAAATCATGATCAAAGCCGCCTCTATCCATATGATTTCTAATATTCTCTATTGAAAACATTTTATTCATCCCGATCCTGAAAATGTATTTCCGGCAGATCGCGCAATCGTTTGGCACTTTGTTCAGCGGTAATATCCCGTTGCGGCATGCCCATCAGTTCAAAGCCGACCATAAATTTGCGTACTGTGGCAGAACGGAGAAGCGGTGGATAGTAATGAATATGCCAGTGCCAATGATCTCCGCCATTTTCCCGAGCCGGACGCTGATGAATTCCCATGGAATAAGGGAATGATGTTTCAAAAAGATTATCAAAACGTATTCCCATACGCACCAGCGAATCAGCCAGATCTTTTTTCTGGCTATCATTCATATCGGTTATTGCCCCCATGTGGGCTTTAGGCAACAACATGGTTTCAAAGGGCCAGACCGCCCAGAACGGAACAAGGGCTACAAAAGAATCATTTTCGAAAACAACCCGTTCGCCGGATTTCAATTCACGCTCAACGTAACGGCATAGCAAACATTGGTCTTTCTCGCGTAAATATTTTTCTTGGCGGATATCTTCATTAGCAGGGATTGTGGGTACGGAACGGGTAGCCCAAACTTGGCAATGGGGATGGGGATTAGAACAACCCATAATATCTCCCCGATTTTCGAAAATCTGAACATAACCGATGTCTTTACGGGCTGAAAGCTCAGTGAACTGATCGCACCAAATATCTACAACCTTGCGCACTGCATCGGGAGTCATTCGCGACAGGGTCAGATCATGCCGAGGTGAAAAACAGACAACCCGACAAACACCGCTCTCAGGTTCCACCTGAAAAAGTTCATCCTGATCACAGGACTCATTTACGGACTCTTCAAGCAGAGAAGGAAAATCGTTGTCGAAAACAAAAACGTCTTTGTAATCAGGATTGGTCGCCCCCTGATTGCGGACATTGCCCGGGCACAGATAACATTTCGGATCATAGCTGGGCAGTATGTTAGTTTGAGTACTTTCCTGCCGTCCCTGCCAAGGTCTTTTAGTCCGGTGCGGAGACACCAATACCCACTCCCCGGTAAGGGGATTAAAGCGCTTATGCGGAAGATCCTGTAATTTATTGATCATACATATCTGTCTTATTATTTTAATGTTTAATTACAGCATGTTATAAATATAAACAATGCCAAATCCATCATTATGAACAATACCGCAAACGAAACCGCAAACGTTTTCGGTATTGTCCTTGTAATAATACAGATTGTCAATAAGGTAAGATAAAAAACTTAGCTCAGTCTCATTTTAAATGATGATATTTTATAAAAATAAAAGATCACCAATATGTCCGAACGACGGTTTCACTTGGATTCATCATAAAACAGAAGGTAAAGAAATAATGCGAAAAAAAGGCATGAATACAAAAGGTAAAAATAGACCGAGACAGAAGACATGTCGCAATAATAAAGGACATTCCTGTCACCAGAACGTTCAATTTGTAGGTCTCAAACCAGAGACTTTTCCCTTGAATAACCCTCAGACCGTAAAAACGAATAGTCTACCCAAAATAGTTATTAATGCAGAACTATGCGTGGCGTGCAAGAAGTGCGAACGTGTCTGCCTACCCAGAGCTATCATCGTCAAAGAAACTGCGACCGTTGACAACTCTCTGTGCATCCGATGCGGAAAATGTATCCGAATATGCCCCAATCAGGCGATATCATATAATAGATCGGAATGATCGAAACCTATGTATTCCAACAAACAAAGACAAAAATCCTTGCCCGGTTCTTGGCTCGACCTGCAATAGAAAATAAAAGGCTAATAGCTTTCCTTTTTTATCTATTCTTTTATGCTTTTAAATTTAATTTCCTCAACCCCGCAATAAAGCACCGGCACTACAAACACGGTCAATATAGCGATAGACATTCCCCCGAAAGAAGGGATGGCCATGGGTACCATTATATCTGATCCTCGACCTGTAGAGGTCAGAATAGGCAACAGGGCAAGAATGGTTGTTGCCGAGGTCATCAGTGCCGGACGGATTCTTCTTTGTGCCCCGGTTATGATCGCCTGTCTGATTTCGGGGATGCTTTGCATATTGCGGTCTTTTTTACTTTCATCCAGATATGTTGCCATAATTACGCCATCGTCCGAGGCAATTCCGAACAAGGCTAGGAAACCTACCCAGATGGCTACACTTAAGTTGATAGGTGCAACTTGAAAGAGTTCTCGCATGTCCGTTCCGAACATTGCGAAATCTAAAAACCACGTCTGACCATACAGCCAGACCATGAGAAAACCGCCGGACCATGCAACGAAAATACCTGAAAAAACCATCAGCGTTGTCGCCATGGATTTGAACTGGAAATATAAAATCAGGACAATGAACAACAGAGCCAGTGGCAGGATTACAGCAAGTTTCTTTTGTGCTCTAATCTGGTTTTCATAACTTCCGGCAAATTCGTATGAGACTCCGGCAGGAATAATCAATTCCCCTGATTCTATTTTTGAATCTAAGAAAGCCTGTACCTGTTCAACCACGTCCACCTCGGCAAAACCGGATTTCTTGTCGAAAAGTACGTAACCCACCAAAAAGGTATCTTCACTTTTAATGACCTGCGGTCCGCGAATGTACTTTATCTCGGTTAGCTGACTGAGCGGGATCTGTTCACCTGCCGGAGCGCTGACGAGGATATTGCCAAGGTCGTCTATATTATCTCTGAGTTCTCTTAGATATCGGACACGGACGGGATAACGTTCACGCCCTTCAACTGTTGTAGTCACAACCTTTCCGCCCACTGCAACTTCAATGACATCCTGCACCTGTGAAAGCATTATTCCATGTCTGGCAATTGCTTCACGGTCAATAATGATTTCAAGGTATGGTTTACCCACAATGCGGTCAGCTATGACAGCTTCCGGTTGCACTGATCCTACTTGTTTGAGCAATCTTTCAAGATCAAGAGCGACCTTCTCCAGTATTTCTAGGTTCGGACCTTTTACCTTGATGCCCATAGGCGCACGCATGCCGGATTGCAGCATGACAATTCGGGCGGCAATGGGTTGCAATTTAGGCGCGGAGGTGACGCCGGGCATTGCTGCGGCTTTGATGATTTCATCCCAGATATCGTCAGGAGAAGTTATTCCTTTCCAGCTTTTACGATCCGGATTCAGACCGGGATTAAGTGCTGAACGCCATATTCTGAAAGGTTTGCCGTCTTCATCAGAAATTAATTTTCCATTCTCATCCCGCTCATAATAGCCCTTCACCAGATATGGATATCCATCCTGCGCCGGTACAAGGTCCCCTTTAACATTGCGGAAAAAATCTTTCTGATCGGAGTCAAATTTGAAACGTAACCGTTCACCTGATTTATCAATCACATATTCAGGTTTGTAATTAATGACAGTCTCAATCATGGAGATGGGTGCGGGATCAAGAGGAGTTTCTGCGCGCCCGAGTTTGCCTACAGCCGAGTCAACTTCGGGAATAGCTTGAATCATCATGTCCTGCTTACGAAGCACATCCTGCGCTTCCCCGATGGATGCATGAGGCATGGTGGTTGGCATGAACAGGAATGCACCTTCATCAAGGTCCGGCATGAATTCTTTCCCCAGTCCGGGAAAAGCATGAGACAATTTTACATAGGGCGATGAAGTTTTAATTGTCTCAGGTAAAAACGAAGTTAGATTGCCGAATCCCAACCAAATGGACATTCCCAAAACAATGATAAAAGTAGGCAGCGACAAAAACAGCACTTTATGATTCAAACACCAGCCCAGCATTCTGGTGTAATTGCGACGGAAAATATCAAAGAAGAGCATCAATCCGCCGATGACTACAGCGACGAAAAGATAGTTGTTGCTCATGCCTTTTTCCGGCCCCAGCGGAAGCCATGAACTTGTAAGAACCCACGCGACCATGGCAACAATTGTCCATGTCTCGGTATAATCTATAAATTTGTGAACCTTTTCGGGGATAAAGGGCAATACAAAGTGCTTTATACCAAGGTAGATGAAGAACAGTCCTACCCACCACTTTACTATTACAGAAAGTGCAATTCCTGAAATAAAATAAATAGTTGCGCGGATATATGTCTGTTTGCTTTTGAGGAACTTTTTGCGTGCAGTAAACAAAAGATGGGCCATGGGCGGCAAAATAGTCAGGGCTACAATAATAGAAGCCAGCAAAGCGAAAGACTTGGTATACGCCAACGGCTTGAAGAGCTTTCCCTCTGCTCCGTCCATAGCAAAAACAGGCATAAAACTTACAATTGTGGTAGCTACAGCAGTCATTACAGCGCTGCCTACTTCGGTTGTTCCATCATAAATAAGTTTAAGCCTGCTGACTCCTTCCTTGGCCTTTTCAAGCTTTTTAAGGATATTTTCGCAAATGATAATTCCCATGTCGACCATGGTTCCGATGGCAATGGCTATCCCTGAAAGAGCGACAATATTTGCATCGACTTTGAAAACTCTCATACCGATAAAACACATCAGCACGGCGAGAGGCAGCAGCGATGAAATAAGCAGTGAACTTTTGAGATGAATGACCGCAATAAGTACAACAATGATGGTGATCAATATTTCTTCGGTCAAAGCTGTGTTAAGCGTGCCGAGAGTCTCATGAATCAGACCGGAGCGGTCATAAAACGGCACAATAGTCAGCTTGCTTTCGGTGCCGTCGGGCAGGATTTTAGATGGTAGCCCCGGTGAAATATCTTTGATTTTATCCTTGATATTTTCAATTACCTTCAACGGATTTTCACCGTAACGAACGACTGCCACGCCGCCGACGACTTCTGCTCCGCCTTTATCCAATGCACCGCGCCTAAGGGCCGGACCTTCTGATACGCGTGCAACATCACGGACATGAATGGGGATGTTGTTAACAACTTTAACAACCGAGCTTTCAATGTCAGAAAGTTCTTTAATAAAACCGATACCCCTGATGACATATTCAGCGTTGTTGATTTCAATGGTACGTGCACCAACATCGAGGTTGGACATTTTTACTGCCCGGTAAACATCGCTTAGTGTGACATTGGCGGCGCGCATGGCATCGGGATCAACATCAATCTGATACTCTTTTACAAAACCGCCGACTGAGGCGACTTCACTTACTCCGTCGGCTGCCAGCAGGGCGTAGCGGACGTACCAATCCTGTACGGAACGAATTTCATCAAGGTTCCAGCCTCCGGTGGGGTTGCCTTGCGGATCTCGTCCTTCAATGGTGTACCAGTACACCTGCCCGAGGGCGGTTGCGTCAGGCCCAAGAGACGGTTTTATCCCCTCAGGCAGAGTTCCTGCCGAGAGACTGTTCAGCTTTTCAAGCAGCCGCGAACGGGACCAGTAAAAATCGATATCTTCATTAAAAATGACATAAATAGTTGAAAAACCGAACATGGAATAGCTACGAACTGTTTTAACTCCGGGAACACCCAGTAAGGCCACAGTCAGCGGATAACTGATCTGATCTTCCACATCCTGCGGTGAACGGCCCATCCATTTGGTGAAAATAATTTGCTGATTTTCACCGATATCAGGGATTGCGTCCACAGGGACAGGAGATCTGTCGATACCTTCAATTTTCCAGTCAAAAGGTGCGGTAAATATACCACCGCAGATGACCAGAAGCAGGAGAATGCCGACAATCAATTTTTGCTCAAGGCAGAACAGAATTGTCTTTTCCGTAAGGGTACGGGGGATGGGACGCTGTTTTTCAGATGTGGAATTATCGCTCATTGTCATCCCGCCCTATTCCTTGCCTTTGAGCTGGCGTTCCACTTCGCCGCATTGGAGCATGGCTTCCCCGAAGTAAGGGTTGCGAACATTCTCGTCACTTTGCAGCCACTTGGCTCCCTTAAAATCAAAAGCCATGGGGCAGAATATTTCGTAAACAGGCTGCGTTGAATTGATCCCCAGTTTTTCAATAGCATCGGTCATGCCGTAAGAAAGCGGCTCAAGCCCCGCGCGAACACCGACAATATCTTTTGCTCCGCGTATGGCATCAATTCCGTCATTGATATTTTTAAGGGCATTCATCCAAACTTTGTGGGCATCTACACTCAGCGCGGCGTGGTCTATTTTTTTAAGTTCCTCCGCCATGAATGCGGCCTGTTTCTGCGCTCCTTGCAAATTGTCCACCGCAAGGGCTTCAGTAAATGCTGAATAGGAGGAATAAACTTTTCCCAATTGAGTTTTGAACACATCAGGAGTTTCCACAGTGGTTCCAGCCTGCTTGGCAAGAGCTGAAATATCAAATGCCATATCAAGACGCATAAAATGTTTCGATGTTTCAGCTGTGATGGATTTTAACCTGAGCCCATCCTGAACTCCGCTACCCAGCACAGCATCGTTAGCAAGGAGCATGGACAATTCTTTCCAGACCAGTGAGGAATCTCCTTTGAGTCCGGAACTATTTATTTCTTTAATGTTGTCAAAAAACTTAGAGTAAAGCGTGCGGGATTCTTCAACATTGCCGGATTCTGCTTTTTCCATGAGTTTGTTGAAGTCCTGTTTCAAATAAACCAGCTTGGACACAAACATCGGGGGCAGCGTATGTGCAGCGGGAGTTTCACCGTAGCCATGGACAACCGTTTTCACGCCGCTTTCCGGATTCATCATACTTGGCTTCGCTATAATCTGAAGTGCGCTGTCGATTTTGAAATTACCTTTGGTAACAACTTGTTCACCAGCGACTAATCCGTATTTTACAACGTAATAATCCCCGGCTTTGGGTCCGAGAACGATTTCACGTCCTTCATAGACTCCTTCTTTTCCATCCACGGCAATATAAACTACAGCCCGTTTACCGGTAATGAGCGGGGCGGAAGCAGGGATTACCAACTGAGTTTCAGCGTTTTTATCAACTTGACTAACTGCACGCACGAACATGCCGGGTTTAAGCTTAAGCCCCTTGTTGGGGACTTCAAGACGGATTCTGATTGTTCTGGTTTTTTCATTAACAACCGGATCAATATAAACCACTTTCCCTTCAAATGATTTGCCGGGATAAGCTTCAGTTGTGAAATTTACGAGCATTCCCATTTTGATCCATGGCAGATCGGATTCATACGCTTCGAGGATCACCCATACTCTTGAAAGGTCGGCAATAGTGTATATGGGAGTTCCTGTTTTTACATAAACCCCTTCAACAACATTTTTTTTTATAACTATTCCGCTCATGGGGGAATAGAGAGTCATGTGCTGGGCTGCTTTACCTTTTTTAATGATGTTTGCGATCTGAGTTTTTGAAAGACCGAGCAACCGGAGCTTTTCACGCGAAGCTTTTTCTGTGCGCATGGCAGTATCTTTGACGACCTTCATGGAGCTTCCACGCAGAGCATCTTTGGCCTTAACAGCCTGAATCAGTTCAGCCTGAGCAGTAAGAAGTTCGGGGCTGTATATGGAAGCCATTGCCTGCCCTTTGCGAACAGTGCTTCCGGTGTAGTCTATGTAAAGTTTATCTATGCGCCCCCCGGTCCATGCGGTGATCGTACCGATGCGGGTTTCATCATAATCAACCTTTCCCACCATGCGGGTTTCCACGCTTACATTTCTTTTTTCAACTATAGAGGTGGCAATTCCGGCAAGTTTACGGGACTGGCTGGTCAAGCTTATCTGCCTGAGACTGATGACTTCATCACCCGACTGTCCTCCCTTTTCAAGAGGGATCAGATCCATGAAACACAAGGGACATTTACCCGGTTTCGGCAACTGAATCTGCGGATGCATAGAGCAAGTCCAGACCACTTCGCCGGCATCAGTAACTTCAGCATCCAATCCGTGTTCAGCATGCTCGTCAACTATGTTTTTCTCCGCGCCGTGATCAGCCGGACCGGAAAACCAGTAACCTGCTCCGAAAGCAATAAGGGCCACAATAATAATTGAGGTCAATGCTGATTTTATATTTTTAAATATATTCATTATGGTTTCCGTTTTGTTTTAATTACTTGGCAGGAATAATTGCAGATGTCTGGGGCAGTACCGAGCCATGAACTGTACAAGGTATTTCGCGGCCCACCAGATATTCAATGGCGGCAACCCTTTTAGCTTGTTCTGCAAGCGCCTGATAATAAACGAGTTGAAATTCGATCAAGGTTCTTTCCGCATCAATAAGATCGCTTGATGACGCTGTACCCGCTTGGAAAGCCTCAATAGAAACACCAAGTGACTGCTCGGCTTTGGGGGTAAGTGAATCGCGATATAGGCTGACTTTGCGGATGGCATCTTCATAGCGGTAGATTTCCAGTTCAAGGTCGGCAGAAAGGTTACGTTCAAGTCCAGCCCGTTCGCGACTGGCTGATTTAACTTTATGCTGAGCCTCAAGGAGCTGGGCTTCCTGTTTATCAAGCCAGATGGGCAGGTTTACAGACATACCTGCAACAACGGGGTCACGGTCTTGATTCGTTACATTGGGGGATCTGGATTTTCCGGTCTGGATGTACTCAACGCCGAAAGAAAAATCGGGGAAATAATCTTTTTCAGCCAGTTCCACGGAAAGCTTTTCTTTATCGATTTTATGGGTCAGAGCCAGCAGACTGGGATTGGCCTCTTTGAAATCTTTTTTGAGTTGCTGGGGATCAACTTCAATTTTCATGACTGGAATAGATGCAGGCAAGGGCAAAGTTTGTCCGTCCGGCCTGTTTATGGCAGCAAGAAGTTTGGCAACGGTGGGTCTTTTGCGCTCCTCCAGCGAACGAAGTCTGTCTTCAAGCTTGCCCAGTTCTACCTGAGTTTTAATAACTCCGTCATATGTACCTGCCCCGGTGGAATATCTGGAGCGGGCCACGTTTTCGAGGTACTTCATAAGCTCGATATTTTCACGGGTAATGCGGATTGCTTGCGCAAGGTATGCGTAATCGTAATATATTCTTTTAACTTGATAAAATATCTTAAGTTTCAAGGCATCGAACTTTGCTTTTTTAATGTCTGCATCACGCAAAGCCTGTTCGCCTTTAAGGTCCAGTTTACCGAACCATGGAAGAGTTTGACTCAGACCGTATTTAAATTCTTGCGGTCCGGTTCTTGTTTCTACCGGCTGAATAAACCATGCAAAGCTGAATCTGGGGTCAGGCAGGCTTGAAACACTTGTCTCCCGCTGCAAAGCTGCTTTCCAGCCGTAAAAGGCAGAATATAGATCGTCATTATTACGCGCAGCCTCAACAAGATATTGAGTCAATTCTTTTATTTCGCCTTGTCTGGTTTTGTATTCAGCGATCGTTTCATTTGATCCATCTTGCGCTTTTCCATGAAGTGGAAAAACGAATAACAAAGCCATGAACATAAGCAGTGTATATGTATATTTTCGAGACATTGGTTCTCCTGCATATCTTTTATTGAAAGCTGCTGTCTTTGCTGTGAGCAATTACTATTCCATGCCCTTTATTGAGCCGGATAAGACGGTTAAAATTGAGCATATCCTATTATTACCCCTTGCTGCCAGTCTTAAATAATATAATTTGTGCAGTTTTTGTCGCGTTCATAATCATTATTTCAAGCACTTACGACAACCGTTTGCACTTTTTGCACAACAAGACTTAATATAAGCGCCCGCTAATTCATACTAAAATGGTATGAATTAGCGGGTACGAAAGTAAACATAACAACTATGTGCAGTTTTTTACACATATATTGTTAATTAGATTGATGAGTAGGCATGTTTATTTACTAACTAACTAATATATTGGTATAATATTCATTTGGAATGTTAAATGTAACCACTTCCTATGAAATGGTTGGGCGAAAACGGTAAAAAAGGGTATGTTTTGTCAAAACAGGATGGTTATGAAAATAAGATTCAAATTACTTTTGCTGCTGTTGGCGGTTTCGATCATCCCGCTGGTCATAGTTCAGGCCGGGGTGCTTGAATCATTACGTTCGCTCTCCGGTGAAATCGGCGAAGAGGTTCGCAGGGAGCTGGTCAATAAAAGTAGTGTTGAATTAAAACGGTTGGTGGAGGATCACGCAAGAGTTCTTTCCAAGCAACGCAGGATTGTAGAACTCAATCTACAGCAACTTTCAGCTGAGCTTTCGACATGGATTGAAGAGGGAGACCAGTTTTTGCTGCCCGAGATTTTTATCGGAGTCGAGGAACTGGCAGAAGAAGATAATAGCAAGCGGCTTCAGCAGAAATATAAGTTACAAAATTCAGGTATGCACGGTAAAGGCCGTATCGATTTTAACTCTGTGGGCTATAGCGCAGGGTATCAGGGAAAGGCTGACAGACTTCTCCCTCAAGGATCAGTGAATATTATTTCTCCTCTTTTCAAATCAATTGAAAAGAAAAATCCTGACCTGACATTATGGATTAATGCAATTTTCATTTCCGGAGAGTCTCTTACTTATCCGGCCCGTTCAAAAAGAATGTCAATGCATCAGACTGTACCTGTTATCAATGGAAACTTATCCCCTGTCTGGTCGCTTCCTCAAAAAGATCCGGTAACAGGAAAGACAGTTCTTACTGCATCCTTGGGAATAATAGTACGGGGAAAAGCTGTCGGGTCAGCGTCCATAGATATTCCGCTGGATACTATTTTACATGGTTATAATCATCTCGGTGCTTTTTCAGATAATATAGATTCCTTGCTGGTTCGTCGTGAAGGAAACACTGAAAACAGTGGAATTGAAGTGATTGCGCAGCAGATTTCTTCTGCCGGACAAAATCACATGATGCATATGTGGGAACCTTCCGCAAAGCAGACTTTGCTTTCATCCACAAATACCATTTTGTTCTCTCGCTTCAAAAAATTTCTGGCAGATGGCAAGTCCGGCGTGATGAGCATGGCCTATAAGGGGCGCGATAGTATATGGGCCTTTTCTGCGCCTGATAAAAGAGGGATTTCTTTAGTCTTGATCCTACCTCATGATGATGTTGTGGAACCTGCGGAAAAGGCAAAATCGTTTGTGAATTTTACAATTGGGGAACAATACAAAAATACAACTTATGTATTGCTGGCTGTTGTGTTGCTGGTGTCGGCCCTAGCTTTTCTGTTCTCGCGTCGTTTCACGAAAAATATTTTAACTCTCGCCAAAGGGGTTAAACGTATCGCCTCAGGTGATTTTTCAGCCCAGGTTGAACTTTCCAGCTCGGATGAAGTTGGTGAACTCGCAAAAGATTTTAATAAAATGGTCCCGGCACTTCAGGAGCATATTGAAATTAAAAGTGCTCTTGATGTTGCGATGGAGGTACAAACAAATTTGCTGCCGCAAACCTCTCCGAATATCCCGACTTATGAAATTTTCGGTGAAAGCAGATATTGTGATGAACTCGGTGGTGACTACTTCGACTACATCATGCCTCACACAGACGGAGAAAGTATTCGATTTGCTGTGGGTGATGTCAGCGGTCACGGTGTTCCGGCGGCAATGCTTATGGGGTCCATACGAGGCTATGTGCGCGCAAGGACTTTAAGCGGCGGAACTCTTGGAGAAGTTTTAACCGATGTAAACAAACTGGTTGCGGAAGACACCTACAAGACAGGTCAATTCATGACCATGATCATGGTTGAACTGGACCCCGACAAGAACGAATTGCGCTGGGTACGGGCCGGCCACGAACCGGCTTTGATATTTGATCCCGGCAAAGATGAATTTATTAAGCTTGAGGGACAGGGAATAGCCCTCGGAGCTATTGAAGAAGCTACTTATATGGAGAACTACTGCGCTGACTTAAATGCGGGACAAATTCTTATTCTTGGAACAGATGGTATTTGGGAAGCTTCTAACGAAAAGGGAGAGTTTTTCGGAAAGCAGCGGTTATTGGAAGTAATTGATTCTGAAAAGGATTCACCGGCAGAAGTACTTGTAAATAGCATTTTCGAGGCTGTGCATACGTTTACTGGAAGAGACAAACAAGAAGATGATCTCACTGTTGTGGTCGTCAAAAAAATAAACAAATAACAACTCAACACGCTAAGGGAGTTAACAATGAAAAAGATTTTAAACATCAGCATATTGGTAGCATTTATTATTGCAATGTCCACAGTAGCCTTTGCCATGGATATGAATATGGACCATTCCAACCACGGAAAAGGGGGAATGAAAGGCTCAATGCATGATGGAGTTACCATGATGGAAAAAGGGATTGCTCAGATGAAACATGGAGCTAAACTCATGAACGATCCTGCCACAATGAATGACGGTATGGGAATGATGAATAAAGAAATGATGCCCATGCACAACGGTATGAAAATGATTGAAACGGGAGCTGAAGGCGATCCTCACCAGTCCATGATAAAAAATTCCATGGGTAACGCCAACAAAGGCATGATGGAAATGATGAAAGGTATGGGCATGATGAAAAAAGGTACTGACGGCGGCATGCAGATGATGAATGACGGTCTTCAGAAGATGGAAAAATCGCTTGAAGAAGTAAAAGCTATGTCAGGCATGTAGGCTTAGCTGTATAATTCTTATATAAAGCCTCACAGCGTGTTATCCTGCTGTGGGGCTTTTTGTTTTGACCGAAGTGAAACAAGAATAGCTTTCATGCTGGCAAACATGAAAGCTATTCGGTGTAAGAGGTCCGGTAATGCTTATTAATTATGTGGAAGCCGATCTTCCGTTTATACCTTATCCTCCTACTGAGACATTTGGGCAGTGAGGCAAAACCAAATTTTTAAGAGCCAGAACATGTTCCCGGTTCGGTGGAATCACTCCGTTTAAAGCATATTCCCGATCAAGCTGTTCCCATTTTGGTTCGCCTAAACGGTGATATGGCAGAATATCCAGCCCTTCGACTGAACCACCAAGGGATGCGACAAATTGTGCTGTAGCTTCAATATTTTCTTCAGAATCATTGCAGCCGGGAATAAGCGGAATCCTGATGCGGAGGGTTTTTCCCCTTTCTGCCGCCATTTTTATATTACTCAAAATCTGTTCATTCGGAACGCCTGTGAGTTCTTCATGTTTTGCGGAATCCATATGCTTGATATCGGTGAGAACTAAATCTGTGTGCTCCAGCACTTTTGCAAAAGTCTCCTGAGCACAAAAACAGCAGCTTTCAATTGCAGTATGTAAGCCACGTTTATGCGCTTCTTTCAGGGCAGTAAGAAGAAACGCTGATTGCAAAGTCGGTTCGCCACCTGAAAATGTAACCCCGCCACCAGAAGTATTATAAAATGGGCGGTCCCGCTCCACTTCTTCCATTACTTCATCGACTGTCAGGTAACGTCCTACAATGGTCATTGATCCGGCATAACAATTTTCAACACATTCACCGCAATAAGTGCATTTGTCGCGGTCGATCTCAACCTTAAAATTTTCTTTAATAACAATAGCCTGTTCCGGGCAGAGAGTTGCGCATTTCACACAGCTGATACAGTGATGAGGGATACGCATTATTTCAGGTTTACTGCTCATGGATTCCGGGTTCTGGCACCATTTACATTTAAGTGGACAGCCCTTCAAAAAAACAAGCGTGCGGATGCCTCCACCGTCATGGACCGCAAAACGCTGAATATCAAAAACCAGCCCTGTGAGCTGAGCCTTGTCCTTATCTTCCAAACTAAATTTATGCTGGCGTTCCTTCCATCTCATTTTGCAACTCGCTTATTTGTATAATGCAGGGATCTGACGGCTAAAGGCTTAAGCCCTGAATAGGCCCCCGACTGGTTTGCCGGAGGCCTTTCTCGTCTATTAGAAGTTCTGTTCAGTACGAGCGAGGATGTCGTCCTGCAGAGACTTGTCGAGCGCGGTGAAGAATGCGCTGTATCCTGCCACCCGGACTACAAGCCCTTTATATTTTTCAGGATTGGCCTGAGCTTCGAGTAAAGTCTCACGGCTGATTACGTTATACTGTACGTGGAATCCTCCATTCAGGAAGTACGCTTCAGTTACCGCTTTGAGGCTTTCCAGTCCTTTTTCGCCTTCGATAGCGGATGGATGGAATTTCTGGTTCAGCAGGGTTCCGTTGGAAGCTATTTCATGATCGAGCTTTGCAACAGAGAGAACTGATGCAGTAGGACCGCAGGAATCATAACCGGAGATAGGTGATACGCCGTCTGCCAGTGGTGACCATGCTTTGCGTCCGTCCGGAGTAGCCATTACAACAGTACCCAAGGGAACGTTTGCGGATGCGGGATACAAACCGGGCTGGAATTTACCATCGCGAGGGTTGGTGTATTTGTTAACTTCGTTGCAGTAGATAAGCGCGGCTTCTTTAGCTATTTCGTCAGCGTAGTCGTCATCGTTACCGTACTTTGGAGCGCGGTTCACGAGCATCTGGCGCAGGTCTTCCTGTCCTTCGAAGTCGTTAGCTAAAGCTTCCTTAAGTTGCTCAAGAGTTAGTGCTTTATCATCAAAAACGAGCTTTTTGATGGCAGTTAGGGAATCTCCTGCGTTGGCAACACCTACGCCCTGAGGGCCTGTGAAGTTATAATGCGCGCCACCTTCCTGCAAAGAAAGTCCTTTGGAGATGCAATCATCAACGAGGGAGGACAGAAATGGAAGCGGACAATGTTTGCCGTGAGTCATGTCGACTGCGTTGTCGGCAGCAGCCATGAGTTTTACAAAATAGGCCGTCTGCTGAGTATAGGAAGCCATGAGATCTTCAAATGATTTGAAACTGTTCAAGCCGCCTGATTTAGGACCGATCTGTTTACCGGTGCGTTGATCTACACCGTCGTTGAGACAAAGTTCGATAACTTTAGCCATGTTGTAGAAAGCTGCGTCATGCCACCCTTCAGTTTTTCCGCCGACCTGAGGCTCAACGCAACCGATGATACCGTAATCACGGGCATCTTCACGTTCAAGGCCGCGAGCCAGAAGTGCGGGAATGATGACACGGTCATTGTAGTATGCGGGGTACCCCATGCCCATGCGGCTGAGTTCAGCAGCTTTTTTGTAAAGAGGATCGGGTGTGCCTTCGTGGATGCGGATAGAAAGAGAAGGAGCATAAAGCTTGGTGTTAGCACTAGCTTGCAGGATCAAGTAGGACATAGTGTTAGTTGCATCTGAACCGTCACGTTTTTGTCCGCCTATGATCAAATTCATGAACATTGGATAACCGGCGAAAGCCATAGTGGAATTTTCGTCACGAACCTTGTTCAATTCAGAGAATTTAACCCAGAGCATATCCAGCATTTCCTGAGCCTGCTCAACCGAAAGATTGTCAGACTGTAGGAATGGATTCATGTATTGGTCAAAGCGCATAGGCGAGATGGAGTGACCGTTTGATTCAATCTGAATCACCAAATGGATAAACCAGAACGCCTGCAATGCTTCCTGAAAGGATTCCGCAGGCTGAGCAGGAACTTTGCGGCAAATACGTGCGATTTCGTTTAGTTCTGCTTTGCGGGTTGAATCTTTACAATCAGCAGCCATTTTTTCAGCCAGTTTTGCAAAACGGTCTGCAAAAGCAATAACTGCTTTGTTGCTGGTAACTACGGATTTAAGGAAATGCATCTTGTTGAGCTGGGAAGCATCGGAGAAGTCTATTTCAGCCAGTCTATCTTCGGCTTGAGCAATGACAGCATTCAGTCCGAGGGTTAGAGCCTTGTTGTAATCTGCTGATACGTGACCGACTCCATTATAGAAGTAGTTACCAACAGTATAGACGACGTCATTATGAGCTTCGAGGGATTCCTCAGGCATGAGCTGGGCAGCGATTTCGTTAACAGTCTTGCCGTCCCAATAAGCGAAGGCACTGCGTAGGTTGGCTTTTACATCTTCAGAAATAAAGAAAACGTCAGCAGTTCTTTTTTCAAGGCGGTCCAGTTCGTCTTCAACCCACTTACAGGAAAATTCCGGAAAGATAGGTGCAGAGCGAGGCATGGAGCACTGATTACCTACGGTAAATTCATCGTCCTGAATGAAGATGGACATACCGGCAAGGATTTTTCCCAGAGCTTTCGCACGGCGAATAGGCATCGGCTGCCCTTCTGTTTCCTTGTAGGATTCAGTGATCAGCACGGCGCGTTCACCACAAATTGCCGGAGCGGTGTTCAAAAAACGTTCAAGGGTTCTTTCAACGCGTTTGGAAGCGCCAACTGTTTTGGGGATTTCTACGTTAGGTTTATTTTTGGTCATTGTCTTATTCCTTTATTAAAAGTTTATTTCCCAAAGTTTTATGAACAGTAAGCTGCAAGCCCCGCTTCCGCACAAGCTGTATCCTGCTCAACACTGCCGCCGCTGACGCCTATTCCGCCAATTACCTTTCCATCTTCTTCGATAGGCAATCCGCCGCCGAAGATTACAATCCGTCCGTTATCTGCATTATTAATTCCGTATAATTGTCCGCCCGGTTGGGAGACTGAACCCAGTATTGCTGTGGGCATTTTCACAGCCACTGCTGTGTAACCCTTGTTCAAGGATAGGCCGATACTAACCAGCAGGGCATCATCCTGTCGTAGCTGGGCAACTAAGTCCCCTCCTTGATCAACCACCGCAATAACCATAGGAACGCCGATTTCGTTTGCTTTTTCTACTGCTGCAGCAATCATTTGCTGCGCTTTTTTTGCTGTTACTGGCATTGTTTTGTCCATTTTTCCAAAAGGTTACTTGATAAGGTTGAGCATCAGGGTACCCACGGCTATGGCTGCTGCCGGGGGATCAACATGGTTACTTCCATGATTCCAGAACATACGGGCCATGAGTTCCTGCAAGAGAGCTGCGCAGGCTCCGACCATTCCGGCTATCAAAATATTTCCGAAGTACAAATAGGCGAGAGCAGACAGGATGGCTTGGCAATGCCAGACTGGCACCTGCTGAATTGCCCCTGTGCCGAGCTGAAGTGCAATGAGACTGATAGCTGCTGCTGCCCAGCCCATTATGAGTGGCACAACAAATGCTCCGGCTGCGGAGATAACGCCTGCGGCTACCATTGGGTCCATGGCTGCTTTAGCCTGAGCTGCCATTGCTGCAGAAAGCACTCCTGCACCGAAGCCGTAAAGGACCATTTTGGGGAGAGGAAGCATCCATGGAATCCATGAAATTTTATGGTCATCTGTTTTGAGGTAGCCGAAATCTTTGATGGATTTTGAATTGCCCCAAGGCATTTCTTTCTGGAAGAGAAGACGGGCCAGCAGAGCTGTTGCCACAACGCTGAGGGCAATCATATCCGTTTTGTTAACAACCGGGATCATAGCAAAAAGCTGTAGCAGGAAATGTCCGGCTAATGCTGTAAGTCCACCAACGAGAAGAACGTCCCATGATGTTCCCATAAGTGAGGACAAAATATCTTTTGCTGCTCCTCCGGGATGATTTTTGCTCACCGCAGCCGCATAAGTGGATGCAGCGACTCCTGAGGCAAATCCTCCAACGTGAGGACCGAAGATTGGACCTAGTCCAACTTGAAGCAACATAAAATCAGACCCGCTGGCCATCATAACCAGACATCCAGCCATGACCATGAGTCCGCAGATAATGAATGAAAAAAGTCCGCCGATCGCACCACCGACAATTCCGCCGGCAAAGCACATGACAAGGGTATTAATGCTGAAAGGTTCCATACTCACCACACTCCTTAAAGTTATTCCTCAATTATTCCGCGTTTCTCTTCGCTGCGTTACCCCCCTTAAAGAGAAAAACGTGCCATGAATGAATATGTTTATAATTGCGGAGGTTTAACTGTATTTGGTGACTTTTATGACATAATTGGAAAGAAATGACTGTGTCAGCCCCGGTTGACATTTCAAGTGATGGGCGTGAGCATTTGTTGATAAAAAGTTCTTAATATCAATATGTTATAAATAAATGTTAATATGGTTGACGCAAGGGTTACACAAGTTGTCATGTGCTGATGAGTACTGAAAGAACAGGAAGTTAGGCTGGGATGGATATTTATATATGTATTGAATCTTTTGTATGCATGTGCTCGTAATACCAGTGAATTATGTTGGTTAAGTTATAACCGTTGCAGACACGGTATCGATGAGGTTAAACTGTTTGAGCTGATATTTCAGGGGGCTGAAAGTGGCATTGATTATGCTTTAATCATATTTATTAAACAGGCGAGAAACCTGATCCTCTGCATAATTTAAAATTGATCATAATGGATGTATAAAAAGCAATATGGATTCAAAAAAAGAAAAATTGAATAACACAGACGTCTGCCCTGATTACGTTCTTGAAGAACTCAATACTCTGCGGAAAAGAGTCGCAGAGTTGGAAGCATCACGCTCTATGTGCGGTAGTTTTGGCAAAGATTGCAGCCTTAGTCCCCATATTGCCGAGTATGAGAATGAAGAAAAAGATTATCGGTTTGAAGATTATTTTGATGTGGAGGCTATCCAGCAAATTCAGGATGCCTTTGCCGAAGCGACTAATGTTGCTTCTATTATTACCGACCTTGACGGCAGACCAATAACCAGACCCAGCCGCTTTTGCAGACTCTGTAACGACGTTATTCGCAAGACCCCCAAAGGGTTAAAAAACTGCATGCGTTCTGACGCTTCTTTCGGAACTAAAAGCCCGCTGGAACCGATCATGCGTCCCTGCCTAAGCGGCGGACTATGGGACGGCGGAACTAGTTTCTATGTAGGTGACCGCCATATTGCGAACTGGATTGTCGGGCAGGTGCGCTGCCCGCCCATCAATGACGAGCGGATAAAAAAATATGCCCATGAAATAGGAGCTGACGAAAATGAATTTATGGAAGCTCTCACAGAAGTCCCGGTCATGTCTCATGAGCAATTCTTAAGAGTCTGCAATGTCCTCTGCCTCATTGCCAACCAGATTTCTATTCTTGCCCGTAAAAATTTTCTGCAAGCTCAGGCAATTGAGCGCCGAAGATTGGCAGAAGCTGCGCTACGTGAAAGCGAAGATCGTTTTCGACAACTCTCCCAGTCCACTTTTGAAGCAATTTTTATTCATTATGAAGGCGAAATTCTGCTCACGAACAAAGCTGGGCAATGTATGTTCGGATATTCTCAGGAAGAATTCGCCGGGCTGAATATTGATGATCTGGCAGATCCAGAATGCCGCGAGGAAGTTCGGGAACATACATCAAAGAACAAGAAATCCCGCTTTGATGCCAATTTCCGTTGCCGTGACGGGAAAATGCTTATTTGCGAAATTCAGCAGCGCGACATCGTCTTTCAGGGCGAAAAGGTCGGAGTTTGTGCAATCCGCGATATTAGTGAACGAGTTGAATCCGAGCGGCAGGCTAAAGAAAAAGAACAGCAGCTTATTCAGGCTGACAAAATGGTTTCGCTAGGAGTACTGGTCTCCGGCATGGCCCATGAAATAAATAATCCCAATAGTTTCATGACCTTGAATCTACCTTTGATAGAAGACATATGGAAAGACATCACCCCTGTCCTTGAGGATTATTACCATGAAAATGGTGAATTTTTAGCTGGAGGGCTTGAGTACTCGGAACTTCGAAGTTTTATGCCCGATCTTCTTTCCAGAATGCTCGAGGGAGCCACCCGCATCAGTGGAATAGTGAACAGCCTTAAAGATTATTCCCGTTTGCAGCCCGGGGAATTGATGTGGGAAGTGGATATTACTGACGTTATCAATAATTCTCTGCGGTTGCTGGAAAATATGATCAGCCAGAAGACTGTGAAATTTGAGGTGAATCTTGCTGAATCTCTGCCTTCCGTGCGTGGTAATTCGCAACGGCTGTCACAAGTGCTTATTAATTTACTGGTTAATTCCTGCGAAGCCCTGACTGACCGCAAGCAGGAAATTTGTCTTTCATCTGAATATATCAAAGCGAAAAAAAGAATCGAGATAGTTGTCCGCGATGAAGGTGTTGGAATTGCCGAAGAACACCTTGAACAAATTATGGACCCATTTTTTACGACCAAACGCAATGACGGAGGAACCGGACTCGGGTTATCCGTATCTTCCTCGATAGTTCAAGAACATGGTGGAGAGCTTATTTTTACAGCAAATCCCGGCGGAGGAACTATCGCCAGACTTTCAATTCCAGTAGTCGAAAATGGAGATGAAAATGAATAGAGCTAAAGGACTTAATCCAAGCTTTCCTCTTTTGCTGGTGGATGATGAAGATTCATGGCTGCAAAGTTTCAGGGCTACCTTACGCTCGCAAGGCATCGACAATGTTGTGCTTCTGAATGATGGAACTAAGGTCATGGAGACTCTGAAACAGCAGGAATTTTGCGCTGTTGCGGTCGACTTAATGATGCCCGGAATCTCCGGTGAAGAACTTATACCGCAGATTGTTGAGGAATACCCGGAGGTCCCGGTATTAGTTATTTCCGGGCTCAATGAAATCAAAGCCGTGGTCAATTGCATCCGCAAAGGAGCATTTGATTTCATTGTCAAAACAGAGGACCGCAACACCCTTATTGCCGGAGTGCGTCATGCCATTGAAATTTTTGAATTGCGACAGGAAAACTCTTCTCTGAAACAAAGATTTTTCAAATCAGGACCGGATAAACCAGAGCTGTTTTCAGAAATTATCACTGCTCACAAAGACATGTTTGCCATATTTAAATACATTGAGGCGATATCAGAAACCGCACGGCCTGTACTGATAACCGGAGAATCCGGAGTCGGTAAAGAGTTGGTGGCGCGGGCAGTACACAATGCCAGCGGGCGTAAAGGCAACTTTGTTGCCGTAAATATCGCGGGGCTGGACGACAATATTTTTTCCGACACTTTATTCGGACACAAGAAAGGCGCGTTCACAGGTGCGGCTGAAGCTCGTCTAGGATTAGTTGAAAAAGCCAAAAACGGGACTTTATTCCTTGATGAAATCGGTGATCTCGCGCCTACATCCCAGACCAAACTTTTGCGTTTGCTACAGGAGCATGAGTTCATGCCCCTTGGCTCTGATATGGCGAAACGATCAAGTGCAAGAATCATTACTGCTACCCATCAATCCATCACTAAAATGCAGGATCAGGGAAAATTTCGCAAAGACCTCTTTTTCAGGCTCAGAGGCCATATGCTGCAAATCCCCCCACTACGGGAACGCATAGAAGATTTACCTCTTTTAATTTCTCACTTTGTGAATGAGGTGCAAGCTGACACGGGGACAGATTTGAATGTGGATATTCATAATATCGCTGACTTTCTGAATAACTATTCGTTTCCGGGAAATGTCAGAGAATTGCAGCATCTAGTTCATGACGGGGCCAGTATCTGCGGATCTAGTGAATTGAAGCCGAAACATTTTAAAAAACTGATGGAAATTCCCGGCGACTCCTTTTCAGGAGAATCAATCCATGATTCGGGAGAAAGTGTATCGTTCGGAACCAGACTGCCGACGCTGAATGAAGTGCGCGTCAAACTCATAGATGAAGCCTTGCGGCGTACTAATGGCAACCAATCTTCAGCCGCGCAATTGATAGGGGTGACAAGGCAGGCTGTTAGTAAATATTTGAAAAAAAGTGGGTAGCAGCATCAAAGACGACCACAGACAAAAAGCGGTGTTGGAAAATTAAAAAATCACATTTTTATTAAACACATAGCTAAAACTTTTTGCCTATTAACTATAGATTCTACGTTGTGCTACTCATATTACTAATGTACCTATTTATACTGTATCGCAGGTCTATCTCCGAAAGTAAAATTTCACCTGCCATCTAGCGGAGTATGACCATAAACAATATCACTTTAAAGAGCTCCATCATGACAAAACAAAACGACCCAAAAAAACAATGGGCAAAAATAGTAGCAAAGGCATGGGCCGACGAAGACTACAAACAACGGTTCCTGACCGATCCGGCTGCTGTATTGAAAGAAGAAGACATAGAAGTACCGGAAGGCGTGAAATTCAAGTGCGTGGAAGCCACCGAAAAACAGGCATGGTTGGTGCTCCCACCAAAGCCGACAACAGGAAGCATGGAAGAAGGAGACGAACGTCTGGCGGCGGTCAATAACGGTTGTCTATGCTGGACCCTTATTTAATTAACAATTGGCTAAAGAACATCATAAAACTACTAAAGGAATCTCATCATGACAAAACAAAACGAACAGCAAAAACAATGGGCAAAAATAGTAGCAAAGGCATGGGCCGACGAAGACTACAAACAGCGGCTCCTCAACGATCCGACCGCTGTAATGAAAGAAGAAGGCATAGAAGTGCCAGAAGGCGTGAAATTCAAATGCGTAGAAGCCACCGAAAAGCAGGCATGGTTGGTGCTGCCGCCAAGGCCGGGAAAAGGGTGTATTGAGGCTGGAGAAGAACGTCTGGCAGCTATCTTCGCGTCTAACTGCTTTTTGTGCTTTTAGTTGTTTTTAGACTAAATACATCATTAAAGACCTAAAAGGAGTCTCATCATGGCAGAACAAAACGAACTACAAAAAAAATGGGCAAAGATCGTAGCAAAATCATGGGCCGATGAAGACTACAAACAACGGCTCCTCAACGATCCGGCTGCTGTAATGAAAGAAGAAGGCATCGACATGCCAGAAGGCGTGAAATTCAAATGCGTAGAAGCCACCGAAAAGCAGGCATGGTTGGTGCTACCGCCAAAGCCGGGAAAAGGATGTATTGAGGCTGGAGAAGAACGTCTGGCAGCTATATTATCGTCTTGCTGCTATATGTGTTCTTAAAGGAATCTCATCATGGCAGAAGGGGACGAACGTCTGGCGGCTATGTTTACGGGATGCGGAGCTTGGTGCTGCAATTAAAAAACGGCTGCTTGACTAAAAGATTTACCAGCCTAACGTTTCTTTTCGGTTGAAACTTTCGGGTAACATCTATTACGCAAATTCTCCGTTAGGTAATATATATGACAAAACTTCTCCGGTTCAAACCTTGGCTTGAACCCGCTTTAATAGATGATAAAAACGCTCTGATACTTTCGGAAACAACCTCACACACCCTGAAAGGTGAATTGCTGATCACCATGCTGCCGCTTTTGGACGGTAGCCGTAGCGAAGACGACATCGTGGATGAGCTGTCTGACCGTTTTGATATGTCTGAAATATTCTACCAGCTCATCCAATTGAAGAAGGTCGGTCTGGTTGAAGCCGTTCCCAAACAGGAATGGGAAACGAGCGCAATTTTTCATGACCGGATGGAGTGTGATTTATCGAAACTCGACTCGCCGACCAAAATCATAGTCACCAGCCTTAACAGTCTTGACCCGCAACCTATCGCCGATCATCTTTCCGGCCTGAAATTCTGTAAGGCTGTAACCGCTGATTGGCAGAAGGCTGACCTAAACGACGGCGCTATATGGATCGTGCTCACGTCCAATTACCTCGATCCCAATTTGGAAATATTCAATGCCAGAGCACATAAAAGCGGCACACGCTGGCTGCCCTACAAGCCGGACGGCATCGAGCCATGGTTCGGCCCGCTGGTTGATCCGGGCGAGACTGCCTGTGTAGAATGCTTGCTCCACCGCTTGCGTGGACACAGGATCAAGGAGTTACAAATCGCCAGTAAAAAAGGCGAGCTTCCCCGATTTTCCCAAGGCAGGACCGCGGCATCCTTGAACGTCTCATGCAGCCTACTCGGTCTGGAGCTGGAAAAGTTTCTCTCCGGCAGCTCGCACTGTTTCATCGATAAAGGCGTGGTAACCATAGACCTCAAAACCTTGGAAACCAGCCGCCATGAACTGACCAGACGGTCCCACTGCCCCATATGCGGTAACGCTGAGGCGTGTGCATTATCAGGTTTCCCCGAAGAGGAATTTACCCTGACCTCCCAGCCCAAAGCCGACTACAACGACGGTGGCGAACGCATCAAGGCCGCAACCGAAACTATGGCCCGGTTCGAAACACGCATCAGCCCCATAACCGGCGAAGTCGGAACATTGAACGTACAAGAGAACGTACCGGAATTCTTCGGACGAGCAGTCAGTTCCTCATGGGCCACTCTCAATGGACACAAAATGGATTCAAGCAAAGGGCGTATCGCTGCGGTCGGCATGAGCGCAGGCAAAGGACGAAGCGAAATTCAGGCCCGGACCAGCGCGCTTGGTGAGGCTTTAGAACGATACTGCTCCCAATATTTCGGTTATGAGCCGTGCCTCAAGGCCACCTATACCAGCATCGCTGACGACGCCCTGCACCCACTCGAACTCAATCAGTTCACAGACAGCCAGTATGAAAACCGCGAGGAGTGGGCCAAACGAGCCCATACCGGATCAGTTCCCAAACGATTTGACGAAAACACGTCAGTCGACTGGACCCCAACTTGGTCCCTGACCAACAAACGGTGGAAGTATGTGCCATCTGCCTTCATGTATTACCAATACCCCAAGGAAAACGGCGGCAGGTTCATCTATGGCGACTCAAACGGCGTGGCGGCTGGTAACTGCGTCGAAGAAGCTATAATACAAGGATTTTTCGAGCTGGTGGAGCGTGATGGTGTGGCTTTGTGGTGGTATAATATGCTCCAGCGTCCATGCCTGGACCTGCCCTCATTTGGCAGCGCATTTGCCATGGAGGCTGCCGAAGGATTACGGAGACACAACCACTCCCTGCATGTACTTGACCTAACCACGGATCTGGGTATCCCGGTCTTTGCTGCTGTAGGTTTACACTATTCCGATCCCGATGCTGAACCACACTTTGGATTTGGGTCCCATTTTAATGCCCGCATTGCCCTAGACCGAGCCGTCAGCGAAATGGGCCAGAGCTGGATTCTTGGAGAACAGATTATCCCCAACGAAATCAACCGAAAGGTAACCGGTCGAAATCTTTCGACAGAATCGTTCCTGCGCCCACCCAAGGGAGCGGCAACAATTCCCCTAAGCGCGTTCACTAATCATACCACCAATGATTTCCTCTCGGACATCGAAAAATGCGTTTCCATTCTGGACGACTTGGGCATCGAGATGCTCGTCACTGATCTAACCCGCCCCGAAGTGGGACTATCAGTGGTGCGCGTCATATCTCCTGAACTCGTCCACTTCTGGCCGCGGTTCGGAGCTAAGCGACTCTACGACACGCCTGTCAAACTTGGCTGGCTGGACACAGCCAAAACTGAGAAAGATCTCAATCCCGTCCCCTTCTATTTCTAGTGGATATTATGATGACACAGATTCAATTCACACTGAGAAGCAAAGTTTATTTTTACGAATCGGACCGCGGCGGCTCTCTTATTTCCATGACGGACAAAAAAACGCTTTCACTGAATGCTGATGCTGTTGAGGTTGTCAACGGACTGCAATCGGGCTGGCTGACCGAGGACGAAGCAGCGGAAAAAACAAACGATCTGAATCTTGGATATTTTACACTCATTACCATGCAAAAGGCGGGGATGCTGGATGCCCGAATAGTGAACAAAAACAAAAAGCTGTTCACCCTATCTCCTTCGCCGGAAGATTCCGCATTCAAGAAACAAATCGAATCCGGCACAACGTATCATTTGAATCGTTATGCCTATCTGCATCAGGCTGAAGACGCATTGCTGCTCGAAAGCCCACTTACACCCTGCCGGATCACGATATTCGACGCCAAGCTGACCGGAATGATCCACCAGCTCTGCACCGGAATGCGGTTAGACATAGCAGGCGATGATGCCAAGACTTTTCTATCCGTTCTCATAGCTCTTGGGATTGCAGAACCTGCCGGAATGGAAAAAGAAAACGATCCTATGGATTTCTGGCAATTCCATGATCTACTGTACTATGCGCGAACCCTCGATGGTAAAAATGCATATCCCACTGGCGGCACGTACCGTTTTCGCGAAAAAAGGCCTACTATTCCGATCAACAGGGAGTCTGTTTCCGACACCTTTATTGCACTGCCGGAACCTACTGAAGAATTAGCCGAGAGCTTGAACACCCCATTTTCCGAAGTGCTGGGCATGCGTCAGTCTCAAAGAGAATTCTCTGAAAATTTTATAACTTTAGAAGAACTGGGCGCGTTTTTCCATGCCGCCGCGAGAATAAAGAGCGTGCAAACCATCCCTGATAATGGCGAGATCGTAACGATGCGACCTTCCCCGAGCGGAGGAGCACGTCATGCACTAGAAATATACCCGCTCATCAAACGATGTGAAGGAGTCCCCCCGGGAGCTTATCGATATGACGCCGCAAACCACCGACTGGAGAGGGTTCCGACAACCCCGGACAAGCTAAAGAAAATGCTGGAAGAAAATCCCTATGAGTTCCTCGGCGGCGAGTCGCCTCAGATAACCTTGAACATTTCAGCCCGGATAGGCAGAACGGCCTGGAAGTATGAATCGATTGCCTATAAGCTCATAAATCAGGACATGGGCTGCCTCTATCAGACCTTCTATCTGGTAGCCACGGCTCTTGGATTGGCACCCTGCGCTCTCGGTTCAGTGAATACGGAAAAGCTTGGCAAGGCGCACGGCATAGACTGGAGCGAGGAACCCTTTATAGGTGCTTTTACACTTGGAAAAACAAATGACTGACAACCGAATTTCTATATCCCTTCCATCTGACGCACGCTGGATGTCCTTTGCTCAGGACAGCCTGCAACGCTACAGCGAAATGATCGGCTATTCCCAAAGGTTGGAAAAAATGTGCTCCAGTTCTGTCATGGAAGCGTGCGAGGAACTAGTGAGCAAAGCCGCAGAAGTGGGAATAACCGACCCCATTGACCTATTATTTAACTACAAAGGCGAAACTATCGTCATTGACATCGCCTATAATGGCCGCATCCCCCTCAATCCTCACAAAACAGAAGAGTATGAAATTCCTGATGCTGACACCAGCCTGCAAGAATTAGATATGGATACCTTGTGGCTGCACATGATCAAGCGACGCATGGACCGGGTCCGGTTCATGGTTCAAGGATCACGGCACGTGCTGCGCATGGTCAAATATCGCCGCGAGGAAGGCAAAGAAAAACAGGCATGGATCATGTCCGTAAAACCGGAATTGCGCCAAGGGCTTATATTGCATCTTGCTGACGAAGACGCGGAACATCCCGCCTGCACGCTTCAGGCTACGGGAATGGGAGTACTCAAGCTCGGCCCCAGCGAAACATTCATCATTCAAAACATAGACGGCAAAACTTCGTTCCATGACCTATACATGGCACATATCGACGCTCTGGGTTTAACATCACCTGATATGCTGGCCGGACTATATGAAAAACTCGAAGCAATGGGGATGTTGTCCAATCCAGATGAAGATACAAAGAACACACACCTTAGAAGAACTCTCAAGAAAATAATCAACCCCAATATTTCCATACCCAATGCCGACATTGTGGTCGTGGCAGTCCATGATAAAACACGTTTTCTCTATTCCTTTCTCGGTCTGGCCATGTTGCTCGCCATCGGGCTGTCCGGAATTATACCTTATCTGGAACACCGCGCCCAATTCATACACGTCATCATGAATCTGGAAGAAACATTTCTCAGCACACCAATCCTCATAGTGCCCGTCTACCTCCTGACACTCATTCACATATGTTTACACGAACTAGGGCACGGCGTAACCTGCAAACACTACGGCGGCAACGTCCCACGCCTTGGCATCATGTTCTATCTGGCGTCATTCATCTTCTATTGTGACACTACGGCAGCATGGAATTTCCCAGATAAAAAACATCGCATTTTAGTCTCATTAGGCGGTCCGCTCATTTCCTTCTCCATTATGGGAATCGGACTCTGGGCGGCAGGACACTATGCCGGAACCGGCTTGATATGGGAACCAGTCTTCGTGGCTTTCAGCCTGCTTAACATCTTCGGGCTGGTCATGAACTTTAATCCGTTCATCAAAATGGATGCCTACTACATGCTGCTGGACTACACCGGCATTCCCAACCTGCGGCAACGTTCCTTCAAATTTCTCGAGCGCAAAACCCTAGGCTGGCTGGGCGTCGGCTCGGACGAAGACACCAAAGTCACCATAAAAGAGCGAAAAATATTCTGGTGGTATGGCACCCTTGGCGGTTTCGTAACGCTCGTCTTTCTTGCAATACCAATATTCCGGCTCAACCATCTCCTCAGCGCCGAATCAGTCTCCGAAGGTAGGTTGCTCTTTGCCGTACTCATCGGAGCACTCCTGATTGTGCGTCTCAGCAACATTGCTTACAGCAAAATCAAGGCTGTGCGATATCGGGAATATAAAATTCAGTAGAGAGTTCATCCAATCAATAAAGCTGTCTTTGCCTCTACCCTCGCCAGTTCTGGACAAGTAGATATGTACACTCTGCAAAAGCTGCTCACTCATAAAACACCGTCTATGGTTCAGAGATATGCACACCTGCGTGATGATGCCATGATGAAGGCAAGTGAGGTTGTGGGAGGGCCGAAGCTCCGGTTGTTCGGAGCGTTCGGTAGCAGAATTAAGGTAATGTCCTATGGGGTTGTAATTATAATATTTGAGAGAGAAATTCCTGAGTTCGCTGCTCTGACGGAGCAGAAAACAACCGGGACGGGCTATCCTGTTCAAGGATCACGCCCTGATCCATAAAGGCCACGGAATCCGCCACTTCATTTGCAAATTTCATTTCATGAGTAACGACCATCATAGTCATACCGTCGTTGGCAAGGTCACGCATAACGGTGAGCACCTCGCCGACCAGTTCCGGATCAAGGGCCGAGGTAGGTTCATCAAAAAGCATGACCTCCGGTTCCATTGCTAGAGCACGGGCAATTGCCACCCTCTGCTTCTGTCCTCCGGAAAGTGTTTCGGGATAGGCGTCAGCTTTATCGGACATGCCCACCTTATCCAGAAAAGACATACCTAGCTCAACAGCTTCCTTTTTGGGCAACTTCCTGACTTGGGTAGGTCCCTCGGTGACATTGCCTAAGGCCGTCATATGAGGAAACAAATTAAAATGCTGAAAAACCATTCCCACTCGGCTGCGCATGGAATTAATATCCTTTTCACTGCTAGGAACCTTGTCCCCGTTGATGCAGATTTCACCCTTGGTGTAAGTCTCCAGACGGTTTACACATCTAAGCAGAGTGGATTTACCCGACCCGCTTGCCCCAATGACAACTACAACGTCAGAGTTTCCAACATTTAGGTCTACACCTTTCAAAACATGGTTGGCATCAAACCATTTATGAACGCCTTCTATACTAATTGTATCCTGCATGACTACTCCTTAACCCCTGCTGGTATCGAGTCTCTTTTCGATTCTGTGAAATAGGAAAGTGAATGCCCCAGTATAGATGAGATAAAACACCCCGGCGATACTCAGCATTTCCATCATCATAAAATTGGAAGAAGCTAATTGCTGTGACTTGAGCAGCAGTTCATTGATGGTAATGGCACTGGCAAGAGATGAATCCTTCAGTGCGATGACAAACTGATTACCAAGGGCTGGAATAGCTCTTTTGAAAGCCTGCGGCAAAATAATCCTAATCATTGCCAGAGGATAACTCATACCGATACTGCGCGCCGCTTCCATCTGCCCAGAGGAGATGGAAATAATCGCCCCCCTGAAAACCTCAGCTATATAGGCGCCGTTATGGACACCTAGGGCCAGAACTGCTGCGGGGAGAGCCGACAGTCCGATCAAGCTGCGCATACCAAAATAGATGAACAACAGTTGTAAAAGAAGCGGAGTCCCGCGAATTATGTAAATATATGCATGAGCCGGAATATTGAATATCCGCCTGTCCGAAATACGCATGAATACGGCAATAAGGCCAAGGGCAAGCCCGAGAAGAATTCCCAGAACGGTAATCTCAAGGGTCATCCAAGCTGCCGGGAGAAAATACGGAATGTATTCCACCAGACTTGCTAAATCAAAATTCATCTATTTTCCTTTACTCAAAAAAATAAAGGGGGCCTTAGGCCCCCTTTATTTAGATTTATTTTTTAGTGATATCTACTTTGAGCCACTTCTTACTCAGCTTAGTAAGAGTGCCGTCTTCATGCATCTGGTTGAGTATCTTATTCACTTCATCCGTAAGGGTTTTGTCATCCTTACGAAAAGCTACTGCGATATCTTCCTTACGCAGCGGAGACCCAAGGGGCTTAATCTTGAACTTACCACTATTCATAGCGTTCACACCTACAACACGGTCGGTGATAACGCCATCGATGACGCCATTAGAAAGTTCGGTAAGGGTATGGGTATCGTCCTTGTAAAGACGGATATCAGTGACTCCGAGATCTTTGGCATCTTGTTCAAAAGTGGTTCCGGTTACCAATCCGACGGCCCTGCCCTTAAGTTCTTCTACAGAACTGAAAGGAGCCTGAACACCAACGAACATCTGAGCGCCGGAGTAGTAATAGGGAGTTGAAAAATCGACTACTTTTTTACGCGCATCGGTAGCAGCCATGCTGCCTAAAATTCCATCATAAACACCGGACCTAAGTCCTTCGATAATACCGCTCCACTCAGTAGTCACGGGATTGAGTTTCACGCCCAATCTTTTGGCAACTTCGTTTGCCACATCCACGTCAAAACCAACCAACTCATTATTTTTATTAAAAAAGTTAAAAGGAGGATATCCCCCACTCATGGCAAAGCTGACTTCCCCGGTTTCTTTGACCTTCTCAAGGCCGACCTTTTCCTGCTGGGCACAACCAGAGAAGGCTACAGCGACAAACAGCGTAAACACTGCAAGATATAAGGCGGTAAAACGTCTCATGTTTTCTCCTGTAATATGTACATTATTTTTCGAGATATACGCTTTTGCATACTATCATATGGGAAGTGGAAATGGAATTTTGAATTTCACTACGATGCACTGATGAGTTGAAGTAAAACAGAATTATTTGTTGCCCACAAGGCGATCTATTGGGTACACATTAGGTATATTAAATACCTAATGACTTATGAACTGACTTAATGTTTGAAGTAAGAAATCAGAGAGACACTCTTTCCCTGCAACCCAAGCTTGCGACGAATATTCCTATGGTAGGTGCAGACATGATTTGCTCACGGACCAGCAGAGCAAAATCCTCGTGCATGCCGTCTACCTGTTCGCAGATTTCTCAAGCCCGGCCCGGTCTCAAGGTGCTGACTATCGGCCATGTCACGCAGCCCGACATGAACGACAATACGAGACTAGAGCCTTGCCTTATGCATGGTAAGTTCAACAGAAATATCATTGCCGGAAAGCGTGGAACTGAGTCCGAAAAGTCGTTCCGAAGCGATCCTCTACCCTTTCACAGTCAAACGGTACTTCTGCAACTTACTGTTAGGCTTATCAGGAATAGTCATTTCAATAAGCCCTTCTTCCAGAGCCGGCTTGAGGTAAATCTCTCTAAATGATTTGCGATCTTTCAGACCCAAAACAGCTTGCAATTCATCACGACTCATTTCTCCAGAAATGGCTTCTACCAAAGCTTTAACATGGGGGGGGGTAACTTGGGGGGGCGTAGATGAAACAGCATCCAAAATCATCCTGCATTAAAATAGAAACTCACTTTGTTGGCGGAGCCATGTGAATTACCCGCTCCACAGACCAACTACCGAAACATTCATAAAACAATGACGTTACGAAATCGATTGATACGCCTTAGCCGCAATTCTTTTAAATTATCGATAAGGACGGTCAAACGCCCTACTACCTCGCTTATCTGGGATATCAGATTTACGATGGGTGGGGTTATTGTGTGGGGTGGGTGGTAGGTAGATTGGATGGTCATAGTTTTTTTAACAAATAAGAATCAAACAAACAATTAAACGAGTCGACAATACTCCCATTTATAGCCGCGATGTAATAAAAACAAATTTTACCAAAACAGTTCAAGTATGTGGACGTTTACAAGTGAAGCCATCACAATAGGAATAATAAACTTCAATTAAATTTAATTATTACATACCAGAGTATATAACTTATAGCATTTAAGTCGCAAATAAGATACTCGCTTACACGTTACATTTAAACGCTAGATAACATTTTGCCCTAACCTTGGCAGATAGTTTTTTCCCTATAAATTGGAGATCTGATATGTTTTTTCTTGGCTCGATCTCACTACTACTTTTCATTGTATTCATTTCTGTTGCAATATATTATTATTATAAACGAAAAAAATTTACACGTGAACGCTTTGCATTCGCTGTTTTTTTTGCATCTTCAGCTACAGTTACACTCATAATACAAACTTTTTTTGGCTATAACCCATATGTTACAATTATCGGTATAATAAACGTTATTTTTAATGCTAACATTCAACCACAACAAGCTGGGTTATCAGATAATATTCTAGCGATTCTTACTCTTTTTATATTCCTTTATTATATGAATTCTTTCTACAAGAACTGGAATGGCTTAATCTCTGAAAAACAATACGAAAATGAAATAATCAATGGCAACCAACCAATACCCTTCGCGTTTGCTTTTGAAGGACTATCTGAACTTCATCGCATGAAAGCAAAACTACCTCCGTCACCTGCTTACGAAAAAAAACAATCAGAAAAATATACAGCAGAACTATTACAAAATGTCGACAATTGCTCTTGGAATAACCAGGCAAGTTCACTAATTAAACTTAAATATCCTAGCTTATCTGTTACCGAAGACGATTGGCACGATAGAATTTCCTGTTGGATAGGTGAAGATAAAAAAATAGGTTTTCCTGTTGTCATATTCTGCCCTCAAAATACCCCCAGCAAAGAAAACATTTTAAGTCTAGTTAGCGACATAAAAAAGGACTATTTAAAGGATGAAGCAAGAAATATTGAATTGCTCATTATTACTCCAACTGGACCAAAACCAGCAATAGAAAAAGCTGAAGGCGTAACGATACAGAGCTTCGTAGAAGAAGATTTATTAAAAAATTTAGTCGATTTTTCAGACTATATTGCTGACATAAAAAAACAAGTTGAAAAAAATAAACTTCCAGATAGTGATCTCACTTTGAGAGACATCTATGTCGAATCTCAGGTGAAGGATTCTGACCAGAAAGACATAGAAATTACTCTTGAAAAACATCTTGAACAGTGGATCAATTCCCCTAGTCGCCAACAAATAGCGCTATTAGGAGAATATGGACAAGGAAAAAGCACAGGCTCTCTAATGTTTACATATAATTTATTATGCACAAAGAACATCAGAAGCAACCGAATACCTGTTTTTATAGACTTAAGAGGTAAGAATCCATCCAGCTTAGAACCTGAGCAACTATTAGCAGTATGGGCTGCCAAGTATAACATCAACCCTAAAGCAATGTTCACCTTACTTGTTGCTGGCAGACTGTCTATAATTTTTGAAGGATTTGACGAAATGCAAGGAGTCGCCGACCAAGAGTCCAGAATTGCACATTTCGCTTCTCTATGGAAGTTTTCCCAACAAAATTCTAAGATTATGATTACTGGAAGACCCAACTTTTTCCTTGATGATGAAGAAATGAAACAAGCGTTAGGTATTAACAAATCTCAAGGTATTGGGCCATCATGCAAAGCTATATACCTTCAACCTTTTAATAATGAACAGATTCTAAGCAGTCTAAGACACAGTGACAAATCGACTCAACAAGAAATAATATCTCTATGTAAAACAAACAATTCTTTCAAAGATCTGGCGTCCCGCCCATCACTATTATATATCATTAGCATCCTGTGGAATTCAGGAAAAATGAAAAAATACCGTAACACTAGCGAGCTAAATTCTGCGTTGGTAATGTCTAACTTCATTGATCATTGCTGCAACAGACAAACAGAGAAACAGGACAAAAAGAAGGCTTCTTCATTAAAATTCATGAATCTTAGCGAAAATGAAATAAAATACTTCATGGACGGAATAGCTGTTCACATGATGCATTCGAGCAGACAAAACCAAATACGAGGTAATGATTTTAAAAAAATAGTCCAACAATTATATTCCCTTATACCAGATAAAGCCTCTTCCCCAAAAGTTATGCTTGAAAATCCTCAAAAAACTCTGAAAGAAAGACTACAAGACAATCCTGAAGCAACGGATATCGTCTATACCAACGTCAGAAGTTATGGATTGTTAGTCAGAGATTTAAGCACTAACGACAGTTTTAAATTTCCCCACAAATCCTTTTTAGAATACCTGTATGCAGAATATATTGCCAACCAAATCATAAATTATAACTTTATAAAACGTAACGCAATAAACATGGCGATTTCCGACACAAAATCTTCAACGGGAAAGTATTATAATGTTGAAAGAGTTAATCCAGAAGCTCTCAATTTTGCGGGTGAAATTGTTGCAAACCATTTTACAGAGACCCCCCGCAACAACCAAAATATAAAAAACCGAAAAGGCATTATTATTTTTTTTAATGATTTAATATTTACTCCAAAAAGACTTCCATTTTTTCCAATTCCGAAAAAGATGGTTTCTCAATGCATGCAAAATTATTTAGCAATTACCGTTGCATCAAACGCTTCGTACGGAATAATGGAGAGGGCCAGCAGGGATCTCTTCGTAGGTTATTTTTCTCCCATACTAAAAAAATATAACCTCCAAACGAGAGCAGCTGTAGCATATAAGACTCTTATTTATTTAACTAAAAACAAAAAAGAAGTTGATTCTGCCATAGGATCAAAGTATGGGGACAAGTTTATAGTTGGTCTCTCCGAAATGCTGGATATAGAATGCAACTTCACATCCCCTAATAATTTAGAAAAAACACATACTGATTCTTCGACTTAGCACACATAATTTAAGTATAAACATTTAGTTTGTTAAACCCTTAAATCAAGAAATACCAAATGTATCTCTACTGCTATAAAACAAATTTATCCACAGCCCCCCCTCTATATCAAAACTTACCACTTTATCATTCTATTATTTATAATCTCCCTCATTGCCCTGACAACCTCCTCAACTCCCTCAACGCACCATCCAATCCGCTCTGCAAGTCCCGGCAACCCTGCACATCCTTTTCCATCTCGGCTACCCTTTGCCCCTGTTCGGCTATTCTCTGATCTTGCTGCTTCAACTTTGTTCCTGTGCTTCTACAGATGGCTGTCTATATCGCTAGTGATGGTATTCAATTCGATTTCGGCATATTCCAGCAAGTTCTTGCAATATAACTAGCTAGCTAACTGCCCCTTTGTCTGATGTAGACCCTACAAAACACCACGCACAAAAAAAGGGTTTACAGTCGTTAAACTGTAAACCCTTGATTTATCTGGTACCGAGAGAGAGAATTGAACTCTCATGGTATCACTACCGGCGAAAAAAGGAACCCGCGAAAAGGCAGAGAAAGGTAAAGGCATTACTTTTGATGAAATATGGACACAATTCTATCGGCCACAAGCAGAATCCAATAAATCTGCAAAATCATGGAAAAGAGAAGAAAGCCTCTACCGCATATGGATTTCACCGGCCATAGGCGAATGCCCTTTTGCCAACGTTTCAGCCCCTGACCTTGAAAGAATAAAATCCAATATGGCAGAAAAAAGATCTCAGCCCACGCTCAATACAATATGCGTTGGCTACTGTGCGACAGGTATATAATGTTGCCAAGAAGCAAGACATCTTTAAAGGCGATAATCCGGTCAAAAAAATAAAAATGCCTAAAATGGATAACCGGCGAACAAGATTTTTGTCAGAAGATGAAGCTGAACAGCTACTTGAAATACTAAAAGACAAACATGCTCTACTATACATTATCGCGCTTGTTTCTCTATATGGCGGCCTGCGGGCAGGAGAGATTATCAACCGAGAGTGGAAGGATCTGAACTTTGCTGAAAGCATGATCCTGATCCGAGACTCAAAAAATGGTCTTTCACGTCATGCATTTATGACAAAGCAGGTAAAAAAAGAACTTCGAGAACTCAAAATCCAGCTTTCGGTCATTGATACGGCTCAGGAAGTGGAGGACGTGGACCTTCCCGGATTCCGGCTGCACAAGCTCAAAGGAAGCCGTGCGGACCTATGGTCCATAACCGTCAATGGTAATTGGCGGCTGACCTTTGAATTCCGAGACGGAAACAGTTACATCTTAAACTACGAGGATTATCATTAATGACTATGTACAATCCCCCCCACCCCGGTGAGCTTATTAGCTCCGTGTATATGGAAGAGTACGCTCTCAGTTGCCGCAAGCTTGCAAAGAAGCTCGGTGTCGCACCCTCTCCTCGCACGCGTCCTGAACGGCAAGAGTGCGGTATCGCCTGAAATGTCCCTGCGCCTTTCAAAGGTTCTCGGCCGTACTCCTGAAAGCTGGCTGACTATGCAGGCCAATTATGACCTTGGCAAGATTCGCAGCAAGGTTGATTTGTCCGGAGTTACTCCTGTTGGGACGGATTGTCCGGTAGTGTAGGTGACTGAACTTTTGTTATCAGCAGGCCGTCGATTTAACTCCTATCGCTTACTCCATAAAAGCAAAAGCCCCGCAATGTGTTAACACATTGCGGGGCTTTTGCTTTTAGAACAAACAGGTCAAGACATTCAACAGATACGTACCTATTTTTCTTATTTCTTCAAAATAGTTTTCTTTATGATTGTTTTTTTGTTAACTATTTTTTGCTTATTGTTGAATCAAAGGTACGGAAGTATTGATATCATCACGACATAAAAGCCGAGAAAAGACGTGCACTGGCTAATCGTAAGTGCCTCTAAAAATATGATGATAAAATCAACGGCACAATTTTTAAAACAATAGAAAAGAATTAACGAAGATATGAGAAATATTACAACCATCTTAGTTATCGCGGCCGGAACATTCCTAGTTAATCTGGACGCCAGCATCGTTAATATAGCACTTCCCACACTCTGCACAGATTTAAGGGCCAGCACACAGGATGTCGCGTGGGTCGTGCTGATTTATTTGTGCGCACTGGGAAGCCTGCTTCTTTTTTCAGGAAAACTTGGAGATGCACTGGGCTCAAAACGAGTTTTTATCACGGGTTTTTTAATTTTTTCCGTGGGTTCTCTTATCTGTGCTTTTGCTCACCAGATTCACATGATGTATCTAGGCCGACTGGTTCAGGGAATCGGTGCGGCATGTATTATGGCTAATTTTGGCGCAATTCTACTCCAGAACTTACCTTCAGATTACATAGGCAGAGCTTTCGGCCTTAATACGGTTCTCGGAGGTATCGGGTATGCCATGGGTGCGCCTCTGGGCGGCTGGCTGATTCATTCTTTCGGCTGGCGATGGATCTTTTTAATCAATATTCCTGTAGGAATTGTCGCGATTATCGCCTCAATGATATATCTAAAAAAAGATCCGGCAAGAAAATCAGAGCCGGAATGCTTTGACCTGCAAGGCCTCTTCCTAAGTATTATAGCTGTAACTCTTTTTCTGCTGATCCTGACCCGGGGATTCGGTGAAAATATTTTTTCAGCAACATATGCCGTTGCTGTTATTATTTTCTTAGCGTGCACAATGGCATTTATCCGGCAGGAGCTTAAAACTAAACACCCTCTCCTTGAAATACCTCTGTTTCTAAAAAAAGGCATACTTGCATGTATTGCCGCCAACATGGGCTTTGTGATTGTCCTTTCCGGCTTAAACTTCCTTTTCCCTTTTTATTTCATGGAAGTGCTGCAAATGGGGGTAGGCAGAACAGGCTTTTTCCTCATGTTCTTCCCGGTGGTGTCCATCGCGGTAAGCCCTCTTGCCGGCTATCTGGCAGACAGATTAGGTCCTAAGGTGATTGAGGTCAGGGCCTCAGCGCTGGCAGTACTTACCACCGCCAGTTTTTATTTTTTCTCACCCGATATTTCAAGTGCAATGATCATTATCATTTTTATCGGATTCGGTATCGCTCTTGCCATGTTTTTCACAGCAAATATAACCCTTTTCATGAGCAATGCCCCGGCTGACAGAGCCGGAATGTTCACTGCGGTAGCATCTTCGGGCACAACCATCGGAGCGGCTCTGGGTGTAAGTATTTTTGGAAATTTTCTGGAAACCAGTAATGGATCTGACATTTTAAGCCGTGCCTTACAGATTGATTCCGGTTTCCACTATGCAGTTTTTCTGGCTACAGCCTTTGCCCTGATAGCGTTCGGGGCTTCCATGATATCAAAATCAGGGCAGCCCTCACTGCCTGAAGAGGAACAGAATTATGAAAAATGAAAAATCAGAACATAAACTATATGACCTGTCACATCCTCAAAAAAGAATCTGGTATTCTGAAAAGACATATCCCGGAGTAGGTGCCGCCAACCTAGTTTTCCTTGTAAAGTTTGATTTCAAAGCCGACAATACTATACTGGAATCCGCCATAAATGCGGTAATCAATGCCCATCAAGGGATAAGAATGCGGATAACGGAGCTAACCGAACAGGAAACGGTAAAACCCTGTCAGTACATTGAACCCCATAGCGATAAACTGTTTGATGTATATGACTTCCATGTTCCCGGCGGTACTGCAAAGCTTAAAAACTGGTCAGTTGACCAGACTTCCCAGCCCTTTGAATTTTTAGATTCCGATCTGTTCTATTTTGCTCTGCTGCGTCATGACGACGGAAAAAGCGGCTATTACATGAAGCTTCACCATATAGTCTCAGACGGCGGCACTGTGCTGTTATTTCTCAGAGACATCAAAAATACCTATTTTCGATTTTTGGAAGGAAAAGCCGCTGATTTTTCAATGACCAACTCCTATATTGATTTTTTAAATTATGAACAAAAATATTTGAATTCAGCCAGATACAATGAAGATAAATTGTACTGGGAAGAAGAGATGCTGCCCTTACCCGAGGAAATTAATCTATCAGGATCACGTTCTACCGATGGTTCCATGGCAGCAGATAAAAAGATATTGGCCTTCGACAACGGGCTGAGAGACGGTATGCGTAAATGGGCAAAAGAAAATAAAACTTCTGTTTTTAAACTCGTTTATACAGCGGTTTCTATCTACACAAGTCGCATTACAGGCATAGATGATTTTGTACTGCCCACCTTCAATCACAACCGTTCCATAAAGAAACAGTATGAAATGGCAGGGATGTTTATCAGCACCATCCCCGTTAGAATTCGAATGAAGGGAGATGATATTTTTGGATCACTGGTCAAAACCGTCGGCGACCAGATGAATTACCTTATTAAGGAACGGCAGAAATACCCTTTTGATGAATTGGCTGTAAATCTGAGGGATAAGTCTGGAATTGACCCGTCCTTTTTTATGAATGTTTCGGTAATAGGACATCAGGACGTGCTTTTTGAAGACATGGGTTTTGAGCATATTCAGCCTCCTTATGAAGCCGGCGGCCTTTCCATCCACGTTAATCCGCAAAACAAAGATCTTCTCGGAATTTTAGAGCTGGAATTCGACTATAAAAATGCTTTGTATTCGGAAGCATCCATTGAGACAATTTTTAAGGGAATATGCAATATTATTTCTGCCGGAATTAAGCATCCTGAACAGAAAATTAAAGATCTGCCTATTATCGACAAGGCTCAAATAAATCAGGTCATACATGAGTTTAACGCTACAGAAGAAGCTTATAACCTTGAAACTACCCTTGTTCACATGTTTGACAAACAGGTGGAGAGCTATGGCGACTCACCTGCTCTCGTTCTCGGTGATGAAAAACTTACCTATAATGAGCTTGCAAGTAAGGCTGATTCTCTTGCCTTTAAGTTACATGAAGCGGGAGTTGGACCGGAAACCATTGTGGGGCTCATTGCAGGAAGGCGCGTAGAAAGTATCATCGCCATGCTTGCCATATTAAAGGCTGGCGGGGTCTATCTTCCCATTGATCCCAAATATCCCGAAGACCGTATTCTCTACATTCTTAAAGATTCTGGGGCAAAGCTCCTTCTGGCTCATTGCGATGAAGTTCCAAGTTCTTATACCGACAATTATTTTGATCTTTCAGATAGTTCTCTTTTCACTGCGAAGGCTGAAAAACTACCCATACGGACAGATTCCAAAAATGCAGCCTATATAATCTACACATCCGGTTCAACGGGACGCCCCAAAGGGGTTGTCATTGAACACAGGAGTGTTGTGAATCTTGTTAACTGGCACAGCCGGGCCTATGGCATAACAGCCGGAGTTAAAACCGCCGAGTATGCTTCTTTCAGCTTTGACGCTTCGGTCTCCCAGATATTTTCTCCCTTACTAAACGGCGCCGAGCTTCATCTTATTTCCGAAGATATCAGACTCAATCCCGTAAAAATAAATGAGTATCTTGAGGAAAATCAGATTATTTATATCGATCTTCCCACCCCCATGTGTGAACAGTTCCTTGAAATGTGCGATAATAATTCTCTCAAGGTGATGACCACAGGCGGGGAAAAACTAAAGAAATACAGCCTGCCTAAATTCCGGCTGGTTGATGAATACGGTCCCACGGAAAACACGGTAATATCCACACATATCCATCTGGACAAAAAATGGATTAAATCTCCCATTGGGAAGCCTGTTCCCAACACCCGTGCATATATTCTTGATCGGTATAAAAATCCTCAGCCCCTTGGTGTGGCTGGAGAACTTTATCTCGCCGGAGCTGGTCTTGCCAGAGGATATCTGAACCGGCCCGAGCTTACCCTTGAAAAGTTTGTGGCTGATCCTTTTTTCCCCGGGCAGAAAATGTACCGGACAGGAGATCTCGCAAAATGGCTTCCCGACGGCAATATAGATTTTCTGGGCCGGATCGATTTTCAGGTGAAGATCAGAGGATACCGGATAGAGCTTGAAGAGATTGAAGCACGAATAGTAAAGCTGCCTCATGTCACAAATGCTGTGGTCGATGTCAGAGAGGATAATACTGGATCACCCTTTTTATGTGCATGGGTTGAAACATCGCAAGAAAACGGGGTTTCAGACATACAGGCCAGCTTGAAAGCAGATATGCCGGACTATATGGTTCCTGCCTTTATTACCGCCATTGATACTCTTCCTATGAACAGTTCGGGGAAAGTAGACCGGAGAGCGTTGCCGGAACCCGATCTTGAATCCCAAAGACAGACCGAATATGAACCTCCCAAAACCGAGACAGAAAAAAAACTTGCTCTTATCTGGGAAAAAATCCTGGGCCTAAAGAAAATCAGTGCCAATGATAGTTTTCTATCTCTGGGCGGCCACTCATTGAAAGCTTTGACCATGCAATACCGGATACAAAAAGTTTTCAAGATCAACCTTCCCATATCAGAAATTTTTAAACTGCAAACATTGAGAAGAACTGCCGCCTTTATTGAACAGTTGAAAGACAGCAAAGAAGACGAAATAAAATCAGTACCTGTCCGTAGTTTTTATCCGGTAACGTCTGCCCAGAAAAGACTCTACCTGATTCACCAGATGGGAAATGTAGACACGGCATACAACATCCCCCTTGTCATGAGAATACAGGGCCCTCTGGATCATGTGAAACTGGGAGCCGCCATTGATGAACTTGTTTTGCGCCATGAAATACTGCGCACAGGTTTTAAACTGGAAAATGGAATTCCGGTGCTGAAAGTTCATCAGGAAGTCACTCCTAAAAGGGTTTTTGCTGAAACTTCTCCCAATCATGTGCAGGCTCAGATAAAAGATTTTGTAAAACCGTTTGATCTGGAAAATGCTCCTCTGTTCAGGACAGCATTGTTCAGGGAATCTGCTAACAGCCATGTATTTGTTTTTGATGTTCACCATATCATTATGGATGGACTTTCTGTTTCCATTCTTATGAAGGAATTATGGGATATTTACGGCGGCAACGAACTGCCTGCCCTCGAATTCAGCTATAAAGATTTTTCAGTATGGCAGCAGGAAACCAACGTAGGTGGTAGATTACCGAAACAGCAGGCGTATTGGCTGGATGTTTTTAAAGGGTTTAGCCAGACCATGGAATTTGAAGCTGACCATGTGCGAAAAGCTTCTATGGATTACAGCGGAGGCCGCCTGCTCTTTGACGTACCCGAAACCGTCAAAAACAGGTTAGCAAAAGTCGCTGAGAAATCAGGGGTTACTCTGTTTACAACCATGCTCGCGGCCTACGGAATATTTTTAATGCGTCATACCTCCTGCACAGATCTTGTTGTGGGAATTCCATCATCAGGCCGTACCATCCCGGAAGTGGAAAATATGCTGGGCATGTTTGTCGGTACTATGCCGTTAAGGTTGTTCCCCGATAAAAACACCCCGATAAAAAATTACCTTTCCTCAGTAAACCAGACGGTCATGGGAGCTTTGGATAATCAGGATTACCCTCTGGAAGACCTTGTTGAACAGCTTGGCGTAAAAAGGGAACCCGGAAGGACTCCACTGCTTGATGTCCTTTTTACTCTCAGAGAAATGCCTTCGACCATGAAAGCGGGAGAACTTTCAATTTCGCCTGTGGATTATGATCCGGGAGTTTCCAAGTTTGATCAGACCTTTGAAGCCATCATTCATGAAGAAGGCATTCAGCTAAAAATTGAATATAAAAAGGCTTTGTTTGACGAAGAGACCGTGCTTGGCTGGGGAGATCAGTATATTCAGCTTTTAGAGCAAATCTGTGAACACCCTGATAAAACGGTTGGTGAATATGATATAATTCTGCCTCGGGAACGAAAATTTCTTCTAGAAAAATTCAATGATACCAGCGTCCCATGTCCTAATCAAACTGTGACTGATTGTTTTTGCCAGCAGGCCAAGAGAACACCAGACGCGGTTGCTATTAAACAAGAAGACAGGACCATTTCATTCAGCGAACTAGACAGCCTGACCAATCGGCTTGCCAATAGACTTAGGGCCGAGGGCGTAAGTTCAGGGCAGGTTGTAGGGGTAGTAGGTTCGGCTTCCATTGAATTTATTGTAGGTATTTTGGGAATTCTGAAAGCTGGGGGAGCATATGTGCCGGTTGATATCGGCTACCCAGCTGAGAGAATAAATTTTATGATGAAGGAGGCGGATGTCCGCCTTGTTTTGACCACTTCAGGCAATGATCAGGCTCAAAAACTGGCCCCGTCTTTAACCTGTCTGAAACTTGAAGATGAACAAACGTATTCGGATAATGACCTCATGCCGGATTCCGGCAGCAATCCATCTGACCCCATTTACATCATTTATACATCCGGCTCCACGGGGAAACCGAAAGGTGTAATGGTAACCCATAAAGGGGTTCTTAATTATCTGCTGTGGGTAAAAAGCTGTTTACTTCAGGATCAGGTCTTTGACGTTCCGCTTTATTCTTCACTTTCATTTGACCTTGTTGTCACCTCAGTGTTCCTTCCTCTTTTGACCGGTTCCCGCATGGTTATTTATCCGGGAGAGGATAAAAGCGGATTGGTAGAGAAAATTATCCGGGAAAATGAAGTCGATGTATTGAAAATGACTCCAAGCCATCTGGCACTTCTTGAGATGGTTGATTGTCAGAGCACCCGTGTGAAAAAGCTGATTGTAGGCGGGGAGAATCTGAGCACAGATTTATGCCGCCGGGTTCTTGCAAAATTCCCGCAGGGGCTTTCAATCGTAAATGAATACGGCCCAACAGAAGCTTCCGTGGCCTGTTCATGGCATGCTTTCAATCCGGCAACAGACAGAGGGGGAGCCGTTCCCATCGGAATCCCTGCCGACAATGCTCGGTTGTATATACTTGACGAAGACCTGCGCCTCGTTCCACGAGGAGCTGTGGGTGAATTATACATAGCTGGTGACGGGCTGGCTGATTGTTATGTCAATCGGCAAGATCTCACCGATCTGGCATTTTTGCCTGATCCATTTATTTCCGGCGAAAGGATGTACAAAACAGGAGACCTTGTTCGTATGTCTGTTCAGGGGCGGATTGTTTATCTGGGCAGAAAAGATCATCAGGTAAAAATCAGAGGATACAGAATTGAAACCTCTGAAATAGAAAATGTACTGGGCAGATATCCATCTGTGAAGGATACTTATGTGCTTGCCGTGGCCGGTGATAATTTAGAAGATTCATTTTTATGCGGCTATTATACCGGGCCTCAGGAAATAGCTCCGGCCGAGTTGAAAGACTTTCTACTCCAAGAACTGCCTGGCTATATGGTACCTTCCCACTTAATTTATTTGGATAATATACCAGTAACAGCCAACGGCAAAGTCGATCGCCGCGCACTCCCTATGCCCGGTAATAACACGAGTGATAAAAAACAGATTGTTAAGCCTCAAACCGAGGTGGAAAAGAAAGTTTTGGATGGATTTTGCAGTATTCTCAAAAAAAATAATATCAGTATGACCGATAATTTTTTTGATATGGGCGGCAACTCCCTGAAGGCTGTGACCCTTATCTATGAGTTGAAAAAACATGTGGAAATCGGGGTGAATGATATTTTCAAATATCAGACGCCGGAAAGACTGGCCCGCAATGTCAGACCTCTTGAAAACAATCTAATGAAAAAATTGCTTGAGGTTAAAGAAAGATTCGGGACCGGACCGGATTCAGAGATCGAAAACTCTTTTGCACAGATGGAATCATCCTATAAAGACCAGTATACTCCATATGAAACGCTGGATCTTTCTGATCAACAGCAATATGAATCCGTGCTTTTAACAGGCGTTACCGGATTTTTAGGAATTTTCCTTTTAAACGGATTACTGACAACGGGTACCTCTCGTATCCATCTGATCATCCGATCCAAAGACAGTGATGCGGCCCGTGCAAGGCTTGACTCCAAATGGGAGTATTACTTCAAGTGCGCTATGCCCAAAATATACAAAGAGAGAATTCAAATCCATGCCGGAGATCTTTCCAGTGAAAAAATAGGTTTAAACAAAGCCGACTGGGAAAAACTTGCACAGGAAGTCGATTGTATTATCAATGCTGCGGCCCTTGTAAAACATTACGGGCATTATGAAGAATTTGTAACGGCAAATGTGGTGTCTGCCAGCAACCTGATCGAATTTGCTCTTCATGGCAGAGATAAAGTCCTACACCAAATTTCAACCACTTCGGTGGGGCTGGGAAATATAGATGATAAAAAGACTTTCCTGTTCACCGAATTTGATACCGACGCCGGGCAGAAAACAGATAATTTTTACCTGACCACAAAACTTGAGGCGGAAAAACAGATTATTTCGGCAAGGCAGCAAGGGCTGACAGCCAATATCTACAGAGTTTCCAACATTGTTTTTGATTCCATTAACGGACGCTTTCAGGAAAATATCGAAGACAACGGATTTTTCAGGCAGGTGAAATCCTATGTTGCCATAGGCGCCGTGCCCGAAGGTATGGACAGGAGTGATTTTTCCTTTGTTGATCAGGTTGCCGGAGCAATTCTCACCCTGTTTGACAGGCCTGCACTGTTCAATGAAATTTTCCATATACAACATGAAACAAAACAAAGTGTTGCCGAGCTGCTGGAAGACCCTGCTCTGAACCTGCCCACACAACGAATGCGTATTCCGCAGTTTATTGATTTCCTAATGGAAAAATTAAATTTTGACGAATATCGCGAAGATATTGAATCTCTCCTGCTTCATTTAGGCTGGCTGGAGAAAAAGACCGCGCAGACAACCACTATGATCAGCTCTGATAAAACCATTCTGGTGCTCAAGAAATTGGGCTTTGAATGGCCATCTCTAAATCCTGAAACAGCCCGCAAATTTGTTTTGGAAGCTTTAAAAAAACGCATGGAATTTTTGAAGAGTATCAGAGCCTTTACCGGCTTGCCTGCTCAAGCCATAGAAGGGCTGGCGCTTAAATCAAGACATGAAGTTTTTGCTGAAAACAGCCTAATTCAAATGGAAGGAGATGCTGCAACAAACATTTTCCTTATTGTAAAAGGGTTTGTTGAGATAAGTAAGCTTTCTCATTCTGGATGGGCTGGCACTATAAAAATAGCCCATGCCGGTGATTTTGTGGCTATGCAGAATTTTGCCGAAGATAAAGGGGCTAGTATAACAATAGAAGCGATCATGGGAGAAGCTCAGGTTGTTATTATCAATCGGGAAGCTCTACTTGCTCAAGTTGTTCAAACCCCGGAATTGGCAGTAAAAATCATGCAGGTCATGGCCGGTCAGCACAGGGATCTGGAAAAATTGCTGGTATATTCAAGTTAGTTCGTTTTAGCAGGAAGGAAAAACATTACCTCGTGAGGACTGGCCTCCATGGTCAGTCCCATGAGACAAATGGGTTTCAATCTTTTAGAATAGTTGCTCCGGATAATATAAATCCGTTCTTCACTTCATAGCGGCCATGTATTTTGGAGCAAACCAGAGAAACTTCAGGTGACTTATGAGTGACGATAACATTAAAAGACAACTCATTAAAATCTAGAGTAATTTCAGCTTGAGCATAATCGATAAATTCCTGAGTAATCGGAAACTGACATTTAAACGCAGCCTCCTTTGTACTAAAAAATATCTTCGCTAATTTGCTGCGTTCACTGAGAGGATAGCTGGAAAGCCAGATAAGCTCTTGCGGAGAACATATAAGCTCAGACAGTTTCCAATCAAGTGGAGAATCAAGCTCTACATCAAGGCCGACACCTTCAATATCATCCTTTTTTGCCACCGCAGCCGCGCAATATCCTTGAGTGTGCGAGATTGAACCTGTCACGTTGTCCGGCCACCGTGGTGAACGATCTTTATTTTGTAAAATTGCACTATCAGCCATGCCTAATTGTTTCAAAGCCTGATGCGCACAAACCCGCCCCCCGCAAAACTCCGCCTGCCTTTCAGGCACCGAGTCTGCTACTATTTCCCATTCATCTTCATGCAAACTGCTTCTAGATATATGAGGCAAGGATTCTGCTGTAACCACAGAATCGGGAAATAGGATATCAAGAAAAGAATCCTTACAATGCTTTATAGACGAGGGCGGCATAATAGCTACATCCTAAATTTTAATTTCCAGTACTTTCATAAAGACATGTCTCTACCAATGCTGTGGGCAATTCCGAGGGTTCTAAATCAGAAACTCTGCACATAACGAGCTTCACAAGGTATTCATAAAAATTTAAAGCTTCGCCACGCCACCAACATTCAACATTTTTTTAACGAATGGCTTTCGTGTGAACTATTTTTCTTTTTCATGCGTCCATTTAATCGAATATAAACTCATTCTGTCAAGAAAAGGACGAGATTCTACCTCCCCCCTCCCCCAAAAAAAGCGGGATAGAAACGGGGCAAAACACCACGCACAAAAAAAGAGCTCACAGTCGTAAAACTGTAAGCTCTTGATTTATCTGGTACCGGGAGAGAGAATTGAACTCTCATGGTATCACTACCGGCGGATTTTGAGTACCGTTCTGGACTCTTTACCCGAGTTTAACTGCCTCATAAGTTCTTTAATTAAAAGAAGAACACTCTTTAACCTACCTTGTTTGATTTCCCCATAATTTACTGTATCTTGGCCTTCTTTATGGGGAATAGCATGGGGAATATGAGCCATGACCCCACGGAATTAAACGGATTAATGAGAGAAAATTGATCACAAATTCCTCTTCCCCACAAACAGGCAAAAAGGACAAGGTTATGGCAGTTAAAAAAAGGAATAAAACCGCATACAAAGGCGTATTTTACATCACCAGCACCCACCCCACAACCGGCGTAAATGAAAAGATCTTCTACATCCGTTACTATAAAAATGGAAAATCAATCGAGGAGAAAGCCGGTCGCCAGCATCAGGACCGTATGACACCAGCCAAAGCCAACCGATTGCGGGTGCTCCGCATCGAAGGCAGGGTTGACTCCAATGAAGAGCGTAGAGAGAAGATCCGTGCAGAACGGGAGAAAATGAACACCAGCCGGTTATGGGAAACATTCTATGATGCTAAGCAAGAAAACAAGAGTATAAAAGACGACCGTAATCGCTGGCGGGCATACCTGCTCAAAGATTTTGGTAGAAAAATTCCGGAAGAAATTTCAACAACGGACATAGACAAACTGCGCCGCAAACTACAGGACCGCGGCCTTGCTCCCGGCACAGTTAAGCAAGGACTTGTCCTGCTCAAACGCATACTTAATTTCGGAGCCAAGCGCGGCCTATGTCAGCCTGTCAATCAGGCCAAACTTCATTTCGAAATGCCTAAAGTAAATAACATCAAAACTGAAGACCTCACGCCCAGACAGCTTTCATCACTCATGGAAGCCATTGAAACCTCATCGAATAAACCTGCTGCGAACATGATGCTTATGGCCCTCTATACAGGCATGAGAAAGGGCGAAATCTTTAAGCTAAGATGGAATGACATTAATTTTAATCGTGGCTTCATCACACTCAAAGACCCAAAAGGTGGAACTGATCAGCGTATACCTTTGAATAATTTAACCAGATCAATTTTGGAAGACCTGCCCCAAAAAGACAGCGAATACATTTTCCCCGGTAGAGATAACGGCCCAACAAAAGAAATGCGTATTCCCTTTCGGCGTATATGTGACAATGCGGGACTGGCCAAAGATTTTCGCCCTATGCACGGACTGCGACACGTCTTTGCCTCTACCCTCGCCAGTTCGGGACAAGTAGACATGTACACTCTGCAAAAGCTGCTCACCCATAAAACACCGTCTATGGTTCAGAGATATGCACACCTGCGTGATGATGCCATGATGAAGGCAAGTGAAGTTGTGGGGGATATGTATCAGAAGATGCAGAAATGTGGCGGTCAAAAGAGGTAGACACAGATACAAATTTTATGACTGCGGTTAACTTGAGAAAGCGGTAGTAAAAAAGACAAACAAAAAAACCGGCGCTTCACTCTGTGAAACGCCGGATAAATAATCAATTACCAGCTGGCATCATCTTGACCAGCACCAGAGTAAACTCCGCTACTAGCTCCCGCTCCACTAGAAACGCCTGGATTAGAGTTTACAGCGGGCTGAGCCTGATTGGCCTGTGAAGAGACATTACTGCTGGCCTGAGCCTTGGCCTGATTATATGAGGTTTTATCAGCTTTAGCGTTCTGTACAGCTGAATCATGACCAGCTTTGGTTCCCTTATGAACCTGCTGAGATTTAACGTCCATTATTCTGGTCAGATAATTGGATTCTTCCATCATTAAGGCCTGTCTAGCAGACTGACCGCTTACCCCATAAATAGAGACATAAATAGTCTGCCCGGAAATGGGATGCTTGACCTTTCGCGAATATAATTTCTGCATTCCGGTAATGGTTCTATTTTTCATAGACTGAGACAACTCGCTGGCAAAACTTTCGGCAGCCACAGAAGTATCTTTGCCCGTGCCTCCATTGTATGTTTCCATCATCTGCTCAGCCTTTTCGTATGAAGAAACATCTGCAAAGATGGCTGTTGCCACTTCCTTCTGAGCATTAAGAGAAGATATTCCACGAGCTCTTTTTTCACTGCTGGCACTTGATCCAACAGCCGCGGCACCAATTCCTATGAAATAAATGTTGCCTCCATTATCGCGAAACCTACGCCCTCCAGTGGAACAAGACCAATCATTATTGTTTACATAATCAGTAATACTAATCTTCCCCGGAGGAACAGTCATATTTTCCCCGGCAAGGTAGCCCCTGACAATCTCTTCCATCTTTTTACTCCACATCATAACAATGGCAGTATGAAATTTTTCATCGTCAGCGCTCCAAGCTTCAAACTGGCCCAGAACTAATCCGCCCATAAGGGGCATTGCAGCCATAGTTTCTACACTGGATTTCAATGTCTCTTTTTTGGAACCTGTCAAAGCGTTTAACTGGGCTTCAGTCTTATCGTACTCCCCGCGAGCGTCCTGATACCGAGATTTAGCTTGTTCGAACTTAGCCCTTTTCTTTTCCTCAATCTGCTCGCTGGAATAAGTCTCATCCAACTTTTTGATGGCAGCATCCATAAGCCTGTTCAGACGATCTCCGAAAGTAGCTCCCTCTAGGGCTGCAGCATCTGCGGCGTTCACGTCTTTAAGCAGAGCCACAAGTCTTTTCCGCTGGGCTTCAATTTTCATCTGCAGTTTATCAATTTTTTCCTTAAACTGGGCACTAAGGTCAGTCCCGGGGGTACTTGCCTGATCCATCACACTCATATCAGTTCTGATAAACTTAATAATTTGTGATTTGGCATCCAGAGTAGCTTCCATGCTTTTGAGCGATCTTTTAATCATAAAACTGTCATCATAAGAAGGATCTTCACTGTCTAAAACCGAAGTTCCCACAGCAATGAATGTTTCCTTTTTATCGTTCCAACCTTGCATGTAACCAGCCCGCGACAAAAACTGAGCCACCATATCATCAACACTCATAGCTGGCACAGAAGACGGCTGAGAAGTCGCCATAGCCTTTTGGGCTGCATTTAAACTGACATCCTTAGACGCATCTTGAACAACCTGTTCTTCCTGAGCTTTTTCATCTGAGTATTCTACTGCAAAGGCAATTGAACTTGCCATCAGCATTACCATGGATACAGCTAATATTCCCGCCAGTTTCGTGGTTCCACTTCTCATTATTGCTTTCCTCTTATTTGCTGTGTGATTCTTTTAAGAATTTTATTTTCCCCAACCCGGCCACTGTAAAACATGAAATCTGCAATAACACTTGCTGACTCCGTTCTACCCATCTGACTATAACACTCAGCCAGATGTCCCATCGCTTCGGAGTCAAATTCCCGTATTTGCAAAAGCTGTAGATAAACTACAGAGGCTTGCGCCCACTTATTATCTGCCTTCAATATAGCCCCCAGATAATCCCAGACTTTAGGATTAGCTGGAGTTTTATCTGCCGCCTGAATTAAAAGTTTTTTAATTTTATTTTTATCTCCGTGACTGCGAAAAAGCTTTACTGCTTGCTTAAAATAGCCATCATCAAAAGCGGAGACACCTTCCCCAAAACGAAGATTACCTACAGAAGACATCGACATTTTAACTGTCTCACCACCGATCGATTGCCATTTTGGAGGTACCATTGAACTACCTCCTGTCAAACTATTCATAGTATCGAGAACGTCCGGATAATTATTGCCACTCGCAGGCAATGATAATCCTAAAAGAGAAAAGGAACGTTCCGGCTGAGTATTCATAGATCTTTCAGCCATCATTGAAAGAATTTCATAAGAACCAGGAAGTTTATGAAGATTTTTAGCCTCAATATTCATCTTTCCGTCTAAAAGTTCCTTTAATGCATTCCTTTGAGCTAAGGGACTAGGCTTAAAAGAATAATTATCCATGCAGAACTCTTCTGACAAACCTTCTTGAATTGCAAGGGAGGCGAGATGAGGTAGACCTGCATCAAAAAACAGAGTCGCTGCTAAAGAATAGTTTTCATGCTTAAGCGCATCCTCAAGAACTTGACTGAACACTCTCATGGGATCCGCAGAAACTTGCTTAAGCTGAGCACAAAATTGTTTAAGCTCAACTACAGGAACAGCAAAGGCATATCTATACCTTTGCTTAACAGGTGCATTTTCCACAACATGTCCATGAAACTGAGCGAAGGACGGAGTTTGAATTTTCTTTTCAAGATAGGCTTGAAGAATCTTTCTGGACCGCTCAGGCCAACGACTCAAATCACATTGAACTTTGCCGCATTCTGAGGCCGACCATGAGCGCATCAACTCGCCAACTTTAAGCATGGTCTTGGCTCTCATATCACGCACAGAATTGCTGCGATCTTTTCTTTCAAGATCGGCAATAAAAACAACGTAATCAGTTAATGAATACCAGCCTGAACTCTTATCCTTTAACGAAGACTGATACAACCCAGCCAGTTCAAACACCTTTAAAGGAGCTTGCTGAGCCATCGTTACTGACGGGAAAGCGACCACAAACATAACCGCAAGTAAAAAGAGGGAGCGCAGCTTCCCTCTACCAGTCATCGCTACTTTCCTTTTCCATCTCAGCCATGGATTTCTCTATTACTTTTTCAACCTTCTTAGTCTTTTTAGCAGCACTTTTTTGACCACCAGACCCTTTAATCAAACGAACAATAAAACCATTCGGAGTAAAGACCTTATTCATATCAACACTGCATTTGAGAATGTTAGCCCTGGAAGTTTTAGCCTGTACATCGACGACTTGCACAATCCCTATCGCAACCTCTTCACGTCCAAGAAACTCTTTGGTATATGGATCAACCATTCTTTTTCCATACTGAACTAAAGTGAACTTCTGTCCTTTCTTTACAGTCTCTCCACCCTGCCCGAGGTAAATGGATTTACCGGAGACAGAAACGACCACAAGAGGAAAAATTCCATCTACGATTTTCCTGCCCACCACGTCGGCATCTTTCTTGGAAATTCTGCTCATGTCCGGCAAAGAACCCTGAATAGTTTTGATATTCTCATAAAGCTGAGAAAACACAACCTGCCCGGTGGCAACATCAATTACGCGACAGGTAAAAGATCCACCGTACTGGGACATAGGAAATTTTTTTCCAGTAGATTTCATTTCCTTGAACCATTTCTTGGCAACAACCTTGTTGATCTGCCCTACTACAATAAAATCAGTGCCGAGTCGGTTACCAAGCCTGGCCATTTCCTCAACAGGAACGTTAGCTCCTTTTAAGGAATCCAGTTCTGCATTGCTCTCTTTCTCAAAATCACGATCCAGCACGGCAAACTTTCTGCTCTGGGCAAGGTAACTCACCAACCCCTGAGCCAAAGTCTTCGCAAAATCGGCCTGAATTATATCTTCGGTATTTTCCAAACGAAACGGAAGGACTGCAATACGGTTGCGCTTAGACTGCTTGGACACTTTATATTTGGCAATTGTTGCCTTCAGAGTAACATTTACCAGTTTTTTATTATAAGGATCGTTTCCAAGGGCCAGAACCTCATAGCTCTTGATTACACCTTTTGTCGCAGTCTGAACTTCCTGTTGAAATTCTTCACTGTTAAGCTCGGCAACACCTTTCTCTCCCAAAACATTAGCCTCTACTCGTACAGAAGATAAAGCAGATCGCTCTTTGGTAGACATTTGCATACCATTAACCTGACCTAAAGCCTGCCCCAAAGCGTCATGGACAGCCGCTTTGGCAGTTTCACCTGTTCCAGTCTTTTCAACTGTCACATAGTCAATTTTAGCAAAAGCCATACTGGTAGAAAGACAAAAAGTAACCAGAGGAATAAAAAGAAGTTGAAGAAATAATCTCACTTGTTGAATCTCCTGAAAGCACGGCAGTTCAGATTAAATTTATGCAGCCCGGGCCAATATAAGCCCGGACTGTCCACTTAATGCACAAGACTTTCTACAAATCACCCATCGCATCTTCAGCGCCGGATGTTTCGAGTTTATTACTTTTGCAAAATGCTATCAGTTTATGAGTAGTTGAAACTGTTTGGGAAGTAAGAGCAGGAATTCTTGGAGCCATATTCATACCAAAGGAAAGATCTTTTTTGATAGAGAGAAGACTAGTCGGAGAAGCTTCTGCAATCGCAGACTGAGCTCCGTCAAGCCACTCAGTGAAGTCCTTGCTGAGTTTTGTCATATCAACAACACCAAGAGCATAAGGAGGTAATGCTTCTGCAACCTTCTTTTTAGAGGACTGGTCAAGATCATTCATAGATGACTCTTTTTTAGAAATAGCTTCATCATTATCTTCGGTTAACGCAACGGACTTATCAATCTCTTCATCCTGAACGTTACCAGCTTTGAGAACTCCAATCTGGTTAGCTACAGCACCAGCTGCATTTTTATCACCAGTTGCGATAAGAACTTTTTCCTGAGCACCGAGCATATGCACCAACGCACTGACAAGTCTTGATTTAAGCTTTGCCTGATCTGAGCTTAGCCCCTTAATGTCAGCCTTAGGCGCATCGTCTCCGCCTGACACCACAGAAGTAACGCTGCCTAAACCAAATGCACTGGCTGCACCTGCAAGACAAAGAACCAAAAGGATAGTACACAAAGAAATTGTAAAGCGTTTCATCAATTCACTCCGTAACGGATGCAGGAAAAACCTGCGTTAATGGTTAAAAAAATCTCTCCCCAAAAAAATAAAGCCCAGCCTAAATTGGCTGAGCCTTGCTACTCTACTTCAATCCTTTTGCATTCAATTGATCAACAATGGAACGAGCTGCTTCCTTAGCAGCCTTTGATAATGCATTTCTTTTAGCAACAATGGCAGAAGGACCAAGACCTGCGAACTGAACAGGACCGACAGAAGCAACCTTCTTAGGCAAACGTTTACTAATATTATAAACCTTGGCATTTACAGATACATAAACCCTTTTCAAGCCACTTGTAGGATCAATATCTGGCATTCCTGCGTCTAAAGTTCCAATTGCAAATAAAGGAACTTCACAACGTCTTGCTCCTGCAATGGCGGCTTTGCGAGTTTCGCGAGAAAGCTCTGCCTGCATTGAAAATTCTTTTTTAATAACTGCAGGTTCAACTCCACCGCATTCACTTACGATATCGCCATACTCTACAACTTCAAAGCCGGCAGGAGACAAAACTTCATTCATTGCAGCATCAATATCTGCTGAGCTTGAAATAGTATATTTGAGTTTATCTGCCTTTTGCTCAGAGCTTCCACCAGTTGTAGTTTTGGCCATGCTTTTTTGGGATTCACCAGAAACCATGGTAGAACCGCCCATCGAACCTGTTTCTTTACCTGATGACATCGATTGCGCCTGAGCAACTTTGGTCACCTTTTTGTCATAGGATTTAACTGAAGCAGTATCGCGAGCAACAAAAATAAAGGAGAACATACTTCCTTCGCCGGACGCCCCACTACCTGCGGCAGAAGAAAGGCTCAGTTTGCTGTCAACGGCAACATCATTAATGAGAGCTTTAACCGCTACAGTATATTTTTTATTATCTTCATCGTTCCTTTCGTCCACAATGCTATGGCTGGCAATGTATTGACCAAGATTATCCGTAAATTCCTTTTCAATTTTAAGATAAGCTTTATACTTTGCAGCGTTAAATGAAGAAGTATATTTCTTCCATGCATTCACTAAGGCTTCTTGGGCAACCTTATCCTTAGTTTCTGTTTTTATTTTTGAAGAAAAAACTCCTCCGTCGTAATTGAGAGTAGCAACTCCTGTTACTGAAGTGCCCGCAAAAGCGGCAGAACACAGCATTAACACGCAACAAATCACCAGCATTATTGAAAATACTTTCTTCATTTGATCCTCGTTTATCAGTACTTATTGATTTTTTGTTTCAGAGCTTGAAATTGGTCACCCGTACATGACCCTTCCGCACATTTTTTCAGCCAATCTGAATCACATATTTCGATTTGTTTTGTTGTCTTATCAAAAAGAACCAGCAAGCTTTCAACAAAAGCAGAACTATCCTCGACGGTTAACTGGCCAACAGGAACAATTTTAACCGCTCCGTTTTTAATTTTACTGTTGACGACATCTCCAAGAGCAGACTCGACAATAAGCCGAACATAGCTTCCATACACCCACGATTGCCCGGTCTCGTTTTCGTCCAGTTTTACCTTTTTAAAGCCTCGAATAGCTATGGTTATAGGATAATCTCCATCTGGAACCGTAAGCTCGAAAACATTCCCATTTGCAAAACGGCCAGCCATCTTATTGCCTATGGCCTTTCCTTTTGTATAAGGCAGTATGCTCGTCTTCAAATTCTTGGCAAAAAAAGAACTAAACTGTTGGGCAACAAAAATCTTAAAAGCTTCTTCTCGGTCATTCGGGAAATTCTTTACAACAAAATCATTGGCCTTTGCCTCTAAAACCACGTCTTCAACCTTGAAAGTCAAATTTGAGGCACTGGATTTAACTTCTACGTCTGTTAAAAGACAGCACAAAGAGTCAAGAAAATTCACTCCCGCAATATCAGACAAATAAAGTTTTTTAAATATTTCAAGCTTGTGTTCCTCGGAAGGAATCTTAGAAGTACAATCGGTAACCCTGACACCAAACGGATAGCTGGCCACAACTTCCATTTTAATAAAATCAAAAATCAATATCTGGCCGTGTAAGTTGTAGACAGATTTAACCAACCCCTCTTCAAGTGTTTCAACGGCTACATCCTCCCAATCCAAAGCAATAGCCATTGCTAAACCTTCACCACTATCCAACTGTCCCAATTCACCGGTAATAATTTCAATATTTTTACTGTCAGTCTTCTGCATCCTCTCGGAAAGCATCTTTTCAACAAGCGGTCTGCCTTCTGCATTATTCAGGCTGTAGATTTGATCACTGTATTTATACTGACTCTTTATATCTGCATGCTCTCCAAGAAAGGCAAAACCAGAGTAAATAACCTTTTCTTTCTCGGCATGAGCTTCAACAATATTTAGTGTTGAAAATAGACCTAAAACAAAAAGCACGAATATAATTCGCGCGGTATCTTGTGCTTTCATTTTGTGGGTATCCCTTTCCAGAGTGTAGTTATTAATTTAATTATCAGACAAGAATTAAACAATTAAACCCCGTAATATCTATACCAAATGAATTGTTCAATCAATAGAAAATTATGATTAATTCAATAAGGTGCAAGCAGCTTTTAAAATTTCTTTTTTTTTAGGATGTAATTTGAATTTATGAACGACTAAAAGCTACACGAATAAACCGAGTCATCGACTTTCGGTAAAATTTTCAAAAATAAAAGAATATGAGGGCGAATGAAATTGTAGAGGGATGTATCAAAGCATATTTTCAACAGATAGGGCGATTAACATGGTCCAAAGGAACGCCCCATTCATATGAATTAACTCATCGTGGTGGTAAAATATTCGAGGTAAAAATAAAATAGAACAGCTTAACAAGTGGTCTGTGGAGGTTGAAAGGCTAATGCTGTAGTCGCAGCCTCTTCTCAGTCAAACGATACTTCTGTAACCGACTCTTAGGCTTATCAGGAATAGTCATTTCAATAAGCCCTTCTTCTAGAGCTGGCTTGAGATAAAGATCTCTAAATGATTTGCGATCTTTCAAGCCCAAAACAGCTTGAATCTCGTCACGGCTCATTTCTCCAGAAATAGCTTCTATCAAAGCTTTAACATGGGGGGTGACATGGGGGCCGACTTGGGGGGTCGTAGATGAAACAGCATCCAAAATCATCCTGAGCATGAACTCGATAAATGGGGCTGAATCAGCTTTATCCGTGCTCTGTTGCAGAGCGTCATAATATTCTTCTTGGTGTTCATAGATCAGACTTTCGACCGGAATATCTGCGAACAAAGGATTCCAGCGATTCAGGATCAGAGTTTGCCACAAACGGCCCATACGACCGTTGCCGTCTGCGAAAGGATGTATGAATTCAAATTCGTAATGAAAAACTGAACTTGCTATCAGCGGATGGTCATCAGTAGCGGCAAGCCATCCAAAAAGATCCTGCATTAAAATAGAAACGCGTTTCGCTGGCGGGGCCATGTGAATTACCCTTTCACCCGCAATCACGCCGACACCGGAATGACGGTAAACACCAGCCTCATCTATCAGGCCGGACATAAGCACGCTATGTGCCTCAAGCAAGTCAGCTTCCCGCTCCACAGACCAACTATCAAAACGCTCATAAGCAGCAATGGCGTTACGCACTTCCTGAATTTCACGGGGCGGGGCTATTACCCTTTTGCCGTCAAGAATAGCTGTTATCTGTTCTTCGCTTAGGTTGTTCCCTTCAATAGCTAAAGAACCGCGAATAGTGCGCACGCGATTGATGCGCCTTAACCGTAATTCCTTTGAATTGTCGGTAAGGACGGTCAAACGCCCTACGACCTCGCTTATCTGAGCTATCAGATTTACGATGGCTGGGGTTATTGTGTGGGGTGGGTGGTAGGTTGGCATTCTAATATTTTAGCAAACATTATCAAGAGTAACAACTTCCTAGACACAACAAAACAAAATATTCAATCCAAGAATTCACATACCGACCTCAAATTACAAGTAAACAAATACCATACCATGAAAGCGGAGATTAATTTTAAAAATAATTCCCCTCGCTTTTCATAAACTTTCTATATATTTTGTTAAGCAACAACAAAACACATTAAATTAAGTAAATATTTTAAAGACTAACAAGAAAACTAGATCTTATCTTTATTATTTGACAGACAATTTCAACAATTCCCCAGATCTATTTTAAAATAGATCTGGGCTTAAAAATTAAACTTTAGGGGAGACACATGCACCAAGTCATTTTTTATCCAGTCGGCAATGGAGATACTAGCCAAATCATCCTTAATAATGGCAAGCGGATTCTTTTTGATTTCAGGCATCTTAAAAAATCAGAAGAAGAGGGAGACCCCCACATCAACTTAAATGACCACCTAAAAGACGAACTCAAAAAGGCCGACAAAGACTATTTTGATGTTGTAGCATTCACTCATGGTGATAAGGACCACATTGAGAACAGTACAGAGTTCTTTGAACTTCAACACGCAAAAAAATACCAAGGCGATGGTCGTATAAAGATTAAAACCCTTTGGGTTCCAGCTGCTATGATTCTTGAAACGGCTGCATCCGACAGCCAAAGCAGTGAATTCGTAATATGGCGCCAAGAAGCCCGTTATAGATTGAAAGAAGGAAAAGATATCCGAGTTTTTTCTAAGCCCGCCGAGTTGAAGAAATGGTTTGAAGACGAGAAGCTAGATTTTGACTCACGTAAACACCTTATCACTGATGCAGGAAAACTTGCTGAGGACTTTAGCTTAGAAGATGATGGTGTCGAATTTTTCTGTCACTCACCCTTTATTAAACATGTTGATGAAGGCGACGACATGCGCAATTCTGCTGCGTTAATATTTAACGTACGCTTTAGAATCAACGGAAGCGTATTCGACTACCTCGCGGTTGGAGATTCTGAATACGAAGTCCTAGAAGATATTATTTCAATAACCAAATATCATAGCCGTGAAGACAGACTACACTGGGATTTATTTAATATCCCTCACCACTGTAGCTATAAAGCCCTTAATAAGGAGAAGGGAGATAATGAAACTGAACCAGCAGAAAGCATTAAAGAACTTCTCGGATTTGGAAGGCTCAACTCTTATCTGGTAAGCTCAAGCAAACCAATTGAAAACAACAAGGAAGCATATGACCAAGAACAGCCTCCCCATGTTCAAGCCAAAAACTGCTACAAAAAATATCTTAAAAAAGTAAATGGAGCAGATCTTCTGGTCACCATGGAAGAACCCAAAAGAACAAAACCAGAACCACTAATATTCAAAATTGAAAGTCGAGGAATTTCCCTTGACTCTAAAACAGTTGCAGCCGCCGCTGCCATCACAAGCTCTCCAGCCAAAAGGGCAGGACATGAGTAGCTCATACATCGAATATGGTTCTCCTATAGAAAACCCATCTATAGGAGAACTTACCTTGCCTGCTGCACAGGCTATTTTTACCGCATGCGAATCTAGCTCCTGCTATGAAATTATTGAATTGCGTAAACTCGAAGGAGAAGAAGGGCTTGTCGCTGAAATAATTGTAGCAGACTGCACATGCAGAGAAATACCCAGCAGGAATGATGTTGGTATTTTAATTAGAGAACGTATTGCATTAACTTTAATGGCTGACGAAACAAAGATGCCGGAAGTAAGGATGCTTCGAAACGAATTTCCAACAATTCTACACTGCAACTACGTAAAAGAAGGTGATCCTGTATCACTCTGCTTATACTTCGAGCCTTGGAGCACAGTTAGACGGGTGTGGACGCCTCAACAATTCCTTCAGCGTGTGGAGTGGTGGCTAACCTCTGCGGCTCAAAATAGCCTTCATAGAACTGACCAACCCCTAGAACCTCTATACTTTGATTCTCCCCAAAAATTTGTAATTCCACCGAAGGATGCACTAAAAAACGGACCTCTAAAATTATTACCTCTGACCAAGAATTACTATAGATCAGCCTACGAAAATGACATTTCAATAGGCATTTCAATTGACAACAACATAATACCTATCACGGTCTATTTTCCGCCAGTCATCCACGGAGAAATAGAATCATTCCCATCAAACCTTGGGGAAATCAATGACCAAATAGAAAAAAGGGGACCAATCTTTAGCACAAAGCTCTTTGACGCGATACGCGAGCATGTACAAGAAAATATAGATGAAAAATATGTAACTAAAAATCCTTCTGAAAACTGTTTATTAATCCTTATTATTCCAGTTGCACGAAATGAAGATTCAGAAGCAGAAAAGATCGATGTTTCTGGGTTCTTTTTGGGAACAGATTTAGCTTCTTTAGGAGAGTCACTTGGAGCTCTAGATAGGATGGAGGATTACACCCCAAACAGATATTATGCGATAGATATATTAGGAGTTGTGGAACACACTAACTCATGGCGCGATTTTGAAGTTTCTCCAGTGGAAATAATACAAGAAAATTCTTTTGAATTTGCTCAGCAAGGATCAGGATTAAATTCTGAGTTAGCAAACTTTCAAGGGACACTCGTAGGTGTAGGAGCATTGGGGAGTACTATCGTCAACATCTGGAGTAAAGAAGCATGGGGAAAATGGACCCTGATTGATGCGGATGTAATTAATCCTCACAATATAATAAGACACCTTGCAACAGACCAATTAATTGGTGTTAATAAAGCAGAAGCAGTGGCTCACCTTGTTGATAACAACTACTACAACATGTACAGTGAAACGGTTAATCTTAACAAAAACGTCCTAGATCTATTAAAAGATGAGTCTGACAATACACTTGAAACGTCTGATCTCCTCGTTGATGCAAGTACCACATTAGAGGTTCCCCGTGAACTTTCGAAATCTGAAAAATGCCCAAGATCCGTCTCAATATTTCTAACCCCATCAGGCAATGCTTCCGTATTGCTTCTTGAGGACTCCGAACGGAAAGTCCGGTTAAATAATTTAGAAAGTCAATATTATAGGGCAATACTAAATTTTCCATGGGGTGCTGCCCATTTAAAAAACCATAAAGGACACTTAGCTGTGGGGCTCGGCTGTAGGGATGTGTCTCTAGTAATGTCCTATGAAAAAATAACCTTACACAGTGCTATTTTATCTCAGCAAGTAAGGATCCTTCGCGACCAAACACAACCCAAACTAAAAATTTGGATCTCCGATGATGAGAATTCAGCAGTGCAAGTTCACGACATACCTATATCCCCTGTAATCTGCTGTACATGCGGAAACTGGGAAATGTTACTGGATGATTATTTGGTCAAAGAATTAAATAAAATTCGCCAAGAGAAGCTCCCAAACGAGACTGGGGGAATAATCTTGGGATATGCCGACCACATCCTGAAACAAATTTTTATCGTTGATATTTGTCCTGCACCTATCGATAGCGATGAAAAAACATGCTCATTTGTCCGTGGATGTCATGAACTTACTGAAGTAGTTGATAGTGCAAGTGACCGAACAGCGAATGTGGTTGGATATATAGGAGAATGGCACTCTCATCCTCGAAACTATACAGCAAAGCCTAGTGCAGCAGACCAAATTTTAATAGACGACTTAAGCAACACTATGTGGAAAGAAGGACGCCCAGTACTAATGCTTATCGTTGGTGAAAACAGCATAACGATAACAGTCAAAGAAGGTGATCAGAAATGGACAGTAGAGATTTAAAAATAGGACTAGCATTGTCAGGAGGCGGGGTTAGAGCTGCCGCATACCATGCAGGAGTGCTCAAGGCCCTTGCAGAACATAACCTGTTAGAAAATGTAACCCACAATTCAACAGTCTCTGGCGGAAGTTTATTTCTTGGTCTAGTATACCATTTTTCAAATATGCAATGGCCTACTTCATATGCATATAAAAAAGACATATACCCAGCTATCAAAAAGCTATTATGCTCAACAGATATCCAACTTAATTCTGCATTTAGGTTGTTAAAACCACACAACTGGAAATTCATATTATCACGGGCTACAATTCTTTCTGAAAGTATACACGAAATGTGGGGAGTTAAAGCCACACTTAATGACATTCCTAATTCACCAACTTGGTCTATCAACGGATCTACAGCTGAAACAGGAAAACGTTTCAGATTTAAAGGAATATCAGCAGGTGATTATAAATTAGGGTACACATTGGCTAAAGAATACAAACTAGCCAATGCCATGGCGATGTCAGCGGCCTTCCCTGTTGGGATAGGCCCTTTGTTTTTTGATGCTAGTCAACATAGCTGGGAAATACCCAAAAAATACCAGACCTCTAATGATGCATGTCCTCCCGCAAATTTCAAAAAAATTCACCTTTATGATGGTGGGGTCTATGACAACTTAGGGATTGAACCTTTATTCAACATAGGGACACAATCATACAAAAAGCACAGCGACATCAACTTTCTTATTGTATCAGATGCAGGAGCACCATTTTGCCAGCAGCCCATCCCATCCCCTTTTAGTTGGAAAAGGATGAATAAACTCCTTGACATAATCCAAGAACAGACAAGAGCTTTAAGGGTCAGATCATTCGTTGCTTTCTTAAGAAAAAACTATGAAACTAATCAGAATTGCGATGGTATGTATCTTCAAATAGGATCTAACCCCGTCACAAAATTGGCTAAACATATGGTTAGCCCAAACACCCAACCATCGTACAGCCAATGGTTAAAAGCAGAGTCAGTACAAAAAGCTGCAAAATATCGTACAACTCTAAGTAAATTTAAAGAAAAAGACTTTGAGTTAATCTCAAGACATGGTTATGAAACATTTTTATGGAATCAGAGAGCTTGGGGGCCCCCTAAGTAAAACCTTAGTTATAAATTCACCTGACATGACGACTTATTCAAAGAACATGTCAGGTGAATACCTAAACAACTATAATTAAACACATTAATAATGAATCCCCCTTGAGATAAACTTCAAGGGGGATTCGTTTTGAATTGGTATTAGCGAGCTTTGTTAGACTGAGCGAGGACCGATGCAGCCATCGTTTTGGTCTTGTCGTTATATTTAGGGCTATTAAGAACCTTTGAAGCTACGGTTTCCATGTCAGCTCCAGTTTCTTTGCCTGTACTTGCCTGCGCAAGAGCTGAACCTGCGAGTTTTCTTTGAATACCGGATGAATTAGAATCCCTGAGAATTTCAGAAGCCTGACTTGCTACACTGGATGATGTCTGTTTGCTATTTTTGGGCATAATAATTGTCCTTGCGGCATGAGCCGCCTTATCGCATCCTGTAGCTCATTACAAGACGCCTATTTTTAATCTTCGTCTTCGCTTATAACGGTAAAGCCATTGCTTTTGAGGTGGTCAATTTCATCCTCAGTTAACCATTGAGGCACATCATAACTGGCAATAGTTTTACCAGTTGTAGATATGAATATAGCCTCGCGCAGGGGCTTGTTCTCTTCTGGTTGTCCAGAATCTATAGTTACAAGGTAAGTTTCAGGCATAGCTCCTCCTTAGCAATGTTTACTTGCGTATTGCGTGCGGACTACACGGTTAATAAAAGAGTTCAAGCCATGTCCTTGCTCTGCCAAATCCTTCATATGCTCAAGATTAGAAGCACCAGCACTGGCATAGGTGTATGAGTAGGTTGCGCCTGAGTTAAACTGTACGCAAATGGAATCGGAATCGTAGCGATATGCAGCAACTCCAGAGTTGCCGCCAATATTTGAATATCTTGTCATTTCAATACCTGTCGGAAAGTAAAAAGGTATAGCACTACCTATTATGCTTGAGAAAAACATAAGGAAGGGCTGAAAGAAATTCAGTATTAGTAAATAATGTGAAGTGAGTTTAAGAAATCATGGCAGCTACCCTCTTATATAAAGATATACTTATCTTCTTGACAAGGGGAGCCTGAGCGGTTAGTTACTTTCCTACCAAAAGAGAGAAACCACCTGATTCTCAGGTTCCCAAACGCCCTAATCTTCGTCAAAAGACTGGGGCGTTTTTATGTCAAGCACTTTTGAGAACCATGAAGTAAAATAATCCAATCAAGTCTGACTGTCAAGCATTTCTCTAGACAAACTTAAAATTATATACCATTCCACGCAACTGTGCAATAAAAAAGTAAATAATCATACAGAAAGACAAAATATACTGAACCAGTAAATTTAGTAACTTTTTTATTTTCAAGTCTCATTTCATCCGTAGTCTCATCCTGTCCGATTTGATATCTGGGCAATAAATCACCTAACCATTCTAGTTCGGGATTGTTTTACTTTCTTCCTCATCGCCCGCACAACCGCCCCAACTCCCTCAACGCACCATCCAATCCGCTCTGCAAGTCTAGGCAACCCTGCATCTCCTTTTCCAGCTCGGCTATCCTTTGCCCTTGTTCGGCTATTCTCTGATCTTGCTGCTTCAACCTTTGTTCCTGCGTTTTCTCCATCCGTTCCAAAGTCTCCGATAAGCTCCGACTTAACTCGTTCATGATCTACCTCTGCAATAAAACGGCTGGGTCGCCGTTGGATGTTTTTACTATTTCCAGATTCATTCCCTTGGGAAATGCCAGAAACTTTTGATTGCCCTGCTGGTGCATTGTAATTCCCCAATTCTTGAGTTTGCTTTCCTGCTTTTTCAAATTCACGACACTGTCCTTGAGTTGGCTCAGCTCCTCGTTCTGGGCTTGAATTCGCCAGCCTAAGTATCCGGTTATGGAGACTGATATGATGATTAGAAGCAGAGCGGATATGATGTTTGCCAAAATGTTTTGCTTCCAGTGATACGTGGAGATTCTGGATTGTTTTTTCCTGAGCTTCTGAAAATGAGCATCCATATCGCTGGTGATGGTATTCAGTTCGTTTTCGGCATACTTCAGCAAGTTCCCGCTCAAGTCTTTCAATGCGTTCTTGGCGGCCTGCTCGACCTCCTGAGACCGTGAGTCCATCTTCTCTTTTAATTTCTCGGTCAGCTCTCCAAGATGATTCATATATCCCTCCTTTAAGCCGGACGCGCTTTTTATCTTTTGGCAACTCCAAGGTAATGTAATTATTCCCCTGCCTAGGCACGGCATAACCTAATTCTTGAAGAGCCGTGACTAAACCCTTCCTGTCCTTAAGCAAACCGTCAGCTATCCCTTGCGCCAAATAGTCAGTTACGGTTTTACGGAAGTCGTTCAGTTGCTTACCCTTTGGAGAATGTATATCTTTCCCCGGCTGTGTAAGCCGAGACCGCTTCAAATCATCAGGCTTTGCCCAATCCTTGCGCTCATTCCAAAGATCACGCCAAACGTCGTATTGTTTCTGCCAGTTGGGCGGGCATGGATTCATGGCTTTATCCTGCCTGAGTTCAGTACGCGGTATAATAAAGTGCAATTCAGGGTGTCCGGCATGGCTGTGCCGAACCCAAAGGATGGAATACTGATCCGGCTCCATGCCTGCGAAAGCTATTTTTTCAAAGTCATCCATGACTTCTTTTTCAGTCCGAGGTGTAACTTCATCCTCTGGAGCCCAAGAGAGAACACCGGAAGTGAATTTCCATACTCGATCAGTTGAGCGGATAACCTTTTGCACTGTCTCCGGATCTCCACGCAAAACTTCTGGCGGAGAATCTTCACGCCCCTCTCGTTTTGGATCAAGAACATATTTTATGGATGCGACTCCATTCCCTTTGCCGTACCGAAAAACCCTCATATACATTTCAACTCCTTTTCAACCGCTGACAGTTCAGCAAGAATCAAAATTGAATCTGCATTGCTTTTATAAGTATTTGCCCAGCGGGCAAGCTGGTTGAGATTATTTCCTATACGGGCAACGTGAAGCAGCTTCTCTCTTTCACGTTTGGTTTTACGAACTCGCTGCTTTCCCAATTTATGGCGCACAAAATCGCAAGTACTCATTCCCTTAGTTTCTGCTTCGGAAGTGATGATCTTTTTTTCTTCCGGCGTAACTCTAAGATTAATCCATTTAGTGCGTGCTGTGCTCATACAGCCTCCATTTCTCTGGCGTAAACGGAGGGATCGAAGGGAGGCTTGCCTCCCTCGCCAGCCCCAACGGCGTCACTGGTTGCGCAGCAAGCTGTGTCACGTTGGGTAGGCTGGCTATAAACTCCTTTTGGAGTAACCTCCTGCGCATGAACAGCCGGATGAACTTTATAACTCGGGCTCGAAGGACGGCCAACACCAGATGATTGAATAGGAACCAGAACAAGATACCCATAATCCTCAAGCATCGTTATGCCCTGCTCGACCTGCTTCTTTTTAGGAAATCTTCCACGGATAGCACGATGACATTCCCGAAAAGTGAATTGCTCAATATTTCTATTTTTAATCCACTTAAGAGCGGCCTGAGCACACGAAGTCAAAGCATCACACCCCATATCATGAAAAGCATATAGAGCATGAGAGACAAGCTTCTTACCAAGTTCGGTAGCTGCCAGCATTACAGATTGTTCAATTCGGGATTCAATTTTTACAGATGAAACCAAATGTAACAATCCGGCAAGACGAGCAACCTGACCGGGAACTTTGCCCGCCCAGTCAGTCATATTTTCAAGACTTTTCCCCGGTCGCAACTCTGCCTCAATGAGCAAGAAAAAACCTTTCCATGACTCATACGCTTCAGCACTGAGCAACAAGGGCTGACTATGATCAGTAATTTCGGAATTTGTTTTGAAGGATAAGAGTAGTTCAACTCGCTCTAGAAAAGCTCGTTCAACCTGCAATGAAACTTTCGGAGGCTCCGCAATTCGAAACCCAAGTCTGCTTTGACCAAAGAAGTATAAAAACCGAGCCAGAAAGCCGCGCCCTCTAAACTCTGGATTCATGGCCATTCCACGCAAAACATCCGGCTGAGTTGTAACGCATATAGTCAACAATGGATGCTTGAGCCCGATATACTGCCCGTGCTTACGATCCACACGACACGGCTCGCCACTAAACGCTTTCAATATAAGATCAAGGTTAGGCATCTTGCTATACCGTCCTGCAAAGGTATCAAAGAGACCGCCTTCGGCCTCAATGATAGACATGCACTCGCCTTGCTGCTCCATGAGCATAGCCAAACATTCAGGAGTAATGTCATCAGCAAGTAATCTTGGAATAGAAAGTAACTCCGGCAATTCATCCTCAAGGTCACGAATCTCTTGCAAGATATTGTTTCGATTCTGAGAATTCTTTGCCTTAGCAGCCAAGTTACGACGATGATCAATGGCACGTTCTAACGTCAGTCGTTTTGAACGCACTTCCTGAGCCAATGGACCGATTACTTTTTCTTGATCGTTCTCCCACTGTGTTAACGGCCTGCGTGCAGCCTGAGTAACAGCACTTTTCCTCTCACCGGGTGGAAGCGGTGACAACAGGTAAAGATTTAAGGACTCATGATACCCCTCCTTCACTTGTATAGAAAAACGCCGCTGCGCGACGGTGGATAGAACTCCAAATAGATTACAAAGAACCATCTCATACGGAACTTGTAGAGATTCACTAAGTTCATAGCTGTACTCGGCCAGAACCGAAGGCAACGAAATTGACGCCAACGAAGGCGGAAACTGCGGCCCCAACGGAACAGGGGGTTTATGTCTGAACATAGAAAGAATGTCTGTGCCGGACTCGTTCATCTGGGCCTCGGCAAGTTGGCTTGTTCTTCGAGCGGAATAATTTTGCAAGATTCAACATAGAGATCCAGATCACTAGCATCGTATCCGACACGCCGCCCAATTTTGATATAGCGCGGACCTTTTCCAAGACAACGCCATACTTCCAATGTTCCGGGGCTGAGTCCCAATCTTTCCGCAGCTTCTTTTGTGCTTAATAGTCCTTGCATCGATTTCTCCTTGTTGGTTGGAGGTGTTTGTTCTTCGATGCAAATCGATCACGTTTAACGGAGCTGTTAAACCATCTGGAAGGGTAGAAATTCTGTTAAAAACCCTCCAAGTCCTGTCGGATATAGACAGAATTTGGAGGGCAAACTTCTTTATTTTCAGGGTATTATTAGAAATTTAAATTCTAAGGTGTCTTTACTGTAAAAACTTGAAATTTTATCAACAGAGTAGGAAGCAAGGCGGGGTATTTTAAACTGTAAGCCGAAATAGAAATAAAAAAGGAAGAATAATTATGACCGGACAATATGGACAAAATGGACAGAAATATAATTTTGTCCATTTTGTCCATATTGTCCCAAGGTTTTTACTTGGAATCATTTCCTGTGTTTCTAAATTCTGAGGGGAGATTCAGACGAAAAATTTTAATCAACTTATCTGCAGGACGATTCAAACTCAAATCCTGAATATATTTTTTATCCTTAACCTTATCAGCAATCGCTTGGTAATCCTCATGAGAAAAAGTCTGTAAGGATGTCGGGTCTTTGACCATTTCCAGCACCATATTCGCAAGAAAGAAGCCTTCTTTATGTGCTCCGTCTAACTTTTTCTGAGCGAGAGTCAAACGAGCCTTCTGTGTTTGATAAGATTTAACTTCTTTTTTAAGCTCTTCAATCTTTAAATTTTGTATTTGGGCTAAACGGTCTTCATCTGACAAAAATCTTGAATATTTTAATTCAATCTTCTCTACTTCATCTAAATCAAAAAAACATCGCTCATCAAAAAGACGAATAGCTCTTTCTTTCTGACGGAAAAAAGAAGAATGAAAACAACCTATCTTCATAAATTTTACAGAATTATATTCAGACATAAAATACACTTTCAATCTATTTTCAAGAATTGCGTTCGTAAAATCAGCACTTGATTTTCGATTCCACCTAGTTCTCAATTCCGAAGCTAAAATTCGTCGCTGAACTTCATTCTTTGTAAAAAAGTTCATCCCTTCTATAAAATGTGAGAGTGCAAAATTAAACAAATAAATTGTTAGCCAAAGAACAAAAAAGCAAATAAAGGCATAGCCCAATACTGAAGCATTTGGATGACTAGGAACATACTTGATAATAACTACAGGAATTATCATACTCACAAACAACACAAATGCCTCTAATAGCTTGTCTTCAAAACTCTTTTCTTGAAAAAGTGACTGAATGAGAGCTTCACGTTTAGGCTTTTCATCTTCTTGCTCAACAACTTTAGTCTTAGCTTCAACAAATTGTTCTTTCTCATTTTCAAAAGTATTCACATCTGTAATTTGAACCTCAGTAACTTTATCATTCTGCGCTTCACTCATTCGCTATCTCCCTATGCTTTTATACAGCTTATCCCCCTTTAACTGAGGTATATTTTTTTTACAAATAGGATGATGGTTAAACGAACTTCCCCAATAAATAAACATGGGGAACAAAAAAGTGAAAAAAATTTGAACTTAATCAAACTTTTTTCACTTTTTTAAATTTTATGGGGAAGAGTGTGGGGAGAGCTATTTTGGGCATGAAAAAAGGGCTTCTCACTTTCAGTGAGAAACCCTTATATTTCAAATGGTACCGGGAGAGAGAATTGAACTCTCATGGTATCACTACCGGCGGATTTTGAGTCCGTTTTATAGGGTTTCAGAAGAAATCACACATCTTCACAAAAATTCAGTTAACCATTGTTTTAACTAACTTTTTAACTGAATAAGTTTCATTTATTATCACTTGTGATCATTGTCCATCTCTTAAAAAAGTTGTACAGGAGTTGTACAGGAAATGGAGGTAAGGATGGCAACAAGACCAAAATGGAACAAAACAAAGTACCCCGGAGTACGCTACCGTGAGCACGAAACCCGTAAGCACGGTATTCAACCGGACAAGTATTTTGCAATCACCTATAAGTATGAAGGCAAGACCAAAACCGAGCCCATAGGTTGGGCAAGCAATGGGTTCAAAGCTCAGGATGCAGCTAATATTCTGAGTGAGCTTAAAGTCAGTCAGGCCCAAGGTAAATTTCCACAGACCCTGAAACAGAAAAAAGAAATGGCCACCGCCGCCCTCAAGGAAAAAGAAACCCGCGAAAAGGCAGAGAAAGATAAAGGCATTACTTTTGATGAAATATGGACACAATTCTATCGGCCACAAGCAGAATCCAATAAATCTGCAAAATCATGGAAAAGAGAAGAAAGCC